>CAYMRB010000004.1:0-63591 GCA_964392615.1 uncultured Planctomycetia bacterium | reverse complement strand
CGGCGCGCGGGCGGGCGCGAGCGGCAGCGGCGCCGGCGCGAAGATCGCGGCCCACAGATCCCAGGCCACGACCGCCTGGAAGTAGCGACCGACGTCGGCCGGCTCCGGCATCGACGGGCGGCGGTCCGGAATCGGGAACGCGTAGCCGTAGAGGCCGTGCTGGACGCAGGAGCCACCGGTCTCGAAGCTCACGAGGGTCGCCGTTCCGTCGAGCACGCTGCCGTCGCCGCCGGCCCCGCTTGTCGCGCCGGCGCCAGCGAGGTCGCCGAGGAGCGCGGCCATGTCGGGGTCGACCGAGACCGTGACCTCGGCGATCGCGCCGGGCTCGCTCACCTTGACGCCGCCGGGCGCCGCGATTCCCGCGAGATTGGTGGCCGCGTCGATCGTCGTGCCGCCGTCGCGAACGCGAGCGAAGAAGAACCCGTGCTCGCCGCTTTCACGGTGGTATGTCTCGAGAATCACCGTCGCCTCGGCCGGCGGCTCCGCGACGCGATCCTCGAGGTAGCGATACGCGTCGGTCGACGCGCGATCCTCCGCCGCCTCCGCGACCTCGTCGGCAGCGCGGCCAGCGGCGCCCGCGAGCACGGTCGCGAACGACAGATCGGTGCACGATGAAGGCGCGTCGCACGTGTCGTCGTCACACGGTCCGAGGGAGTCGGCGGTCGGATCCGCCCCGCAGTCGAACGGCCCGGGAGCCGGCGGCGGCGCGTTGCCGAAGAACAGGAAGCCGAGGCCGAAGATCGGGTCGCCGATGTCGACGTCCCCGTCGTCATTGAAATCGGCCGCGTCGGGACACTTCGGCCCATCGCCGCCGGAGAACAGGTAGCCGAGCATCCAGATCGGATCCGAGATGTCGACGCTCCCCGTCGTGTTGGCATCGCCGCGCCGGAACAAGTCGTCAGCACGAACGAACGCGGGGAATGCCAAGAGCCATGCGAGAGTCAAAGACGCGAACGCGATCGAGAGCCGTCTCATGTGTCCTCCGAGAGCTTTGTGTGGGTTCGGGGTCTGCTTGCCGCTGAGCCCGGAACTACCGTCCCTTCACCCTCACAGAAGCGTCCCGGACGCATCCGTGACAAGATCTCCGCACATCGGTACAACTCCTGAGCAGCCCGTTGGAGTCCGCAGTCAGGGCGACAGGAGCGATGCGATGGAGATCCGCGAGTTCGCGATTCGAGTCATCTCGTCGGAAGAGCTCGACGACAAGCTGACGACGCCGACCGAACCCCTCACCGACGACGACCCCGGCGAACCGCTGCTTCTCGAGGGGCCGTCGCGGCCGCCGGCGCTGTGCATCCAGCCGGGATCGAAGACGCGCGTCCCGTCGATCGAGGGCTTCCACGACCCGCAGCAGCGGCGGCGCATTCTGCACTCCTACGCGAACCACGAGCTCCAGGCGACCGAGCTCTTCGCGTGGGCGCTGCTCGCGTTCCCGACGGCGCCGGCCGAGTTTCGCCGCGGCATCCTGCAGATCCTCTATGAAGAACAGCGGCACACGCGGCTCTACATCGGCCGCTTGCGCAGCCATGGCGGCGAGTTCGGCGATTTCCCCGTCAGCGGGTACTTCTGGTCCAAGGCCCGGACGATCTCGACGCCGATTCAGTTCGTCTGCGCGATGTCGCTGACATTCGAAGGCGCCAACCTCGATCACGCGGTGGACTCGGCCGCCATCATGCGCAAGGCGGGTGACGAGAAGTCGGCGCTCGCGGTGGAGCAGATCCACGACGACGAGGTCGGTCACGTGTACTTCGGCTGGAAGTGGCTCGAGCAGCTCAAGGAGCCGGAGCAGACGATGTGGGACGCCTACTGCGCGAACGTCACCTGGCCACTGCGGCCAGCGCTCGCGAAGGGCAAGACCTTTCACCGCGATAGCCGCCTGGCCGCGGGCCTCGACGAAGAGTTCATCCGTCTGCTGGAAGAGAGCGGCCAGTGACGGACGCCGCCGTCCCGCCGCGGCTGATCGTCGCGAACCTCGACTGCGAGGCCGAGATGGCGCGCGTCGCCGGGATCGGCGGCTCGGCACCGCGGCGACCGCTGCCGCGCGGCGTCAGGGAACGCATCTCGCGGATGGCGACCGCGATGCGGGCGTTCGCGCGCGACGGCGACGTCCTGTGGACCCCGGAGCCGGTGGCCGAGCGCCACCTCGGGCCGCTCCCGGGGCTCGCGATGCCGACGCTCGTCAGCGGCCCGCTCGACGAGCTCGCAGGGTTCGGCGCGGTGCTGGCATGGGGCGAGACGCCCGCCGTCGCCGCGCTTCGCGCGCGGGGCGCGCCCTCGCTGAAAGACGCCCACGACGATCCGCTGCCGCCGTCCGCGTCCGCCGCCGTGTGGAGCGGCTGTGCGCCGGACGTCGCCGCTGCGGTCAACGATCGAGCCTTCGCGCTCGAGATCGCGCGCGAGCTCGACGTCGCGTTGCCGGGAGCGCGCCTCGTCGAGGACGTTCGCGAGCTCGAGGATGCGCTGCGACAGGTCTCCGTCGGCCCCGACGCGAGGCTCGGCACGAGCTGGGTGCTGAAGGCGCGGTTCTCGGCCGCCGGGCGGTCGCGAGCGCTCGGTCGCGGCGCCCGGCTGGATCCAGCGGAGCGACGCCGGGTCGAACGTCTCTTCGCCGAGCACGGCCCCCTCGTGTGGGAGCCGTGGCTCGACCGCGTCGAGGACTTCGGCGCCGGCGGGATCGTCGACGACGTCGGCACGCGGTGGCGATTCAGCCACCGGCTCGTCGTGGCCGGCACGGGAACGGTGCAGGGTGTCGCCGTACCTCCCGATGACGGCGTGTTCTCGAGCGAGCTCCCGGACGTCGATCGCGTCGTCGAGACGGTCGGCGAGCGACTCCGCGAACGCGGCTACCGCGGCGCGTTCGTCGTCGACGGCTTCCGCTGGCGCGATCCCCGTACGGACGACGTACGGATCCACCCACTCGCCGAGATCAACGCGCGTTGCAGCTTCGGACTCGTCGCTCGTGTGCTCCGCGATCGGCTCTGGAGCGGGGAATCGACGGACGACTGGTGCGTGTTCGAGCTCGCCGGCGGCGACGCGACGAGCGATGCCCATCAACTGATGCGCGGCGATTCCGGATCGGCCGGGGCGATCGCCCGGCCGAGCGTCACGCAGCGGCAAAAAAAATCGTGATCTGCCGAGAATGTTTCATGGTCAGGTCCGCCCGGTGCCGATATCAATAGAAAAGGGGGAAGCTCTCCACTTCCCGAATAGAGGTCTTCGGAGGCGAAGAAGGCGATGAAGTCCGTGTCGGCCGTGTACGCTCCAGCCATCCAGTGGCAGGGGTCGAGTGAGTTCGCGGGGACCCCTCACGTCAAAGTTCTGCGTGAGGATCGAACGACGGGATCGAAGACGCTTCTGGTGCGACTGGCACCGGCGGGCACGATCGATCCGCCCACGCATGCAGGAACAGTGCAGCACTACGTCCTGAAGGGCGAGTACGAGAGCCAGGGCGTCGTGTATCAGGAGGGCACGCTGCGCGTCGTGCCGAAGGGCTCGAAGGCCTCGCCGATCACGACGACGACCGGCGTGACATTCCTAGTCGTCTGCGATCCGACGACCGACGCGGTCTGAGCTCGACCTGACGGCCCGGCGTCCGCGTCCGGCGCCCGCGAAATCCCCTGGAGAACGGGCGGATCCACGCGTACGGTCGCGGCATGCCCATTCCAAACAGCCCGCCACGGAAGGTCGCCTGGCTACCCGCCCTGACCGCGGTTCTGTTCGCGGGCACGCTCGCGCTGGGCGACGATCGGTCGGTCCGCGTCAACGGTCGCATCACCGATGCCGCGACAGGCCAGGCTGTCGCCGCGCGGCTCTACATCCGCGGTGACGACGGCAAGCACTTCTTCGCGCGCTCCTCCGACCCACGCGGCTCGGCCGTCGTCTACGACAGGCAGCGCGGACGGAGCTTCGAGAGACACACGACGCTGTCGGCGCACGCATTCGAGGCCGACCTGCCGCCGGGCTCTTACACGCTGATCGCGGAGCGCGGCAAGGAGTACCTCCCGAAGTCGGTCGACCTCCGGATCACCGATCGCCCGGCGCGTGTCGACATCCCGCTGCGCCGCTGGATCGACATGGCCGCGCGCGGCTGGTACTCGGGCGACACGCACGTCCACCGATCCCTTGCGGATCTGCCCAATATCGTCGCCGCGGAAGACCTCAACGTGACGTTTCCGCTCGTCTACTGGGTGACGAAGGCGTTCGAGGCACCGCGCCGCCCGTCGGCGACCGCCGGGGCCAAGCTCAATCCCGAGCCGGGGCGCGAGCTGATCCGCGTCGACGACACGCACGTGATCTGGCCGCGCAACACGGAGTACGAGATCTTCAGCGTCGGCGGCAAGCGGCACACGCTTGGCGCTGTGTTCCTGCTGAACCACCGCGAGACGTTTTCCGAAGGCGCGCCGCCGGTCGCGCCGATCGCCGCGAAGACCCGCCGCGAAGGCGGACTCATCGAGCTCGACAAGCACAACTGGCCGTGGTCGATGGCGATCGTCCCGATCATGAACGTCGACCTGTTCGAGCTGTCGAACAATCACGTCTGGCGCACCGAGTTCCTGTTCAAGAACTGGGGCGAGGAGCCCGCCGACTACATGCGAGTCGATCGGAGCACGGAGCGTGGCTGGATCGAGTTCGGCTTCGCGAACTACTACGCGCTGCTCGATTGCGGCTTCCGGCTGCGGCCGACGGCCGGCACGGCGTCGGGAGTGCATCCGGTGCCACTCGGCTTCGGGCGCGTCTATGTCGAGCTGCCGGACGGATTCGACTACGACGCGTGGGTTCGCGGTCTCGATGCCGGTCGCAGCTTCGTGACGACCGAGCCCATGCTGTTCGTTCGCGTCGACGACCAGCCGCCGGGACACCGCTTCCGGTTCGATGGCGCCGCATTCGGTGCGGGGCGCTCGTTCCGCGTCGCCGGCGAGGTCGTCGGTCCGCGGCCGTTGTCGAGCCTCGAGATCGTCGTCAATGGCGAAGTCGTGCGCACGATCGACGCCCAGGCGACGCGCACGGACGCAGGCGCGCTGACAACGCGCTTCGCCGAGACCGTGCAGATCGACGGGTCGGCGTGGATCGCCGTGCGCGCCTTCGCGACGCTCCCCGACGGACGCGTGCGCTTCGCGCACTCGAGTCCGGTCCACATCGACGTCGCGGGAAAGCCGCTTCGCCCCCGGCGGGAGGAAGTACAGTATCTGGTCGAACGGGTTCGGCGGCAGATCGAGCGCAGCCGAGGCGTGCTGCCCCCCGCGGCCATCGCGGAGTACGAGACCGCATTGAAGGCCTACCGCGCGCTCGAGTCGTCCGCACGCTGAGATCGCCCCGAAACAAACGAGACCGAGAGAGAACACCGTCGCATGCGACTCACCGCTCTGATCGCCACCGTACTGCTCGCCGCCCTCCTGTCGACTCCCGAGATATCGCGCGCTCAGGAATGGACGCGCTTTCGCGGCCCCAACGGCACGGGGCTCAGCGACGCGACCGGCATTCCCGTCAAGTTTGCCGAAGCCGACACCAATTGGCGCGTCGCGGTACCCGGCATCGGCCACTCGCAGCCGGTTATCTGGGGCGACAAGATCTTCCTGACGACGTCTGTCGACGACGGCAAGACGCTCGACCTCGTGTGCCTGAGCACGCGCGACGGAGCGATGCGGTGGAAGCGCGGCGTCGACAACGCGCCACACCGCGTCCACAACCGCAACAGCTTCGCGTCCAGCACACCGGCGCTGACGGCCGACGCGGTGTACGTCAACATCTGCAATCCGAAGAAGAATGAAATCGTCGCCTGGAGCCACGCGGGCGAGGAGCTCTGGCGACGCACTCTCGGTGGATTCGTCGCGAGTCACGGACACGCCGCGTCGCCAATCGTGTTCGAGGACTTGCTGATCGTGTCGAACGAGCAGGGCGGCCGCGGCACGGTCGACGCGGGAAGCTGCCTGCTCGGTCTCGATCTGAAGACCGGCGAGGTGCGCTGGAAGACGCCGCGCACGACGGCACGAGTGTCGTACTGCACTCCGTGTGTGTACGAGACGAAGGGCGGCACGCCGCGGATCGTGTTCAACAGCATCGCGCATGGCATCACGAGCGTCGAGGCGCGAACCGGCAAGCCGGCGTGGTCGAACAAGTGCTTCTCGCTGCGCACGGTCTCGTCGCCCGTACTCGCGGGCGACCTCGTGATCGGCACGTGCGGCTCGGGGGGCGGCGGCAACTACCTCGTCGCCACCCGGCGCGGCGGCAAAGGCGACGTGGCTGCAACCCACGAGGCGTACCGAATCCGATCCGCGGTCGGCTACGTGCCGACACCGCTCTTCAAGGATGGCCGACTCTACGTCTGGGCTGACAAGGGCGGCGTGGTGAGCTCGTACGAGGCCGCCACCGGCAAGAAGATCTGGCAGCAACGCCTCGAGGGCCGGCCAGCGTTCTCCGGATCGCCGATCTGCGTGCAGAACCGGATGTACTGCATCGACGAGAGCGGCGTGGTCTGGGTCCTCGCCGCCTCCGACGAGTTCAAGGTCCTGGCGCGAAATTCGCTCGGCGAACGCAGCCGGGGGACGCCGGTGATCTCCGGCGGTCGCATGTACCTGCGCACGTACGGCCACCTGATCTCGATCGGCGGGAAGTAGGTCGTCAGTGCCGCAGCTGGTCCGCCACCGTCACCTCGGTCAACTGAGTGTTGCCGGCGACGGTCGGTCGGCCCAACGGCTGGTCCACGCGAAAGCGTGATCGCCTGCTGCTCCGGCTGACGCCGCCGTTCTCCGATAGCCCCACGAGTCGCCCCTGGCTCAGCGCGACGATGTCGATCGGGTTGCCGGTGCCGTTGTCGTCGTCGAACGTCGCCACGCCGAGCAGGCCAGTCCGCCTCCTCCATCGTCGGCAACTCCGCGCAGCCTCCCGTCGTTCAATCGGCGAGATCTGCCCGACAGGGCGTCAAGCCGACACTCGATTTCCGCCGATGAAGAGACGTTATGTTGGCAAACACACGTCCGTGGAGTTCTTTGCTCCTCGGTTGCGCGTGCATTCTCGGCAGTCCGACAACGCGGTCTCAGGATGACTCGCCTCCGTCTCTGACGTGGCGGGGCTGCGGGGTCACGAAGAAGGCGTTCATGGGGCGCTGCGCCGAGGTCTACCGCGCGCAGACCGGGGTTTCGATCCGGCTGTCCGGCGGTGGCGCTACCTTGGGTATCGAATCCGCCGGCCAGGGCGGGGCCGATTTCGGCGGCACCTGCCGCCACCGGCTCGAGTCTCGCGGCGAGGACAAGCTACCGCTCGCGCTGACCGTCGTGGCCTGGGATGCGTTGGTAGCCGTCGTCCATCCGTCCAACCCGATCGACTCGATCACCAGCAAGCAGCTCGTCCAGGTGCTGCAGCAGAAGATCACCGATTGGGGTGAGCTCGGCGGCGACCGCGGCCGTATCGTCGTGCTCGCTCGCAAGGGCAAGGTATCCGGCGTCGGGTACATGACGCGACTCCTGATCTTCGGCGACCCCGAGGCCGATTACGGAAAGCGCGTCATCCGACTCCAGAGCAGCGGGCCGATCGAGAGACTGCTGGAGCGCTCGCCCGCTGGGATCGGCGTATCCGGCGTTTCCAGCGCTCGTAGACGCAACCTCAAGATTCTGAAGATCGACGGCGTCGAGCCATCCGCGCGGAACATCGCCGCCGGGCGCTACCCGTACTTCCGTCCGCTCTACCTCGCCCACCCGCCGCACTTGAACGCGTCCCAGAAGGTGTTCCGCGAGTGGCTGCTCGGTCCGGAAGGACAGCGGGTGGTGCGCGAGCAGGGTACGGTGAATCTGGAAGACGGTGCCGGATTGGTCCTGAAGTACCGCCACTGGGCGAACAACGCGCGGATCACGAACTACGACGCGCTGGTCGCCGCAGCGAAGCGGACGCCACACGCGAGAGAGTAATGGGACTCGCAGGGAGGCTCATCGTCCGGATCCTCGTACCCGCGACCATTCTCGTCGGTTGCCTGGGCTGGATCTCGTACACCACCTCCCGCGACGCCGCGATCGAGAACGCCCGCAGCCGACTGGATGCGAGCAGCGCGCTCGCTGCCATGCACGCCGACCATGAAATCGCGGCGTTGGCCCTTCTGAGCGAGAGGGCCCTACTGCAGGTGGATCTCTCGAACTACTTGATGTTCGATCTCGGCGGCCTCCCCGACGAAGCCGAAACGTATCGCCTGAGGTTGGAGACCGCCGTGCTGCGCACGTGCGAGACGCATCCCGAGATTCTGACGCTGGAGGTCTTCGACTCGAACGGCGATCGGATCGTCGCTGCCGAGAACGGCGTCCGCAAGCTGCGGCCTCGCCCCGTGGCCCACTTGGACTGGTGGCGGTCGGCGCAAGACAAGGGCGTGGATCTGCGCCGAACCGTCGAGGGGCCGGGCGACCTGCGGCTTACCGTCTTCGTCCACGACGAGATCGCGTCCGCCGGCTGCTCGATGACGATCGACTCGTGCGTCGTCTTCGGCCCGATGCTGCGTCACGCGATCGCCGGCGTCCCGGGCACCAGAGCCGTGCTGCGAGACAGCGCGCGGCATGAGCTCTGCTCCTGGGGGCCGGGGAAGCCCGCTGTGCCGGTGACCTCCATCCGGTCGCTCGAGCTCCAGTCGCTCCAGGTCATGGTCCAGCGGCCGGAGGCGGCGATCCTGGCGCCGGCGACCGAGACAGCTCTGACGGCAGTCCGCTGGATGCTGGTCGTCGAGATCGCGCTGATCCTGTCCGTGTGGCTCGGCCTGCGTGCCTGCGTGCTGCGCCCCGTGAACCGCCTCATGAAGAGAGTCGAGGCGTTCCGCGAGGATCTCCCCCCACCTCCGCACCTCGCAGCCAGGAACGCCGAGCTGGCCGTCCTGGACACGGCGCTGCGCGAGTCGATGAGCGCGGCGACTGAATCGCGCCAACGCCTTCGGGGGCTGAACGCCGGTCTCGAGCAGCGCGTCGTCGATCGCACCGCCAGGCTGATCAAGATGCGCGATCGGGCTCTCGAGGCCAACCGCGCCAAAAGCCAGTTCCTCGCCAACATGAGCCACGAGATCCGCACGCCGCTCAACGGAGTCATCGGCATGACGGATCTTCTGCTCGACACGCCCCTCGACGACGACCAGCGACACTCGACCGAGATCATCCGTAGCTCCGGCGAGCTGCTTCTCGGGATCATCGACGACATTCTCAGCTTCTCGAAGATCGAAGCCGGAGCGGTCGAGCTGGAGGAGCTGCCCTTCGACTTGGAAACGGCTGTGTTCGACGTCGCCGAAGCGCTTGCGGATACGGTCCATGCCAAGGGCATCGAACTGATCTGCGAGGTCGATCCCGACACACCGACGTGCGTGGTCGGAGATCCGGTGCGCCTGCGCCAAGTGTTGACGAACCTGCTCGGCAACGCCGCGAAGTTCACCAAGACGGGCGAGATTCACCTCACCGTCCGCCCCACCGTATCGTGCGACGAACGCGTGATGCAGTGCTTCTCGGTCGCGGACACCGGCATCGGCATCAGCGAGAAAGAGCAGGAGAAGATCTTCGAGTCCTTCTCACAGGCTGATTCGTCGACCACGCGACGGTTCGGCGGCACGGGATTGGGGCTCTCGATCTCCCGCAAGCTGGTGCAGCTGATGGGAGGCGAATTGGCAGTCGAGAGCGAGAGGGGCAGAGGAAGCCGCTTCTTCTTCGAGCTGGACCTCCCGTTCAGCAAGACCGGAGCCACTGCGCAGCCGACCGAGACCGCCTTGCGCGACCTCCACGCTTTGGTCATCGATGACGATGCCAACTCCCGACGCGTCCTGGCGACTCAGCTCCGGCGCTGGGGCTTGAACGTGGAATGCGCCGCCAGCGGCGCCGAGGCGTCGGAGTGCGTCGCGCGAGCGGAGAGCGCAGGCCGGACGATCGAGGTCGCGCTGCTGGACCAGCGGCTGCCCGACATGGACTGCTTGCAGCTCGCACGCTTCGTTCGCGACAAAGGCCTGCATGTCGTGCTGCTCACTTCGGGTGCCGCGCCGCAGGAGGGCGAGCTCTCGTCGGACCTCGTAGCGAAGAAGGTCGCCAAGCCCGCTCGCCCCCAGAGTCTCAAATCGGCTCTGCTCAGCCTGAGAGAGGTCAGCGTGGAGGGCGAGTCAGCGCGCGCAGTCAGCGACGCAGCGCCGCTCCTGTCCGGACGTCGCGTCCTGCTGGTCGAGGACAACCGGATCAATCAGCTGGTCGGCCGGCGCATGCTCGAGAAGCTCGGCGCCAAGGTCGAGATCGCCGCGAACGGACGCATCGGGGTCGATCGCGCGCAGCACGGCGATTTCGACCTGGTCCTGATGGACTGCCAGATGCCGGTTCTTTCCGGCTTCGCGGCCGCGCGCGAGCTGCGGGAACGCGGCTTCTCCGTCCCGATCGTCGCGTTGACGGCCAACGCGTTGGAGGGCGACCGCGAACGCTGCCTGGCCGCCGGCATGGACGACTACCTGTCGAAACCGGTGCGACAGGACGAGCTACAGCGCGTCGTCACCGTATGGCTGGCACCTCAGGCTGCCGTCAACCAGACGGAGGCGTGATCACGAGGTCGCGATCACGACCCAATCGTCGATCCGCGCCAGTCGCTCGAGGCACGTCTTCTTGCCGAGAATCGCGAGCACCTCGAAGAGCCCGGGCGTCGCGCCGCGGCCGGAGACCATCGCGCGCACCGGCTGAGCGAGATCGCCGAGGCCGGCTCCCTCCGCCTCGAGAAACGCCGTCGCGTGCGCCTCGAGCGCTTCGTGGTCATCGAGACCCCAGCCGTCGCCGGGGAAGTCGGCGTCGAGCTTCTCGGCCCATCGCTTGACGAGCGGCACAGCGTTCTTTTTTTTGCGCAGCCCCTTCTTGGCACCCTTGTCGGGCTCCTGCGGGTCCTCGAAGTAGTACCGCACCGCGTCGACGATCTCGGCGACGAACGACACGCGATCCTTCGCGAGCGCGACCATGCGGCGGATGCGCTCGTGCTGCGCACCGCCCTCTGCAGCGTCGCCCTCCGAGACGAGTCCGGCCCGCACGAGGTGCGGGATCGCCATCGCGACGACCTCGTCCGCCGGGCGCTCGCGCATGTAGTGAGCACCGAGATGGTTGAGCTTCTTCAGATCGTAAACCGCGCCGGACTTGACGACGCGATCGAGCGAGAAGAGCTTGATCAACTCGTCTCGCGAGAAGATCTCGGTCTTGTCGTCGTACGACCAGCCGAGCCGCACGAGGAAGTTGATCATCGCCTCGGGCAGGTAGCCCTTTTCCTCGTACTCCCGAACCGCGACCATGATTCCGAGCTTGGCGTGGCGCTTCGACAGCTTCCCGCCATCCGGACCGAGCGTGAGCGACATATGGCCGTACTGCGGCACGGGCAGGCCGAGCGCTTCGAAGATGAGGACCTGCTTCGGGGTATTCGTCAGGTGGTCCTCGCCGCGCACGACGTGCGTGATGCCCATGCCATGATCGTCGGCGACGACCGCGAGGTTGTAGACCGGCGTGCCGTCCGCTCGCGCGATGATGAAGTCCTCGATCTCGGCGCAGTCGATGGAAACGCGACCACGGATCAGATCGTCGACAACCGTGCTCCCCTCCGGCACGCGGAAACGCACGACGGACGGCTCCCCTGCCGCGACACGTGACTCGATCTCGTCGGCCAAGAGTGCGAAACAGCGACGATCGTAGTGGCGGCGTTCCTTGCGCTTCTCCTGACCCTCGCGCAGTTCGGTCAGGCGCTCCTTGCTGCAGAAGCAACGGTACGCCTTCCCCGCCGCGAGCAGCTGATCGACCATCTCGCGGTGCACCGCGTCGCGCTCGGTCTGGAAGTACGGACCGTACTCGCCGCCGACCTCTGGTCCCTCGTCCCAGTCGAGGCCGAGGTAGCGCATGCCGTCGAGGATCACCTGCGTCGCTTCGGGCGTCGATCGCTCGCGGTCGGTGTCCTCGATGCGCAGCACGAACGCGCCGCCCGAGCCGCGCGCGAGAAGCCAGTTGAACAGGGCCGTACGCGCTCCGCCGATGTGCAGGTAGCCGGTCGGAGACGGCGCGAAGCGGACCCGGACTTTGCCATCCGAGGCGTGGGGTGTAGTCTGATCGCTCATGGTGGGCGCAACCTATCGCGTCCGCCGACAGGAATCCAGCGTCAGTTGCCCTTCTGGCCTTTGGCCGCCCTTCGAGCCCCCTACCATCCCGCATGTCCCCTGTCGCCCTCGTCACTGGAGCCTCTCGCGGCATCGGCCGCGCCATCGCCGTCGAGCTCGCCCGTGCCGGATACGATCTCGTCGTCAACTATGCGACCCGTCCTGACGCCGCGGAGGAGGTCGTCCGCGACATCGAGGCCGTCGGCCGCCGCGCGCTCGCGGTCCGCGCCGACATCTCGAGCCGCGACGACCGCGACGCGCTCGTCGCCGCGATCCGCGCCGAGTTCGACCGCCTCGATGTGCTCGTCAACAACGCCGCGCTGGCGCCTCGCGAGCGAATCAGCGTGCTCGAGTCGACCGAGGAGCACTACGACCGCACGCTCGACGTCAATCTGAAAGGCCCGTACTTCCTGACGCAGGCCGTCGCCCGGTGGATGGTCGAGATGCGCGAGAAGCACCCGGAACGGCGGCTCTACATCGTCAACATCTCGAGCCTGTCCGAGTACACGTCGAGCGTGCTGCGCGGCGACTACTGCCTGGCGAAGGCCGGGACGGGCATGCTGACGAAGCTCTTCGCGGATGCGCTGGCCGACTACGAGATCCCCGTCAACGAGGTCCGACCGGGCATCATCGCGACCGACATGACCGCCGCGGCGAAGGACAAGTACGACAAGCTCTTCGCCGAGGGTCTGACGCCGTTCCGCCGCTGGGGACAGCCGGAGGACGTCGCGCGGGCCGTGCGCGCGCTCACGGGCGGCGACTTCGACTTCTCGACCGGCGCCGCGTTCGACGTCGACGGCGGGTTCCACTTGCAGCGACTCTGACGCTGACCACTCGAAACCGGAGGGGCGAAGCATGACGACACCCGATAGCGGCGAGAGCACGCAGCGCGTCCGCGAGCACTGCCGTCTTCTGTCGATCTTCTACTTCATCGCCGCGGGGATGCACCTGGCCGGCGTGGCGGTGCTGGTTCTCCAACTCGCCGTCATGCAGTTCACGTTCGGCGAGCTCGAGCGTGACCTGGCCGAAAGCAATGAGCGGCGCACCACCGTGCAGGTGAGATCGCCCGACGCGAAGTCGAGGTTCGGCGATGAGGAAGAGACGCACCAACGATCGCGTCGCGAGATCGAGGCGCGGTTGGATGCGTCACATTCCTCGCATGACGACATCTTCGAGATCTTCGACGTGTTCATCTGGATTATCGGTGCCGCGATGGTGTTCATCGTCCTGTCCGCGGCGATGTACGTTGCGACCGGTGTCGCGTTCCGCCGCAGGCGCGGGTGGACCCTCGCGCTCGTCGGCTCCGCATGGGCCTGCTTCTGGATGCCGGTCGGCACGGTGCTCGGCGTCTTCGCGATCATCACGCTCGTGAAGCCCGAGGCGCGAGCGCTGTTCGGACTCCCGGCATACCGCTCACGGCTCCGATAATCGGCGGCGTCGACCTGCGCCTTCGCCGTTTTCAGTACGCCCCCATCGCTCGTGCGGCCGATGTCAGTAGAGAGGACCAAAGTCACACGAAGGTGGGAATATGCGCTCGATCGGGTCGAGCAACGGGCCGAGGCAGCTCAACGGTGGATTCACGCTCCTGCAGGTCGCCGTCGCGACGGTGATCCTGACAGTCGTCGTGTCCATCTCCGTCTCGACGATGTCGAACGCCCAGGATGCCGTCACGCAGGGGCAGATACGCGGCGTGATCCATCGCCGGGCCGGCGACGCCCTCAACCGCATCGTGCGGCTCGCGAGCCAGGCGCTGACGTCCGATCCCGCCTACCTCCTTCTGCAGCCGGGCAGCGAGACGGACTTCCACTGCCTGCGCTTCGCGCTCCTGCAGTCGTTCGACACGGAGACCGGCACGCGCACGTTCTCGAGCGATCACGTGTACGTCTACGGTCCACACCCGGGCCGATACCCTAACGCGGGCCTCGTCATCGGACGCGGGATCTCGCTGGGCGCCGTGTGGAATCGGGGCAAAGGGAAGGACAAGACCCTCGGCACGGCCGACGACGACACGAGAACGCAGACGATCAACGGCGTGGCTGTGGTCGAGCTGCTGATTCCCGACCGGTTCGCGCCGCGAACCGGCGAGATGTTCAGCGTCGTCGCCACGCCGTCACCAGCGGGACGACTGCTGACGTTCACATTGCGATGCAATGCTCGAGACAGCGACGATCAGTTCGTCTTCGAGAACGACATCCTGCTGGTCGAGCGGGTCGCGCTCCGGGAATGAGGTGTCAGGGATGAGGACGATTCGCGCCGGTGATCGACGAGCGGGTTTCTCGCTGCTGGAAGTCGCGATGGCGCTGACGCTGTTGACCGTCATCGGTCTGACGGCCCACACCGCGATCCTCCGATCGCGCCAGGTGCAGGCGAGCAGCTTCGATTCCTTCGTGGCCACGTCGGTTCTGCGCGACAAGGTCGCGGAGATCCAGTCGATCGCCAACGAGCCGCAAGATCTGGCCAATCTGGTCGGCATCGGCAGCGTATTCGCCCAATTCGATGGGCAGTCGACCGACGTTCCTGTGTTGCCCTCCGGCACGATCACGGTCACGTGCTTCCCGAACGAGTCGAAGGTGCCCGACGAGCTCGGAGGACCGCAGGACCTCAACTTCGACGGCGATGCCTACGATGACCTCGGCAACCAATCGAAGGGGACGGACCTCAAGCTGGTGCCGCTCGAGCTGGTCGTCGAGTTCGACGCCGGCCAGTACACGCGGTCCGTCTCGCTGTATCGCCTGATTGGGAAGACAACCGATTGACGACGCCAGCCATGATCGCCACCGCGCCAAACTGCGTTGTTCAGCGAGCCCGTCAGCGAGGATCCGCGGCCATCCTCGTGCTACTGCTCAGCATCGGCCTGATGACGCTCGCAGCCGTCAGCGTCAGCGCCGTGCTCGCACAGAGCTCCGCGAACGCGACGCATCAGGCGACGTTTGTCGCGCGACAGATCGCGGAATCCGCGGCCTCGATCGCTCTGACGCGCATCAAGGAAGGCGGCGAACTCGCGCCGAGATCAGAAACGAATGGAACGGCCGGCTGGGTCGACTTCGCCGGCGGCCAGATGTACTTCGAAGGCGACGTCTCGATGGCCGACGGCGTCGGCACGATCCGGGCCTGGGGCCGCGTCGCGGTGGGAAGCCACGTGAGCAAGTCGAACGTCGCACCCGACGACTCGACATGGGACGGCACGGATTGGCTCGTGCGCGGCATCGAGTTCGCGGTCCGCAGCTCGGTCTACTTGCCGGAGACCCCGCTCTACTGCGGCAACGGCGGCTTCGAGCGCCCGCTCGGCGGGTTCGATTGGACATCCAGCGTCGACGCGACCGACCCTTCGACGTGGGTCCGCGTCAAGAGATCGCCGGCGTCGTATCAAACGACGGACGTGCCGTTCCAAGTCAGTGCGCTCGACCACTCGTTCGACTACCTCTACCACGGCGGCGACGACGACGAGAGGACCCCCGCCCCGTCGGCCGGTTACCCGCACCCGTTCCCGATCTGCGCGTCACAGACCGACATCGGGCAGTTCAACATGCAGGCTTGGTTCGAGTACTCCGCGGGTTCGAGCGATCCGACCAGCGAGGTGACGCCGGCTCCGACGTCGACGTATTTTGACATCTCCGATGCGACATCCGATACGCACCCGTATCCCGTCATCTCCGACGCGCCGGACGTGCAGGAATACGCGTGGGACCTGTGGAATCGCCACCACGCGTCGTCGAAGGCGAATCGACTCGGCCAAGGATCTCACTCCGGTGAGTACGGCAACCTGAGCGACCCTCGGATCACGTTCGTGACGGGCAACCTGACGGTGCCAGCGGGCAAGAGCCTCACCGGTGCCGGCATCCTCGTCATCCGCGACGACTACGACCCGAACACCGACACGAACAACACACCGCGCGCGAGGGCAGGCCTGACCATCGGCGGTGCGTTCGAGTGGACCGGATTGGTGATCGTAGCCGGCTGGGCCCCGACGATTCACGTGCAGTCGGGTGGCGACGCGACGATCGTCGGCTCGCTCATCGGAGAGGACAGCGTGCAGTCGGGCGGGGAGGTCAGCCTCGACAGCGCTACGATCATCCTCAAGGTCGAGAGTGACTTCCGCATCCTCTACTCGTCTGCCCTGTTCGCGCCGGGAGGACTCGTGCGCGACCAGATGCCGCACGTGAAAAGAGAGCTCGTCGGGACTCGGGAGATCTGATCGATGCCCATGCGACGAGCCCAGCCCATCTACCGAGCGATCGCGTGCGTCGCCGTCCTTCTCCTCGGCACGACACGGCTGATGGTCGCCGACGGCCAGCAAGGCGACGGCGAGAGCTCGGTCGCGACCGTCCTCGAGGAGCTGCGCGCGGCCGTCCACGAGCTTCACGAGAACTACCGCGCTCAGAATGAAGCGTGGCCCACGCGCCTCGTGGACCAGGCCAGCGAGCACGGCGCCCCGCCCGCGGTACTGGCGCTGCAGAAGACGCAGCAGGAGCTGACCGAACGCATCGAAGCTCTCTCGGAACGTCTGAAGAACACACAGCCGCCGGCCCTCGACAACGTGCTTCGGTCGCTCGAGTCGAGCCGGGACCTCGAGTTCGTCACGGCCGTCCTTCCGACCGCGACCGCATCGCAGGACGAACGAGTCGATGCGCTGCTGAGCCACCTGGCGCAGAGCTGGGCCCCATGTCCGCGATCCATCGTCGACGCGCTCGTCGCTCGAGAGAATGACAGCGCGGACGACGCCCTCTTCGCGATCGGGCGGATGCGTCGCGAGCCTGCGTTGATCGCGGCAGCCGGAGCATCCGGCAATCCCCGCGTCGTCGCCAAGATCATCGATCTCTGCGAGTCCTCGGATCGCGACACGGCGGCACTGGGGCGACGCGCCCTCGAGCGATTGGATACGTCGGGACGCGCGGACCGCGAGCTCGCGGCCCTTCTGCTTGCGCGGCTGGAAAGCACACGGACGCCCGGCCTGCGTGCCGCTCTCGTCGTGCAGCTCGGCTTGATCGCGACGGAAGAGCACGTGTTCCTCCTGACGCAGCTCGTCCGCAACGACGCGTCCCGTGCCGTGCGTCTCGCCGCCATCGGTGCGCTGGGTCGCATCGGCAACGAAGACGGAGCGCTCGACGCCGTCGTCGACGCGCTGAAGGATCGCGGCAACGAGGCGGCGATTCGCAGCTCTTGCGCGCGCGTGCTCGGCCACGCGCGTCACCGACCGGCGGTTCCGGTGCTGATCGACCTGCTCGACGACGACTACCACCGCCGAGCGGCCGCGAGGGCTCTCGAGAGAATCTCCGGCCTGCGCACCGGATCGAGCCGCGGAGCCTGGACGCGCTGGTGGCGCGCACAGCCGGATGGCAGGAACGAGCGCGACCTCGATCCGGATCTCGATCCGGATCTCGATCCGGATCTCGATCTCGTGTCGCCCTAGCAGCCCGTGTCAACGGCCGAGGAGCCTACTCCGCCCGATCTCCGCGCAGTCGCGCGACCTCGCGCTCGACGCCGTCCGCACCGAGCCCTTCGTACGCGCGAATCAGGTGCGTGCCGATGACCGCGACGTCCGCATGGCCGCGCAGGCTTTCGACGTCCTCCGGACTCGAGATGCTGAACCCGACCGCGAGCGGTACGCCGCAAATGTCGCGCGCCCGCGCCAGGAAACCCGTCAGCCGCTTCGTCTCGATGTCGACGTCCTTGCCCGTCGTGCCGGTTCGCGACGTCGCGTAGAGGAACCCCGAAGCGACCTCGCCGACCACGCGCAGACGGTCGTCGCTGACATTCGGCGATACGACCCAAACCGGGTGGATGCCGGTGTCGGCACAAGCCTCCGGGTAGCCGTCGTCGGTCATGTCGGGCGGCACGTCAGGCAGAATCAGGCCGCTACCGCCCGCGGCGGCAGTCGCCGCGACGAACCCGCGCACGCCGTCCTCGCCACCGCGCCCGCCATTGACCTCGCAGCGGTATGCGAACGCGATGTTGAAGTAGCTCATGAACAGGAACGGCGTGTCAGGGTAACGCGCCGAGACGTCCTCGAGAAACGCAAACGCGTCCTCCACGCGAATGCCCGCATCGAGCGCCGTCTGACACGCCTGCGTGATCACCGGCCCGTCCGCGGTCGGATCGGAGAACGGGATCTGGATCTCGATCAGATCGACGCCGGCGGCCACCATGCGATCGACGATCTCGCGCGACGCGTCGAGCGTCGGGTAGCCGAGGACGATGTGGGTCATCAGCCCCACTCGCCCGTCCGCACGGATGCGTTCGAACGCTCGCGCGATACGATCCGTGGATCCGCTGTCGCCCGCGGTCATCGAATCCTCCCCTCCGCGTACTCCTTGCAGTAGTCCATCCACGCCTGATCGCGCACGGCATCGGCGACGATGAAGATGTCCTTGTCGCCGCGACCGGAGAGATTGACGACGACGATCTGATCCTTCGGCAACGAGCCCGCGTTCGCGACGACCCACGCGAGCGCGTGCGACGACTCGAGCGCGGCGAGAATGCCCTCCGTGCGCGCGAGCAGCTGGAACGCCGCAATAACGTCCTCGTCGAACGCCGGCACGTACTCGACACGTTCCAGGTCGCGCAAGAGCGCATGCTGCGGGCCGATACCGGCGTAGTCGAGCCCGGCAGAGACGCTGTGGGTCTTCTGCACCTGACCGTCGTCGGTCTGCAGGAAGTACGACTTGTATCCCTCGACGACGCCCGTTCGACCGCCGGCGAAGCGGCTGGCGTGCTCGCCCTTCTCGAGGCTGCGGCCGCCGGCCTCGACGCCGACCATGCGGATCGACTTGTCGTCGAGGAAATCGGCGAACAGCCCGAGCGAGTTCGAGCCGCCGCCGACGCACGCGACGAGGGCGTCCGGAAGGCGCCCCTCCTTCTCGAGGATCTGCTGGCGCACTTCGCGGCCGATGATGGCCTGAAAGTCGCGCACGATCGTCGGGTACGGATGCGGCCCGAGCGCCGAGCCGAGCAGGTAGTACGTGCCCTCGACGTTCCAGGTCCAGTCCTTCAACGCCGCGTTGACCGCGTCCTTGAGCGTCCGCGTGCCATCCTCGACCGGACGAACCTCGGCGCCGAGCTGGCGCATCCAGAACACGTTCGTCGCCTGGCGGCGGACGTCCTCGGAGCCCATGTAGACGACACACGGCAAGCCGAAGCGGGCGGCGACCGTCGACGTCGCGAGGCCGTGCTGGCCGGCGCCGGTCTCGCAGATCAACCGCTTCTTGCCCATACGCGCCGCGAGAATCGCCTGGCCGAGGCAGTGGTTGATCTTGTGCGCGCCGGTCGCGCCGAGCCCTTCCTGTTTGAGGTAGATCCTCGCGCCGCCGAGATGCGCGGTCAGATTGCGCGCGAAATAGAGTGGCGTGGGTCGTCCCGAGTAATCGCTATAGAGCTCGTCGAGCTCGCGCTGAAAGTCCGGATCGTCCTTCCACCTCAGGTACGCCGTCTCGAGCTCCTCGAGCGCCGGGATCAGCATCTCGGGGACGTAGCGTCCGCCGTAGGGCCCGAAGAACCCGCGCTCGTCGGGCATCGGTGTCGTGTCGGCCATGTCGTTAAGGGTGTCGTTGTCGGTGGGCTCCCGAGCGCGATGTCAGGGAAATCACCGGTCGTCACTCGGAGGAGCGAACTGCGACCGACGGTTGCTCGGCTCACCACCGGGCCGAGTGTAATCCATACCGTCGTCGACGAGAAGCACGCGCAGGCCGTCGCATCCCCACGGGGGCGGAGACGGTGAGGGCCATACAGGCCACGAGCACGGCGCGGCGCGAGATCCGTCTGATGGGCACAGGACACGCCCCGGCCCGGAGCCCTGGCCACCGAAATCCCCCCGCGCCCTCGACATCCGCAGATTCGCTCAACAGACAACTGAAAACACGGCACCCATTTGGTAGGATTCCGGGTTTTGAAAGCCCCCCGCTCCGCGCGCAGCGGAGTCCACAGCGGAACCATCGGAAAGGCAAGCTCGTGCTCAAGCTCGCGATTCTCCCCGGAGACGGGACGGGACCGGAAGTCGTCGACGAGGGCCTCAAGGTCCTCGAGGCAGTCAGCAAGAAGAACGGATTCGAGTACTCGACGCAGCACTTCGACTACGGCGGTGAACGCTATCTGAAGACCGGCGAGATCCTCCCCGAAGGCGCGCTCGACGAGTTTCGCAAGTACGACGCGATCTACCTCGGCGCGATCGGTCACCCGGACGTCGCGCCCGGCATCCTCGAGAAGGGCCTCCTGCTCGACACGCGCTTCGGCCTGCAGCAGTACATCAACCTGCGTCCGGTCAAGCTCTACGAGGGCGTCGAGTGTCCGCTGAAGGACAAGGGCCCCGACGACATCGACTTCGTCGTCGTCCGTGAGAACACCGAGGACCTCTACGTCGGATCCGGCGGCTTCGCGCACAAGGACACCGACATGGAGGTGGCCACGCAGCTCATGATCGCGACGCACGCCGGCGTGACGCGCTGCCTGCGCTACGCGTTCGAGCTCACCCGCAAGCGCAACCAGCGGAAGCACCTGACGCTCGTCGCGAAGACGAACGTGCTGACGTACGCGCACGATCTGTGGTGGCGCATCTTCCAGGAGATGTCGAAGGAGTACTCGGACATCGAGATCGACTACAACCACGTCGACGCGTGCTGCATGTGGATGGTCAAGAACCCCGAGTACTACGACGTGATCGTCACGCCGAACATGTTCGGCGACATCATCACGGACCTCGGCGCGATGATCCAAGGCGGCATGGGCATCGCCGCAGGCGGCAACATCAACCCCGACGGGGTCAGCATGTACGAGCCGATCGGCGGCTCGGCGCCGAAGTACACCGGCAAGGACGTGATCAACCCGCTCGCAGCCATCTGCAGCCTCGCCATGCTCCTGCGCTACAGCGCCGGCGACGACAAGTCCGCCGACGAGATCGAGGCGTCGGTGCAGAAGGTCGTCAAGAAGCTCGACAGCATGTCGGCCGGCCGCATGGGCTACTCGACGTCCGAGGTCGGCGACCTCGTAGTCGACAACCTCTGATCCGATCTCCATTGCCGATCTCGCCGCACCGCGGAGTCAACGTACCGTGAACCCGTTTCGCGCCGAAGCCGTCGCGCTTCTGAGCCGCCATACCGGACTCGACCCCGAGCAGGTCGACGCAGCGATCGTCCGACCGCCGAAGCCGGAGATGGGCGATTTCGCGTTTCCGTGCTTCGTGCTCGCGAAGACGCTCAAGAAGGCCCCACCGCAGATCGCCGGCGACATCGCCGCGCAGGTGGCGGACGACCTCGAGCTGCTCGAGAGCGCTGAGCCGGCGGGACCGTACGTCAACTTCACGGTGCGGCGAGATCGGTTCGCCGCGACGATCTTGCACGATGCCATCCGACATGGCATCGACGTCGGCACCTCGGACGAGGGCGCCGGCAAGACCATCGCGATCGATTTCTCGTCGCCGAACATCGCGAAGCCATTCCACGTCGGCCACCTGCGTTCGACGATCATCGGCGGGGCGCTGTACCGGCTGTTCGAGAAGCTCGGCTACGAGACGGTCGGCATCAACCACCTCGGCGATTGGGGCACGCAGTTCGGCAAGCAGATCGTCGGGCTGCAGAAGTGGGGACGACCCGAAGTCATCGATAGCCTCGACAAGCTCAACGAGCTGTACGTCAAGTACCACGAGGAAGAGCGCGAGCACCCGGAGCTCACCGACGAGGCACGCGATTGGTTCCGTCGCCAGGAAGACGGCGACGAGGAGGCGATGCGCCTCTGGCAAGGCATCCGCGACACGAGTCTCGACTACTACAAGAAGGTCTACGATCGCCTCGGCGTCCAGTTCGACCACTACACGGGCGAGTCGTTCTTCAACGACAAGATGGACGCCGTCGTCGAGGACTGTGACGCGAAAGGGCTAACGTCGGTGTCGGAGGGCGCGCTGGTCATCGATCTGCGCGAGCACGGCTTCGACACGCCCGCGCTCCTGCGCAAGGCCGACGGCGCGACGCTCTACATGACGCGTGACGTCGCGGCTGCGCTCTACCGCAAGGAGACGTTCGCGTTCGACAAGCTGCTGTACGTCGTCGCGTCGGCGCAGTCGCTGCACTTCCAGCAGCTCTTCAAGGTCCTCGGGCTCATGGGCTACGACTGGGCGCAGGACTGCGTCCACGTCAACTTCGGTCTCGTGCTCGGCATGTCGACGCGCAAGGGCAACGTCGTGTCGCTCGAGGCACTCCTCGACGAAGCGAAAAGCCGCACGCTCGCGTATATGCGCGAGAACGTCGACAAGCGCGCGGAGATCGACGACGAGGAGGCTGTCGCCGAGGCGATCGGCAAGGCCGCGATCTTCTTCAGCGACCTCGGCAAGCAGCGCATCAAGGACTACGAGTTCTCGTGGGAGCGCGCGATCTCCTTCGAGGGCGACACGGGGCCGTACCTCGTCAACGCGCACGCCCGCATCGCCGGTATCCTCCGCAAGTGCGGCGTCGAGCTCGATCCGCAGGCCGACGTGTCGTGCCTCGTCGAGCAAGAGGCGCACAACCTCGTCAGCCTTGTCGCGCGCTACGGCGAGATGCTGACCGAGGCCGGGCGGCAACACGAGCCGTCGGTGCTGGCGGGCTACCTCCTCGAGCTCGCGCGTGCGCTGCATGTCGGCTACCGCAGCCTGCGCGTCAAGGACGAGGCCGACGAGATCGCCAAGGCACGCCTTCTGCTCTTCACCGTCGTGAAGAACGTGCTCGCGAGCGGGTTGCGGATCCTCGGGATCGAACCGCTCGAAAGGATGTAGGGACAGGCCTGCATCGAAAGCGCGACCTCACGGGCGATGCGGACGTTTTTTTTTCCGCATCGGCTCGCCGCCGTGCCACGTCTTGACCGATGACGCGAGGGCGCGAGCCTCTCCCGCGACACCCCTGTCGCGCGGGAGGACGTTCGGGCCTCTCGATCGAGCTCTGAACTGAAGAGTGTGTGACTCGTACCCCACGCTAACGAGGAGGGTCGATCTATGCGATCACTTCTGCGTTTCATCTGGGTCGGCAACCCGTTCTACGTCGTCAGCGCGGCGCTGGTGCTGCACGGGCTTTCGACTCTGTTCGATCGCACCCGGGAGCCGGACGATGCGTGGGCGCTCCTCGCGTTGATCGCGCTCTACGCGGTGCTTCTCGCCGGCACGGCGGTCTGGATCATCCGCAAGGGCCGCGTCTGGGATGACGCGCGCACGATCTTGCTGGTCATCATCCTCCTGTTCATCGCCTTGTCCGTCATCTTCGATGAGCGGGTGATCCTCGACCGCGCCTCCGGAGCGGCCCTCCTCGCCGGGGGCTGGTTATTCTCTGCACTCCTGTCCGAAGGGCTCCTGCGCGGGCTCGGCATCCGGCTGGCCGCGGGGTTCCGCATCCCGTACCACGCGCTGCTCGCGCTGTTCTTCGTCTACCCCAACGTACTGGCCTCTCTCCTGCACGGTCCGTGGCAGGACGCTCTGCCGTGGGTCGCGCTCGCGTTTCCGGCGGTAGCGGCGCTCGCCTTTCTCGGCCTGCTGCCCGCCGTGCGGCAAGGACGGGAGTACGTCGCCCGCAACGGCACGCCGTGGCCATGGCCTCTATTTCCGTGGACGATCTTCCTGTTCTTCCTGCTCGGCGTGTGCGGCCGCTCGTACTACGCGACGATCTCGTTCGTGCCCGGCCCCGGCGCCGAAAGCGTGTTCTCGCCGTGGTTCCTGACGCCGCTCGTGCTCGTCGCGTCCGTGCTGCTCTTCGAGGCGGGAATCGTCGCAGCGCGTTCGGGCGTCCGCCTCGTCGCGCTCCTCGTCCCCGTCGGAGTGCCGCTCTTGTTTCTGTCGCCGACCGAGCTCGGCGTCGAGCAGTCCCGGTTCCTCGCTCGGCTCGTCGATGCGGCGGGATCGCCACTCCACCTCGCGCTCGCGGCCGCGACGCTATTCTATGCGTGGGCGTGGTGGCGTCGGGAGGGACGTGCCGAGCTCGGCGTGATCGCATGCCTGATCGCGTTCGTGTTCGCTGGCGACAGCGGATTCGGCATTCGGTCGATTCACGAGCTTGCCTGGCTACCGATCGGCCTCGCCGCGCTGATCGAGCTCGTCGCCGCGACTCGCCTGCGCAGCTCGGCACGCGTGTTCCTCGGAGTGACCGGTGCGACGCTGGCCGCTTCCGTCGCGCTCGCGGGCACGCCGTTCCTCGTGGCGGGCGGCGTCGTGCCGCTTCACATCGTCGGCGCCACGGCGCTGGCGGTCGGCGCGTTCGGCAGCGGAGCATTCGCGACGTGGCTGCTGCGACTGAGCGCCGTGACGATCGCGCTCGGATCGCTCTTCGTCGCCGAGCAGTCGACCTGGCTGCCGCCGACGCTGCTGGCGCTGCCGATCTGGATCGACGCCCTGTGGATCGTCGCGGCGCTGACGGCGCTCGGCCTCGCGGCGTGGAAGCGCGAGGACGTCCTCGCGATGGCCGCGTGCTTCATCGGCTCGGCCTGGTCGATCGTCGGCGCCGCCGCGTACTTCATCGCATGGCTGTGGCGCCTCGACTGGCCGCGAGGTCTGGCGGCCGCGCTCTGGGGCGTGGCGTTCCTGGGCGTCGCCGTCGCCGTCAGCCTGTTGAAAGTGCGGCTGCGGGTATTCCGGGAGCGGGAACGAAGGCATGCGTGAATATCGTGTCGTCGACAGGCCCCTCCCTTGCGAGGGTCTCTGCGACAAGCGATTCGAAGAACGCCTCGTCCGCGACTTCCGGCGACTCATCCTCGGACATGAGAACCTTCCTCCCGCGTGAGGGTTCGCCACGTTCGCTCACTTCTCCCAATTCCCGAGCTCCTCGAGTTGACGGGCGATCAGCGCCCGGTCGAGCCGGTCCTCGCGGCGCTCGGCGAGGGCCTGCATTCTCTCGAAGCTCGGGCGGACCAGTGACCAGGACCACTTGGGTCGCGTATCCGGATCGCCGTTGAAGGGGTAGACGCCGATCGCGATCAGCCCGTTCTCGAGCGCCTGCATCGCGGCGCCGAGATCGCCCTCCGCCTCGAGGCTCTCGGCGAGTTCGTGCCAGCGCGCGACGCGCATCAGGTCGAGCGGCTCGCGAAAGAGACGGGCGATCGTGGACCGCTCGCGCGCCGCGTTGTCGAGACGCTTGAAGATCCGGCGCACGGCGCCGCTCTTCCTGCGCTCCGAACAGCGCTCGATCGCCGCGAGATTCAGCGACATCGGCTTGAGGAGCTCGCGCTCGGGATACTCGGCGTCGCCGTCGAGGAGAAGCCGCTGCCACGCCGTCGAGTCCGTGTCGGGAACCGATTCGTCCTCGTCGAGGTCGAGGCTCCACGCGTCGGGTTGCCGCAGGACGTCCGCGACATCCGCGGCCCAGGGCTCGATCGTCGACTCCTCGTGATAGAACGCGACCACGAACGGCGCTCCCCCGTCGCGCGGGAAGAAGAGCGCGAGCATGTCGCCGGCGCAACTCGAGAAGAACGGCAGCGTGCGCGGAGGGAGACACGGGTAGACCTCGTCGAGCGCGAGAAACTCGTCGAGCGACGGCACGCGAAACTCGTCGCAGCGACGCTCGCCCGTGAGGAACGGCAGATACGACTCCGGCAGCGCGACGCCGAGCCTCGCCTCGAGCTCCTGCAGCCGCTGCCGCGCATCGCCGGGCGGAGCTGGACGCGGGACCTCGAGTTCGGGCGGCAGCCCGAACTCGGCCTCCGTCGGCCGATCGGCGCCCTCCCAACAGGGCGCCGACAGGGTCAGCGACCACGCGATACCGCCCCGCAGCCAGCAGAGACGCGCCGCGTGCAGCTGCTGAAGCGGCACGGACGGTCGCCGCATGCCGGATGGACGTGCGTCCGTGTAGAAGACCGGCAGCGCGCGCGCAACGCGCCAGAGCATCTCGCCGAGCGGCAACGGGGACTCGGCGTCGCCGATCTCCACCATTCCGTCGATGCAGTCGACATCCAGCTTGCAGGAGGTTTCCTCGAGCGGCACGACCGTCACCGGTCGCTCGTAGTCGTCGGTCCCCGTCACCGCGTCGATCGCCTCGTCCCTGGAGAGGAGGGCGAGCTCGCACAGGTTGACGTCGACGTTGACGGCGAACTCCTTCGAGGGATCGCTGTTGTCGACCTTGACGTCCTCGGGGTTGATGCCGAGCTCGGAGAAGAGATCCGGTTCCATGGGCTGTCGCGTGCCGATGCCTCGATTCAGGAGGTCGCGTCGCCGGGATCGAGAACGCCCGCATGCGCCAGAACCACGAACCCCTCCGTCCGGAAGCTGCGATTCACCGCCGCGGTGAACTCCATGTAGCGCACGCCATCCGCGAAGCTCGTCCGCGTCACGGGCTTCCCGTCGCGAATCGCATCGACGAAGTCGGCCTCGACGCGCCAGCCGCCGCGGCGACCGGCGGGGACCTCGAGCGGCCGAAAGGCATCGTCCGACTCCTGCGCGATGAACGCGCCGCCGTCGCATAGCCGGAACGCGCCGCGCGTGCCGTGCACCTCGAGCGTCGGTCCCCCACCGAATCGCGCGACGCCGCTGAGGTGGTAGACCGCCGTACCGCCACAGGCGAGCTCCGAGATCACCGCGAGGCTGTCGGGCACGTCGACGGTCCGCGCGGCGCCGGCCTCTGCGTCGACGCGCTCGTCGACGAAGACCTTCCCGTGCGCAACGACGGCCACATCGTCGCCGACGTAGCGCCGTACGGTCTCGTTCAAGATGCCGAGCATCAGGATGTTCTCGCCCGACAGATCGCGCCGCTGTCGCCAATGGATCGGCGCGTCGGGACTCCACGCGCCGCCGAGACCGCGCGCGTGCACCTCGAGCACGTCCCCGAGCAAGCCGTCGCGGACGAGGTCGATAAGGTACGACTCGGAATCGAGCCAGAACGGCGCGGGCACGACCATCGCGACGCGATCGCTCGCCTCGGACGCATGCAGCATCGCTCGTGCCTCGTCGACGTCCACCGCCATGCGCGCCTCGGTGAGGACGTGCTTCCCCGCCTCGAGCCCTGCGAGCGTCACCGGAGCGTGCAGGTACGGCCACGTGCCGATGCAGACCGCGTCGACGTCGTCGTCCTGCACGAGCTGCCGCCAGTCATCGTGGACGCGGCCGATCTCGAAGTCCTTCGCGACGCGCTCGCCCGACGCTCGCGAGCGGTTGCAGACGGCGACGACCTCGACGCCGTCGATGGCCTGGAAGCCGGGGATGTGCCGCAGGCGCGTGTTCTCGCCCGCTCCGACGATTCCGATGCGCAGTGTCATGGCTGGTCTCGCTGCTCGTGAGATTATGCGGAATGTAGCACGAAGGCCGCCGGCGGTGACACAACGATGACCGACGGAAAGTAACGTACTGGCTCGCGCGCGGCGCGACCGACCACCGTCCGTGATTCGACAGGAGTATCCGGCATGCTACGCATCCTCCTCGTCCTGACTCTCGTGACCGTCGCGCGCCCCGGAGTAGCCGGTGGGCCGTCGTTCGTCCACGTCCAGACCGACCGCCCGTCGTACCGCGTCGGCGAGACGGTCTGGTTTCGCGCTCACTCTCGCGCCTCCGGCGAGCTGACGGTGCGCCTTCTCGCCCCCGACGGCTCAGAGGTCGAGCGCATGGCGTTCGACGCCGACCAGACGCGTCGCGCTGGACGGTTCTTCGTCGACGACGGTGTGCCCGGCGGGACCTGGCTCATCGAAGCCGTACGAGGTGATCGCGTAGCGCACAGCGTGCCCCTCGAGGTGTTCGATCTCGAGCTTCCCGAGCTCGATCTGTCGCTCTCGGTCCTCAATGACGTGCACTACGCGGGCGAGCGGCTGACGGCGACTTTTCGTGCGCTCACGCTCGACGGTGACCCCGTTCGCGGCGCGCGCGTCGACTACCTCGCGACGTTCGGTGACGTCCGCATACGCGATGTCGCGGGCAAGACCGATGCCGACGGGCGCGTGATCGTGCGATTGCAGCTGCCGAATGGGTTGCGCACCGGCGGGCACCTCGCCGTCGGCGTCGCGACGAAGAAGGGCACCGCGGCGATCGCACGCCGCGTCGACGTGTCGACGTCGGTCGGCAGGGTCGACGCATTTCCCGAGGGCGGCACGGTCGTTCCCGGCCACTCGCAGCGATTCGGGCTGCTCGTTCGCGATCGCGACGGCGCACCGACGGCTGCCGACGGTCGCGTGCTGGACGATACAGGCCGCTGCGTGACGACCTTCCACACCGATCGGCTCGGGCTCGCGACGATCCTCGTGCCGTCGGAGGAGGAACGACGCTACGAGATCGCCGTCGATCGGCCAGCTGACGTGGCCGAACGGTTCGCGCTGCCCGGGCCACAGGGCCACGACTTCGCCGTGCGGGTCGATCCGGCGCCCGAAGGCTTCGACGTCGAGGTTCGCGGCACGCCCCAGACCAACGGCGAGGGGGTCGTCGTCGAGCTCGTGACCGCGACCGGCCGCTCGCACCGACGATCGGTCGCGCTGCGCGTGCCGCCGCCACCGAAGGAGAAGAAGGGTGCCGGCGCGCAGAAGGCGCCCGCGGAGGTAGTCGACGGCGACGGGCGGCGGCTGCCCGTCGCACACGTTCGAATACCCTCCGTCGCCGCGCAGGGCACCGCGCACGTGCTCGTGCTTCACGACGACCGCGCGGTCGCCAAGAGGCCCTTCTGGACCGGTATGCCGACGCCGGTGCTCGTCGAGATCGCGCCGGTCGCGAGGAACTCCGTCCGGCCGCGCGAGACCATCGAGCTCGATGTCGTGGCGCGGCGCGGCGCGACTCCTGTGCGCGCCGATGTCGCCGTGTCGCTCTTCCAGGGCGATGCCTCCGCGATGCCGAACCTCGCCGTCCGCTCGCTTCTCGAGCCGCAGCTCGGCAGCGAGGCGATGCCGCCGGAGGTCGTCGCATCGCCGTCGCGGCGCGATGCGTTCCTGCTCGTTCACGGCGCGTATCGTCTCCCGTCGGAGGGCATCGAGGTGCCACCGGGCGGATTGTCGCCCGAGGCCGGCCGTGTCGAGGTACCGGCCATCGCCGTCGCTGACAGTGCGCGACGCACGGGAGTCGACGCCGCAGCGAGTCGCGACGATCGACCGCGTCGCAGAACCGTCGTGCGACGCTCGAAGCTCGAACGTCTCCTCGCCCGCGCGCACTTCACGCGTTCGGCGAGACCGGTCGACAGCGACTACGAGAATCGTCTCCTCGTGCCACCGCGTGCGCTTCTCGCGACTCCGGGGCTCGGTCGCGAGGACCGTGCGCCGCCGCAATCCATCCGCGTCCCGAGCTCGCGCGTCGATACGCGGAGCACCATGTTCTGGTCGAGCGGCGTGCGCACCGGTGCCGACGGCCGCGCGCGCATCCGTCTGACGTCAAGCGACGTCGTCGGCACGCTGACCTGGGTCGCGGAGGGGCACGCGGGCTCTGCCGCGTTGTCATGCCGCGGCACGATTCGCGGCGACGCGGGTTTCGCGACGAAGATGACCGCACCGACTCATCTGCACGTCGGCGACACGTTCGACGTCATGGTCGCGCCGCGCGTCATCGACGACCGCAAGGAGGAGCTGGCGATCGACGTCCTCACGTCGAGCGCAATCGAGCCGCTCCTGCGCACGCACATCGAATACGATCCGCGCCGGAGCGCCCGGCTGCACAAGTTCAGCTTCCGCGTCGTCGCGCCATCCGACGATGCTGAGGTCCGACTCGTGACCCAGCGCGGCAGGTACCGCGAGACGCATCGCCAACGGCTTCGCCTGCTGCACCGCGAGCCCGAGATCGTTGCCGGAAAGAGCGGCAAGTCGACTGGCCGCGTGACCTTCACGACCGTGGTTCCCGAGAATGCGATACCGGAATCCGTGCAAATGCAGGCGTCCGTATCGACCGGGTCGTTCGGCCGCGTCCTCGACTGGCTGCGTCGAATCTTGCGCGACCCGACCGGCTGCTTCGAGCAGTTCACGTCGAAGAACTTCGTCAACCTCGTGACGCTCGACGCATTGTTGCGCGATGCCGAAGATCCGCTCCTCCTCGAACGCGCACACGCGCTCGCGCGCCGCGGATTCGCTCGACTCCTGAAGCACCGCGACCCCCAGAGCGGCGGCTTCGCGTTCTACCCCGGCGGCGAGCCGACCGCGCGGTGTACGGTAACCGCGCTGCGCCACCTCGCGCTGTACGAACGCATCTACAAGGGGCTCGGCCGTGCGGAGCTCGATTCCGCGATCGCCTGGCTCGAGAAGCGGGGCGACATGACGGCGCAGGAGGCGCTCTATCTGACGCGATCGCTCCATGCCGCGGGCCGCACGTGGAAGGGCAGCCATCGAATCGTCAACCTTCGCCCGAAGTCGAACTACGACCGCGCGCTGCTCGCATGCTGTCTCGCCACGTGGCCGCAAGACGCGCGGGTGGCGGCTCCCTCCGCAGAGCGGGAGAAGCGGCGGCGGTTCCGCGATGCGCAACCGCTCGGGCTGGCGGCGCCGGACCGGCCAGCGCCACCGAAGGTCGCGGGTGACGCGGGCGACGGCGCCCCGCCCGAGAGTCCCCACGCCGCGCGCATCGCCGAGCTGCTTGCAGAGCTCCGCGAAGCGAACAAGAAGGGCAGCTTCGACGATGGCGGCTCCGGGGTCCTCGGATCGCGCGGCGGTCAGCTCGACATCGCGACGCTGTGCCTCTACGGCCTCGCGTTGGAGGCGGCTGGCGAACGCGACGAAGCCGAGGGGCTCCTGTCTCGTCTGGCGCGCCTGCAAGAGATGTACATCGGCACGCAGTCGACCGCCTTGGCGATCGAGGCGTACACGCGCCTCGTGACGCCGGATCCGGGCGAGGTCGTCGAGGTCAAGTTCACGGCCCCCGGAGATCGACCGCAGCTCGCGGCCGGATTCCCGAATCGCGTGCGACCGCTGCGGTTCCGCCGTGCCGTGGCAGTGGAGCCCGGCTCCACTGCGTCGATGTCGCTGAAGATCGACGCGCGAACGCCGAAGCCCTGGACCCTCGGGTGCAGCTATCGCATCCGTCAGCCGCGCTCGTCACCGGACGCGCCGTTCCGGCTCGAGGTTGCCGCGCTGCCGAAGTTCACCTCGGGCGGCAAGTCGACCGTGCGCGTCGTGGTCACTCCGGCTCCGGATCGAGAGCTGCCGACGAGCCAGGTAGTCGCGCGCATCGGCCTCCCGGGCGGTTGCGTCATCGATCGCGCCGCGATGGACGAGCTCGCCGGCGAGTCGTTCAGCTACTGGAATCTCGCCGACGGCTACGTCGATCTGTACTGGGAGAAAGGCATCAAGACGCGCGTGGAGGCTCGCATTCCGGTTCGCATGGAGATCCCCGGCACCTTCACCGCGCGCCCGTCGTTCGTCCGCCCGTACTACGAGTCGGGCCGCGAGTACTTCACCGCGCCGCTGACGATCGAGATCCTCAACTCGTTCGGCAGCACGCTGCAACCCGAGGACGCGAGGGGACCGGGAAACAAGCCGCTGCGCCCGCGCGGTCGGTAGTACGTCAGCCCGCGGGGCTGATGAACGCCTGCGACGTCCTTACCGAAAAACTGGCACACCAAGGAGCAAAGCTCGCCAAGAAGAGAAGTCTGTCGACGCCGACGGATTCCTTCGTTACCTTCGTTTCCTTCTGTTCGATTTCTTGCCTCAGGCGGATTGACGCATTGAACAGAAGGCAACGAAGGAAGAAGGCGTCTCTTCTGTGATTCGATGGCGCACGCCCCGATGCCGCGATAGCCACGTATCGCAAGGAGCGGCTCGCGTGATCTCGATCTCGCTTGCGCTCTCCGCGTGCTCGATCGTCGCACTGCCCCCGCTGCGCGCGGCCGAAGCCGTGCTCGAGACGGTCGGGATGCACGGATCCGGCGACGTCGCCGACGATGCGTGCATCTGGGTGCATCCCCGCGATCCGTCGAAGAGCGTCATCATCGGGACGAACAAGTCGAACGATTCGGCCGGCGGGCTCTACGCCTTTCGACTCGACGGTCGGCGCGTCGACGGCGGCTCCGAGTGGCGCGCCGGTCGCAATCGCTTCGACGCGGGCGCCAAGATCAACAACGTCGACGTGCGATACGGCTTCCCTGCGGGCGATGCGCGCTGGGACCTCGTTTGCGCTTCGAATCGCAGCCGGCGGACGATCGACATCTTTCGCGTCGCGACCGCGACGAACGCCGACTTCGCCGGTCTCGCCCTCGTCGGCCGGATCCCGATCGGCAGCGGCTTCGCGGGCGGCTCGGACGCGCCGTACGGTCTCGCGATGTTCCACGCCCGCAGCGTCGGCCGCTTCTCGGTGCTCGTCAGCGACAAGCGTGGCCACCTCGCGCAGTACACGCTGTCTCACGCGCCGGAGCGCGGCTCAGGAGAGACCGTGCGAGGAACGCGTCACGATGCCGCGGGCCGTCCGTGGCTCGTCAACGACGGCAGCTGCCCGGTCGAGGGAATCGTCGCGGACGATGACCGCGAAGCGATCTACGTCGCCTCGGAGGATCACGGCGTCTACCGCTACGAGACCGTCGCCGGCGTCCTCGATCCATCGCGGCGCGTCGTCGTCGCAGCAGCCGACATGGACGCGCGCGGCGGCGGCCCGCTGACCGACGACATCGAAGGGCTGGCGATCTACCGCGGCGCTGGCGGCCGCGGCTACCTGATCGCGTCGAGCCAGGGGCAGGATCGCAGATCGCACCGCAGCGCTTCGTCGTTCGCCGTCTTCGAGCGTCACTACGAGGCGTCGCGAGCCAACCGCTTCCTCGGCAGCTTCTCGATCACCGCAGGCCGCGTCGACGGCGTGCGATTCACCGACGGCATCGATGCGTGCTCGCTCGACCTCGGCGGCCCGTTCCGCGGCGGCCTCTTCATCGCCCACGACGGCGAGGGCGATAGCCCGACGAACTACAAGCTCGTGCCGTGGAAGACGATCGCTGCGGAACTCGATCTCATCGTCGAGCCATCCTACGATCCACGCCGACCGCCGACCGCGGCGACGCCGGCATCGCCGGTGTTCGACTGCGCCACGCTCGACCCGACCCGCGACAAGCCGCAGAGCAAGGTCTGGTACGCGCACGGCCGCTGGTGGGCGTGGCTCGCGAACGGCGCGTCGGGAGGTCGAATCTGGGAGCGCACTGCCGCGGGCAAGTGGAGATCGGTCAAGCGGCTCGACGCCTTCGCCGCCGGGCTTCCCGGACGCGCCGACGTCATCGCGACGGACGATCTGGTCGTTGCCGCGCTCGTCGAGGGGCCGCGCCTCGCGGTCGCGGCGCTGTACTGGAACGACGGAGCGTCGTCCTGGCTGCCGGCCACGTCGCCACTGGCCTGGCAGGAGTCGAGCGACGTCGAAACGGTCACGATCGCGCGTCACGAAACTGGATCGCTCTGGGTCGCGTATCCGACGACCGCCGGCGGACGCCGCTCCATCGTCGTACGACAGCTCGACGCCCACCTCGCGTCGTCGCTCGCGCCCCACACGGTGCTCGCCCGTGATTTGTTCGACGACGAGATCTGCGCGATCACGGCACTCGAGGACAGCGTCGCGGTCGTCTGGTCCGATCAGGATCGAGAGCGGTTGTGCCTGCGCCGACTCGCCTCGCCGACCGCGACCGCGCCGAACCCGACGTGGTCCGCCGTCGAGATCGTCGCGCAGGGCGGAAAGACCGCCGACGACCACCTGAACTTCTGTCGACCGCCGACACCGTCGTCGATCGCGCTCGTCGCCGCGACGAAGTTGTCGGTCGACGCGCGCGGACAGCCCAACCTGGCGCTGCGAGTCCTGACGAATCGCCGCTGGCACACGGTGCCGTTCGCGATCCTCGACGCCCCCAACTCGATGGCCCCGACGCGCCCGATCGCGCTGTGGATCGGTCGGCCGCTCGCGATCTGGTCGGAACCGACCGGCATCTGGCTGCAGGAGTTCTCGCCCGCCGGACTCGAGGCGCTGGGGCAACCACGCCGCATCCTGACGGCGAAGGTGCGGATCAACAACGTGACCGGCCCTCGACACGCACCCGCAGGCGTCCCGTGCCTGATCCTGTGCTCCGACGCGACCGGCAAGGTCTGGGAGGCATTCGTCGAGTAGCGTCGCCGCGAAGGGCGGCCGTCAGGCCTTGACGATCTTGTCGCGGTTCTCGGTGACGTCGCGCGTCGCGTTGCGCGTGTCGATCACGAGCTGGCTGTGGCGAACGACGAAGTCCCAGTCGATCGCGGCGTGATGCGTGACGATCAGGACGAAGTCGCTCTGCGCGAGCACGTCCTCACTGAGAGCGACCGACTCGATCGTTCCCGAGTACTGTCGCGTCTTGGGCAGCTCGGGAATGTGCGGATCGTGGTAGCACAGCGCGGCCCCACGATCCTCGAGAAGCTGCACGATCTTCAGGGCGGGCGACTCTCGCACATCGTCCGTGTCCGGCTTGTAGGCCACGCCGATGATGATGCCGCGGCTCCCGTTGACCGTCTTCTTCACGGCGTTGAGGGCGTCGCCGACCTTCTGCACGACGAACTCCGGCATCGAGACGTTGATCTCGCCGGCGAGTTCGATGAACCGCGTGGTCATCTCGTGCTCGCGAGCCTTCCACGACAGGTAGAAGGGATCGATCGGGATACAGTGCCCGCCAAGCCCCGGCCCCGGGTAGAACGCGTGGAATCCGAAGGGCTTGGTCTTGGCCGCTTCGATCACTTCCCACACGTCGATGTCCATGCGGTCGAAGAGCACCTTGAGCTCGTTGACCATGGCGATGTTGACGGCGCGGTAGATGTTCTCGAGGATTTTCGCCGCCTCGGCCACCTTCGCGTGGCTGAGCTTTACGACGCGCTCGAGCGCCGCCGAGTACAGCGCGGTGGCGAACTCGCCGCCCGTCTCGTCGAGCCCGCCGACGAGCTTCGGGATGGTGGTCGTCGTGAACTCGCGGTTGCCGGGGTCCTCCCTTTCGGGAGAGAACGCCAGGTAGAAGTCCTGGCCCGCGTTCAGCCCGCTCTCTTCGAGGATCGGCTTGAGGACTTCCTCGGTCGTGCCCGGGTAGGTCGTGCTCTCGAGCACGATGAGCTGATCGCGTTCGAGGTATTTGCGGATCTCCTGAGCCGTGGAAACGATACAGCTCAGATCGGGCTCGCGAGTCTTGGTCAGCGGCGTCGGAACGCAGATGATGATCGCGTTCATCTGGCGCAGTTGGCGGAACTCCGTCGTGGCGCGGAACTTCCCGCTCGCGACCATGCTCTGCACCGTGTCGCCGTCCAGCGACAAGATGTAGGAACGCCCGCTGTTGAGCGCCTCGACCTTCGTCGGGTCGATGTCGAAACCGGTGACCTCGAAGCCGGCCGCGTGGAATGCTCGAACGAGCGGCAGCCCCACATACCCCAGCCCGACCACGCCGACATTCGCCCTACGGTCGGCCACGAGTGCTTCCAGCGCTTCTTTCATGATATTCCCGGAGCAGCGTAGAGATTCGTCTCGGGAGACGCAAGTCCTTTACTCGCCCCGATTCGACAGCTAAAATCCGCTGCTCGGTAACCTCCAGGCCGCGGACTCGAGGCACCGCCTAAACCGCCGCGCCCGGTTTGCTGTCTCGGGCCGGCCCGTTCGCTCGCTGTTAACCGACCAGGATTCGACGCATGAAAGTAACGGTCGCGAAAGCACTCGGGACCTGCTTCGGAGTCCAGGATGCGATCGATCTCGCCATGGACGAGATCTATCAGAATAAGCTGACCGTCATCGGCCAGCTCGTCCACAATCCGCAGGTCGTCGAAGCGCTGCGTGAGAACGGGGTCAACATCGTCGACAAGCTCGACGAATCGATCCAATCGGAGACCGTGATGATCACCGCGCACGGCGCCGCCCAATCGGTGCACGACCGCGCGCGGGAGATGGGCTACCGTGTCATCGACGCGAGCTGCCCGCTCGTCCTGCGAGTCCACACGGCCGTCGCGCGCTACGTGCGCGAGGGATACCACCCGGTCGTCATCGGCCAGGCGACGCATGTCGAGGTCAAGGGCATCGTCGGCGACCTCGGCGACTACACGGTGATCCGGACTCCCGAGGAGATCGAGAAGCTCGCCGGCAAGGAGCGCATCGGCATCGTCACGCAGACCACCCAGCAGATCGACTACGTCGAAGAGCTCCTCCAGCAGATCCGTGACACCTATCCGGACATGGAGGTCAGCTTCACTGACACGGTCTGCCGGCCGACGAAGGACCGTCAGGTCGCGGCGAGCGAGCTCGCGCAGGAAGTCGATCTGATGATCGTCGTCGGCGGGTACAACTCGTCGAATACGAAGAAGCTCAAGCTGGTGGCCGAGAACTTCGGCGTCGAGGCGTACCACATCGAACGCGCCAGCGAGCTCGAGCCGGAGATGTTCGACGGCAAGCAACACGTCGGCATTACCGCAGGCACGTCGACCCCTCGCGAGGTGATCGAGGAGGTCTACCTCGCGATTCTGAACATGCCAGGCGTCGCCATCGCGGACTCGACCGGACTCCCGCCGAAAGAGAAGCACGTCCACTGACCGTCTTGTCCCATCCAATAGCTCGGTTGAGACCCTTGAGGCGATGCGCGCCGCCCCCGAATTCGACTCTGCGTTCCTCCTCGAGTTCGAATCACTCCCGGGATATCCCGACGGACCGATCGACTGGAACGCCGTGTTCGGCAGGCATGCGCCGCTCCGCGTCGAGGTGGGCGTGGGCAACTCGCCGTTTCTGATCGAGGTCGCGAAGGAAGAGCCGGAGTTCAACTACCTCGGCTTCGAGTACTCTCCCAAGAGAGTGCGCAAGTTCCTCAAGAAGGTCGACAAGACCGAGGTCGAGTGCATCCGCATGCTTGACGTGAACGTCGACCGATTCATCGGTCGATTCTTCGCACCGGGCTGCGTCGACCACCTCTTCCTCAACCACCCGGACCCCTGGCCCAAGCAGCGCCACCGGAAGAAGCGATTCGTCCGCGAGCAGAACAACCCGATCGTTTGCGCCATGCTGCGACCGGGCGGGCGCTACTCGCTGCGCACCGACTCTCCTGACTACGCACACGAGATGCTGCGCGTGCTCGACGGTTGTCCGTCGCTCGTGAACGAGGCGGGCGAGGGTCACTTCGCCGCGGGGCCCCTGTATCCGATCGAGACGCCGTACGAGACCAAGTTCAAGCGGGCCGGCCTGCCGATCCACTACCTCGAGTACCGGCGAGTCGAACCGGAGAGGGAGTGATCGTGACGGACAAGTCGGCCGGTGCGGAGCTCAGCGAGAAGATCCGTCGGCTGCCGACCAGCTCGGGCGTCTACATCATGAAGGACGCCCGCAGCCGGATCCTGTACATCGGAAAGGCCGTCAACCTCCGCTCGCGCGTGCGGTCCTACTTCGGGCGCTCGTCGGACACGCGGGTGTTCATCCGCTTTCTCGTGGAGAAGGTTTCCGACATCGACTGCATCGTCACGGAGTCGGAAGCCGAAGCGCTGATCCTCGAAAACAACCTGATCAAGAAGCACCGGCCCGTCTACAACGTCCGACTCAAGGACGACAAGACGTACGTGAGCATCAAGGTCACGCTGTCCGAGGAGTGGCCCCGCGTGCTCGTCACGCGTCGCTACAAGAAGGACGACAACCTGTACTTCGGCCCGTATGGATCGGCGAGCGCGGTCCGGGAGATGCTCCGCGTGATCAAGACGGTCTTCCCGCTGCGCACGTGCACGAACGGATTCTTCGCGGCGCGCGAGCGGGCGTGCCTCGAATACGAGATCGACCGCTGCACCGCACCGTGCGTCGACTTGATCACTCGGGAGGCGTATCTCGAAGACGTCGACCAGGTCGTCCTGTTCCTGCGCGGCAAGAACAAGGAGCTCGAGCGCATCATCCGGGAACGCATGGACCGTGCCTCTGCCGAGCGCGCCTACGAGCTGGCCGCTCGATACCGCGACCAACTCCAAGCGATCCGCAAGGTCTTCGAGACGCAGAAAGCCCAGGAGTTCCACCTCGGGGATCTCGACGTGTTCTCAACGGTTCAAGAGGGCGAGTACACCGCGGTCCAGGAGCTTCTCGTCCGCGAGGGCAAGATCGTCAACTCGCAGTGTCACACCTTCAAGACCGAGCTCGAGCCGGCCGAGGTCCTGTCGAGCTTTCTGACCCAGTCGTATATGCAGGATCGCTTTGTGCCGTCCGAGATACTGTGCGACCGGGATTTCGCGGACCGGTCGATGCTGGAGTCCTGGCTGACGGACCGCCGCGGCGGCCGAGTGCGCATGCTCCTACCGCAACGCGGCGACAAGGCCGCGCTGCTCGAGCTGGCCCGCAAGAACGCTCTCAACAGCTTCCGCATCGACCGCACGCAGCAGGAGCAGGTCGAGTCGGTCCTGACGTCGCTGTGTTCTCTCTTGCAGATGGATCGCCTGCCACGACGCATCGAGTGCTACGACATCTCGAACTTCCAGGGCTCCCTCGCGGTCGGCGCAATGGTGACGTTCGAGGACGGCAAGCCGGTCAAGGAGCGCTACCGGAAGTTCCGCATCCAGACCGTCGTAGGCGCCGATGACTTCCGCTGCATGCGGGAGGTCCTGACGCGTCGCCTGAAACGCGGCCGGGCCGAGGAGGACCTTCCCGACCTGATCGTCGTCGACGGCGGCAAGGGGCAGCTCGGTGTCGCCGTCGAAGTACTCGCCGAACAGGGCCTGAAGGAGATCGCGGTGGTCGGGCTGGCGAAAGAACGACGCCGCAAGCGAACGACCGAGCGCGTCTTCACACCGCATCGACGGGATCCGCTACCGCTGGCACAAGACACCGCGGAGTCGCTGTATCTGCAGCGAATCCGCGATGAAGCCCATCGCTTCGCGATTCGCTACCACCGCGAGCTTCGCAAGAAGACGACGCTGCGTACGGGCCTCGAGGGCATCCCCGGCATCGGCCCGAAGCGGCAGCAGGCTCTTCTCGATCGGTTCGGCACGCTGGCGCGAATACGCAACGCGTCACGGGCCGATATCGCCGAGGTCGTCGGCGAGCGGTTGGCGCAGGCGGTGTGGGAGGCGCTCTGTGCGCCGCGCGACACCAACGCCAACACACCATCCGACGGTCGCTGACTGTCGGCGTCAGCAATCCGTCGAGAGCGGGCTGTCAGGCCTGCAGCTGCTGAAACGACGCGAGAGCGTTCTCTCGAGACGGGAAGATCTCGAAGATTCGATCGAACTGCATGAGCTCGAACAGCTCGTGAATCGCGTCCTGCAGGCAGCAGAGCTTGAACTCGCCGTTCATCTTGCGCGCGGCCTTGAGCAGGCCCACGAGGAGGCCGAGCCCTGCGCTCGACATGTAGTCCACGTTGGACATGTCGAAGAGGATGCGAAGCCCGTCCTTGCTCCCGACGTAGCGGCTCAGACTCTCGAGGGTGAGGAGGATCTCCTTCTCGTCGTGGATCGAGCCGCGATCGAAGCCCAGGACCGCCACACCGTCGATTATCTGGCTCTTGAGATTGTCAACTTGCGTCAGATCCATCGGTTCTCGCCGACTCCATTCCGCCGCCGGGCCGTTGCCGTTCCAGCAATACGGACCTGCCCCCGTCGAAAAACGTCACCACATCCATGCAGTGACCCAGAATGCGCAACCCGCGCCCCGATTGGCCCCAAAGCCCGTCCTCGACAGAGGACGAGAAACGCTGCTCGACGTCGAAGCCTTCTCCTTCGTCCTCGATGATCGCCCCCCAACGCTGGTCACTCGCGTAGATCCGCAGGGTGGCCTTGCGCTGGAAATCACCTCGGTTGCCGTGCCCTACCGCATTGCGCAGGGCTTCGGTGAAGACGAGCTGCGCCTTCTCCCGGAATCCGAATTCGATCAGCTCCTCGCGGAGCAAGTGGTCGACGGCCCGCACGACGAGCACGGTGATGAGCTCGAGATGGCTGGGGATCTCCTTCTCGAACACGAGTCGGCCCGGAAGTGCGGGCAGACCCGGGTCTCGGTGGAACCGAATGCAATCCTCGGTTCGACTTTCGACATCCGTCGACATGATCGTCCTCGATCCGGCTTCTCAGACCTTCGGAAGGCGAGGTTCCCGTCGCGTAGACGTCTCCCCAGGCCCCAGCTCGCGTGGCCTGTCCCAAGAGCTACCTCCCACTGGAGGCATGGAAGAACCTCTGCCCGCGCAAGAATAGGATGGGGTGCGGCGGTCGGCAAACCGGAGGCGTCGGTGCGCGATTTCTCGGAACGTAGGAGGCTACGCGCTGCCCCGTCGGGCCAGTTTGACGGTCTCGGATGCGGGGTGGTACTCTCCGAGGGAAGATCGAGCCAAACGGGGGGCCCGGTATCGCATGAGCAAGTTCAATCGCATCCAACGCCGCAGAATCGGGGAAATCCTCGTCGATCAGGGTCTCGTCACGCGAGATCACGTCGAGGAGGCACTGCGTATTCAGCGCAAGACAGGGGAGACGCTAGGCACGATCCTGGTCGACATGGGTTGTGTCACTGATCTGGACATCACGAAGACCATCGTGCTGCAGTATCAACTCCCCTATATCAACCTCGAGAACTACTCGGTCAGTGACAAGCTCTGCGAGCGCTTCCCTGCCGAGTTCCTCTACCAAAACAAGATCTTCCCCTTCGATAAAGTCGGCGCGATGATCCTGCTGGCGGTTGCGGAGGTGCCGAGCGAAGAGGTTCTCGCCGAGATCCCGCGGATGACGCGCAGCAACGTCGCCCTCTACGTCTCGTCGATGACCGAGGTCGAGCAGTACCTGCACAAGGTCTGTCCGCTCACCGAAGAGCAGATCCAGGCGCTGGAGGATCGCAAGCGCAACGGCGGCAAGAGCGGCGCGGCGCCGGGCAAGCCGAAGGCCTCCGGCAGCGGGGACAAAGCCAAGATCTTCGACGAGGAGAGCAGCGAGGCGATCCTCGAGGCGCTCGACAGCACCTGGGACTCCATCTTCGACAGCGTCGAGGACAGCGAGGAAACCGTCGGATAGCCGACCGCTGCGGACGGCCCCCTGGCCCCCGCCCGTATTGACTTCCCCTGGGCGCTTCCTACAATCCGACCACGCGAGCTCCTTCGCACAACGCGATTCCGTGGTCTCCTCATGATCCGCCCGCCGGACCCGTCGACGCACACGCCGATGATGCAGCAGTACTTCGCCGCGAAGGAGAAGTACCCGCAGGCTGTACTCTTCTTCCGGATGGGCGATTTCTACGAGATGTTCTTCGACGACGCTCACGTCGCGTCGGAGATCCTCGGCATCGCGTTGACGTCGCGATCGAAGGAGAAGGACAACCCGATCCCGATGGCCGGGATCCCGGTCAAGGCCGTCGACTCGTACATCCCCAAGCTGCTGCGCGCCGGCAAGCGCGTTGCTGTGTGCGAGCAGATTCAGGATCCGCGCGACGCGAAAGGTATCGTCGACCGCGACGTGGTCCGCGTCATCTCGCCGGGCACGATCACCGACGAGAAGATCATCGGCGAGAAGTCGCACAACTACCTCGCCAGCCTCGTCCCGAGCAAGAAGGGCATCGGCCTGGCCTGGATCGACGTGACGACGGGCCAGTTTCTGGTCTGGGAGTCGACGGAGTACGCCGCCGTCGCCGCGCAGCTCGGCCGGTTGTCGCCGGCGGAGTGCCTGTTGCCGGAGAGCCTCGCGTTCGACCTCGAGCAATCTCCGGACGTACAGGCGCTCGTCGAGGAGCTGTTCCTGACGCCGTTCCCCGATCCCTCGTTCGACCGCAAGACAGCTCGACGCACGCTGACAGAGCACTTCCGGACGACCAGCCTCGAGGGTTTCGGCTGCGAGCACTTCGACCTCGGCATCCGCGCCGGCGGAGGGCTCCTGCGCTATCTGCAGGACACGCAGAAGGTGGCGCTCTCGCACCTGACGAAAGTCGAAGCGTTCCGCGAGAGCCGCATCGTGCCAATCGATCGCACGACGCGACGCGCGCTCGAGCTGACCGCCTCGTCGCGCGAGGGAGGTCGCCAGGGAACGCTGCTCGCGTCGTTCGACAAGACGGCAACGTCGCTCGGCGGGCGCAAGCTGCGCGAGTGGCTGCTCGAGCCGCTGACCGCCGTCGACGAGATCGTCCATCGCCAGCTCGGCGTCGCGAGCTTCGTCGACGAGCCGCTCCTGCGCGAGCAGGTCTACGGACTTCTGCGACAGGTCCACGACCTCGAGCGCATCTGCACGCGAATCAGCTACGGAACGGCGAACGCGCGGGACTTGCTGGCCCTGTGCCGGACGCTCGAGACCCTGCCGCACGTCCGCGACGCGATGCGGAGCTGTGACGCGGCGATTCTCGAGGAGATCGTCGCTCGCTTCGTCGAGCTCGAGGATGTCCGCGACACGCTGGCGGACGCGCTCGACGAAGCACCGCCGTTGACCGTCCGGGAAGGCGGCATGATTCGCGCCGGCCACAGCCAGGAGCTCGACGAGCTGCGCGAGATCGCGACCGAGGGCAAGCAGTGGTTCGCCCGCTTCCAGCGCCTCGAGTCCGAGCGCACCGGAATCCCGACTTTGAAGGTCGGCTACAACAAGGTGTTCGGATACTACGTCGAGGTGACGAACACGCACCGCGACAAGGTGCCGGACGACTACGTCCGCAAGCAGACGCTGAAGAACTGCGAGCGGTACATCACGCCCGATCTAAAGGAATACGAGAGCAAGGTCCTGCACGCTCGAGACCGCGCCGTCGAGCTCGAGTACGACCTGTTCGCGGGCCTGCGAGACCTGTGCGCCGAGCACATTGCCGAGCTGCAGGCGACCGCCGACGCGATTGCCGAGCTCGACGTGCTCGTCACCTTCGCGACGCTCGCGTACGAGAGAGGGTACGCCCGGCCGACGATCAACGCGGGCACGCGGCTTGCCATCGAGGACGGCCGTCACCCCGTAGTCGAGCAGGTCGCGACGACCGAGCCGTTCATCCCGAACTCGATCGATCTCGACGACGACGCGAACATCATGATCATCACCGGCCCGAACATGGCCGGAAAGTCGACCTACATCCGCCAGGTCGCGCTGCTGACGCTATTGGCGCAGACGGGCTCGTTCATCCCCGCCAAGAGCGCCGAGATCGGCGTCATCGACCGACTGTTCACACGCGTCGGCGCGAGCGACGATCTGACGCGCGGCCAGTCGACCTTCATGGTCGAGATGAACGAGACGGCGAACATCCTGAACAACGCGACGAGTCGCAGCCTGATCATCCTCGACGAGGTCGGCCGCGGCACGAGCACGTTCGACGGCGTCAGCCTCGCGTGGGCGATCACCGAGTACATCGCCGAGAACGTCAAGGCGCGCACGCTATTTGCCACGCACTACCACGAGCTGACTACGGTCACGCGCAACTACCCGGTCGCCCGCAACTTCAACTTCGCGGTGAAGGAATGGAACGACGACATCATCTTCCTTCGCAAGGTCGTCGAGGGCGGTGCGGACAAGAGCTACGGCATCCACGTCGCGAGGTTGGCAGGCATCCCGACGTCAGTGATCGAACGAGCGCGCGAGATCCTCGGCAACCTCGAGAACCAATCGCTCGACCTCCACGACGAGCCGGCGCTCGCGAAGTCGACGCGCAAGGGGAAGGGAGCCGGTGAATCCGAGCCGCGGATGATCCAGCTCGACCTATTCCACAACGCGAACGAGGACCTGCTCAAGGAGCTCAAGCACGTCGACCTCGACTCGATGACGCCGCTGGAGGCGCTGCAGTATCTGGCGGATCTGAGGAATCGGGTGGTGTAACCCCGCGCCGTGTTGGTCTTCGGGGCCGAATCCGAACCCGAAAGACCAAGAGGGAACAACCACAGAGCCACAGCGCTCACAGAGAAGAGAAGACAGCGAAGACGAAAGACCCTCCGGTCTTCTCTGTGAGCTCCGTGACTCTGTGGTGAATTCTCTTCTCTTGGCTCGAATCGAATCGCGTCTCACCACGCCGCGATGAGCTGCTCCCCGATCGCCCGCGCCAGGATCTGCCTGCCCTCCGGCGTCAAGTGGCAGTCGTCGATGAAGATGATGCCCTTCTCCTGCGCGTAGATGCCGGTCGCGTCGAAGACGCGCGCGTCGGGACGCTGCTTCTCGAGCTCGGCTAGCTCCCTGCGGAACGCCTCGTAGCACTTCGTGAAGTAGTCGCCGCTGCCGACGATCCTCGCGCGCTGGCACTCGAGCGCTTGCGTCTCGAACTCCGTCAGCTCCTTGGCGCCGGGGAGCACCGCCATCGGCTGCAGCGCGACAAGCACGCGTGCTCCCTCCTTTGCCGCGACGTCGACGAGATGCGTCAACGCGGCGCGGTGCTCAATCGCGACGGCGGCAGGATCGGCAACGGCGAGGTCGTCGATCGACGGCGGATTGACTCGACGGACGAGCCGCATGAACTTCATGCGCTCGAGCCGCGCCGACGCCCACGAGCCGATCGCGCCGAGCAGGCTCGGTCGGCGATCGCGGTACGCCTGCCGAGTCAGGTCGTAGCGCATCGGCACGCCGGCCTGACCCGTTCGCATGCCCGCGTACGCGTCGTTCGTTCCGTCGAGCGCCACGATGATCGACGCGCCGAGGCGCCGCAGGTGGAGATCGTAGTAGAGCGCCTCCTGCCACGACACGTACGCCGGCACGCCGGCGTTGAGCACCTCGACCTTCTTGCCGCGCAGTAGCTCGCTGCGCGCCGCATTCGCCTCCAGGTGCTGCTCGAGATACGCGGCGATCGTGTCGTCGTCGGACCGCGACGTGTACCCCCACGTCACCGACCCGCCGGTGATCACGACGCGCACCGTGTCGCTCGCGGGCTGCTGCGTCGTTTCAGGCCCGCGCAGGCCCAGGCGGTTGACGTTGGCGTAGCGCGACTTCTGCGACGGCTCGACCCGGTACTGCAGCCACGGATCCGGCCGCGTCTGGCACGCGCGCCCGGTCAGCACGACGCGATCGCGCAGCTCCTGCGGCGCGATGTCGTCGACCTCCGGCAGCACGTGGAGAGCGACCGCTGCGAGCCCCTCGATCAACACGACGGTAACGGCGACCGCGAGGGCCAGCGCGGCCAGACGGAAGAGTCGACGCTTGGAGCGCTTCTGCACGTTCTCGACCTCAGCGATGATCGGGCGGGGCCCGAATCAAAACAGCGTGTAGATGAACGGTGCGACCGCTGTTCCGCCGAGCACCACCAGCACGCCCACCAAGAGGAGCACGACGACGATCGGGATCAGCCACCACTTCTTGTTGTCGCGCAGGAAATCGACGAACTCGCGCAGGATGCCGGGCGCCTCGGCCTCGGCCTGGCTCGAGAACGAGTACGGATCGTCCGACGGGTCGGCGGTCGGCTCGGGCTCGTCGTGGCGCTCGGGCTCTGTCGTCATGTCTCGTGAAAGCTCTGCGGGAGGTGATCTCAGAACTGTCGAAAGTACCGCGATGGCGCGCGGCGGCTCGGGCGCTCGACCCAGTACGTCTTCGCCTGCGGGTCGAACGGGGCGCGGATCGCAATGCGTCCCGCCATCCGGACGGCGACGCCGATCGGCGTCACGACGAGATAGTACACGATCGCGAGCACGACGTGCGAGACGAGCCAGCCGATCGGGAAAGCCGCGGTCACCCAGCCGATGTAGAGCGGCATGCGGAAGGGCGGAATGGCGTAGTAGCAGACGGCGATCGCTCCGGCGACCGACCAGATCCACGTCGCCACCGTCGACGCGCCCCACTTCCACCAGACGAGGCCCCCGACGATCCCGAAGAACAGGGCGAACAGCAGCCCGAACCAGCCGAGCTCCTTCTTCGAGGGGTTCCTGTTGATCTCGATCAGCGCCATGAATCGTCCGTGATGTTCAATCGAGCTCGAACTGGGCGAGGTACGCGTCGCGGTCGACGACCTGCGCGCCGGGCTGCTTTTTCTTCAGGAGGACGAAGTTCTCGAGGACGAGCACATCCATGTTCGTGCCCATGAAGCAGCGGTACGCATGCTCGGGCGTGCAGACGATCGGCTCTCCCCGCACGTTGAAGCTCGTGTTGATGACGACGGGACATCCCGTGGCCTTTTCGAACTCCTTGATCAGCTTGTAGTACGCCGAGTGGCGCTCCGGGTCGACGGTCTGCACGCGCGCCGAGTAGTCGACGTGCGTGATCGCGGGCACCTCGGAGCGCCTGGCGTGCAGCTTGTCGAGACCGGTCAGCTCGTCGAGCTCGCCGTTGAGCTCCGTGCATTTCGACGGCTGCACCGGTGCGACCAGCAGCATGTACGGACTGTCCTCGTCCGGCCGCATCTCGAAGAACTCGTCGACGCGTTCACGCAAGACCGACGGCGCGAAGGGCCGGAACGACTCGCGGAACTTGATCTTCAAGTTCATCACCGACTGCATCTTCTCGCTGCGCGCGTCGCCGACGATGCTCCGTCCGCCGAGAGCGCGCGGGCCGAACTCCATGCGCCCGCGCAGCCAGCCGACCACGTTTTCTCGCGCCATCAGGCCGGCCACGGCAGCGCAGGTCTCATCCTCGCTGTCGTAGTGCTCGTACTCTGCGCCGACGCGGTCGAGGAACTCGCGAATCTCGCGATCGTCGAAGGCCGGGCCGAGAAACGACCCGCGCTGACAATCGGTCGGGCCGACCGTGCGCGCGTTGTCGAGCAGCTGATGCCAGATGAACAGCGCCACGCCGAGCGCGCCGCCCGCGTCGCCCGCTGCGGGCTGAATCCAGACCTGGTCGAACGGCCCCTCGCGCAACACGCGACCGTTGCCGACGCAGTTGAGCGCGACGCCGCCGGCGAGGCAGAGGTTCTTCATGCCGGTCACGGCGTGGACGTGTCGCACGGCGCGCAGCATGACCTCCTCGGTCACCTTCTGGATGCTCGCCGCGATGTCCATGTGGAACTGGTCGATGGACTTCTCGGGAGTCCGCGGCGGCTTGCCGAGGAGCCGATGGAACTTCTCCGAAGTCATCGTCAGCCCTTGGCAGTAGTTGAAGTACGACATGTCCATGCGGAACGACCCGTCGTCCTTGAGATCGATCAGATGCTCGAGGATCAGGTCCGCGTACTTCGGCTCGCCGTAGGGCGCCAGCCCCATGAGCTTGTACTCGCCGCTGTTCACCCGGAAGCCGCAGTAGTAGGTGAACGCGGAGTACAGCAGCCCGATCGAGTGCGGGAAGTGCAGCTCGTGGGTGAGCTCGATCCGGTTGCCCCGTCCCGTCCCGAAGCTCGCGGTGGCCCACTCCCCCACTCCGTCGAGAGTCAGGACGGCGGCCTCCTCGAACGGCGACGGGAAGAAGGCGCTCGCCGCGTGCGACTCGTGGTGCTCGGTGAAGACGAACCGCTTGCGGTACTCACCGCCGAGCGCGCGGCGCATCTCTCGCGGCAGATGGAGCTTCTGCTTGAGCCAGAGCGGCATCGCGCTCAGGAACGACCGGAAGCCCCGCGGCGCGAACGCGAGGTACGTCTCGATCAGGCGTTCAAACTTCAGGAGCGGCTTGTCGTAGAAGCCGACGAAGTCGATCTCTCCCGGCGTCAGGCCCGCCTCGCGAAGGCAGTAGTCGATCGCGTGCGTCGGGAAGCCGTGATCGTGCTTCTTGCGCGTGAACCGCTCTTCCTGTGCAGCAGCGACGATCTCTCCGTCGACGACCAACGCCGCCGCAGAGTCGTGATAGAACGCTGATATACCGAGGACCGCGGTCATCTCCCTGACACTCCGCTCTCCGTCAAGATAGGCGCCAAATGATAACCGAACGGTCGGGGATGTCCCAGACTCGGACTGCTACTTCGCCACCGCCCCACCGCGTCGCCCGCTGGGGTCCATGCGCAGGTCGAATTGCAGCTTGACGACCTCGCGAACGATGCGCTCCGCGTCCCAGCGCCGCGACGAGTCCATGGCGAGCAGGCCCTCGAGGAGCTTGTCGAAGCCGTCCGGATAGCCCTTGATCGCGCGCGCGGGTACGCGCACGGGCTGTTCGCGGTAGGCGCGCACGACGTCGCCACCCTTGAGCCCCGGGAACGGCGGAGCGCCGACGATCATCTCGTGAGCGATCACACCGAGCGAGAAGATGTCGGAGAGCGGTCCGCCGCGTTCACCGCGGCCGCGCTCTGGCGCCAGGTAGCGCGGGGTGCCGAGCGCCGGTCGTTTGCCCACCGCGTAGCCGCGCTCCTCATCGGCGGTGCGGAACGAGATGCCGAAATCGGCGATCTTGACCGTCGCGCGCGCGTCCTCGGCCGCGATATCGCCGAGGATCTCGTACCAATTCCCGTCGCGCCGGAACCACTCCTTGAGGACCGACGTGACTTCCTTGCGCGGCCCCGTGCGACTCGACAGCTCGCGATAGATGCGCAGGACCTCCTGGTACAGATCGCGCGCCAGGTCGGTCTTGTAGGCGTTGCGGGCGAGGTGCGTGCCCTCGAGCAGGCACTGCACGGCTTTCGCGTGCTCGCGACACCCGCAGAAATGCCGCGCGCGCAATTGGTAGAGCTCCGGCGACTCCGGCACCGGCACGGTCTGCAGCAGCCGTGAGAGCTTGCGATGCAGATGCGGCCGCTCAGGCAGCGGCACGCGCTCGGCCATGTAGCGCTGGAACGCGACGTTCGTGAAGCCGTACCAGGTGCGGTCCTCTTCGGTGAAGAACCCGTCGGCGAGCAATTGCCGCACGACGAAGTAGAGCGATGTCTCGTCGAGGTCCTGCAGTCGACTCAGCGTGTCGAAGAAGAACCGCTCGCCGATGAAGCCGGCCGCCGCCAGAATGCGCTGCTCGACCTTGCCGTACAGACGGTACTTCTCGTAGAGGTTCTTGCCCTCCTCGAGCTCGAGCTCGCGCATATTGGGGCGGTAGTTCACGTTGCCGGAGCTCGGGTCGACCTTCAGGATGTCGCGCTCGAAGAAGCTACGCATCAGGTCGAGCATGCGGGCGAAGTTCCCGCCGCTGAGACGAAACAGGTCCGGCGCCAAGGCGTTGCCCACGGAGCCACCTCGAAACAGCTCGTCGAGGTAGCGCTGGATCTGGTACTCGGTCAGCGGCCGCAAGTAGAGCTCCTTGAGGACCTGCTCGAGCATCTCGAACAGCACCTCGAGCGACTCGTTCGCGCGGATCTCCGCCTGATCGACGCTGGCGACGACCAGAATCGGCTTGTCGTCCATCAGGGACGCGATGTGGACGAGGAGGTCGCAGACGAGAGGCGTCGCCTTGGCGAGCTCCATCACCCGCAGCACCGTCGGCTCCTCCACCTCGGCGAACCGTTTCTTCAGCGCCTCGACCATGTCGCGCTTGGTATTGCGCGCTTTGGTCACGTCGGGTCGAAAGCGGGCGAAGAGGTCGGGGATGCCCTCGATACGCGAGCAGTCGAGATCGAGATAGCGGCGCTTCGCGACGTCGGCTTCTGCCTTCTGACGCAGCAGAAACTCGCTGATCAGCCGACTCTTGCCGGTGCCGGCTTCTCCTTCGACGACGATGAAGAAACCGTGTCCGGACTCCATGCGCCCCACGTAGTGCTCGAGGAAGCGCATCTCGGACGGCCGCGGGAAGTACGGCGGATCGACTAGCACCTCCTTCATCGGCCCTCCGACTCGCCGGCGGATCTCGGCGGCGAGCCCGGGGTCCGCGCCCTCGATCGCGATCTCGACCTCAGTCTTGGAGCCCTCGCTCTCGAACTCGAGGATGCCGAGACCGTCGGCCGGGCTGTCCAGGTCGGCCGGATCGTCGCAGTCATCATCCCGAAGCGCGACGCCCCCTTCGACGATCAGGATGTTCGCGGGCTTGATATCGCTGTGCACCACGCCTTGGCGATGCGCCGCCGCGAGCCCGCACGCGACCTGCCGTAGAATCTCGAGAACGTCGACGGGTTCGAGCTTCTGGCGCCGCTTGAGAAGCTGATAGAGGCTCAGCCCCCGCACGTACTCCATCGAGATGAAGTGCTGTTCGTCCTCGACGCCGTGCTCGTAGACGGTGATGACGTTGTCGTGGTCGATCTCCCGCGCGAGGACCGCTTCGCGGTGATGGAAGAACTGCAGGAACGACTCCTTGCGGCCGATCTGCTGGCGGATGAGCTTGACGGCGACCTCGCGCTTCGAGTCGAGGTCGCGCGCGCGGTACACGGCCCCCATGCCGCCCTGGCCGAGCTTCTCCAGGAGGTGGAACTTACCGACGCGTCGCGGTAAGACCTCCGGGAGCTTCGCGTCGACGATCCCCCGCCGTTCACCGCTTTCGCGGGCGAGCGTGCGGCTCAGGGGCTCGGTGGCGAGCGCGGAGCGCGTCTTGCCCGACTCGTCGGACTCGAAGCGCAGCCGCTCGGCGCCGAGGAGAATCTCGTCGCCGGACTCGAGCGGCGCTTCGCCCGTGACCTCCTCGCCGTTGACGAGCGTGCCGTTCGTGCTGCCGAGGTCCGAGACGTAGAACCGGCCATCCCGCAAGTCGATGCGCGCATGACGCCGTGAGACGCTGCGCGCGTCGACCTGCAGATCGGCCGCCGCGTCCCGTCCGAGCACGACGGACTCCGAGACGGCAATGTCCGTCTCCTCGCCGTCAGAGCGCTGCCAGATCACCCGTGCCATGGCACCGATTGTACGGCCCGCGGCCGAGTGGCAACAGCTCGAGACGCTCCCGCGACAGCGTTCGACGTGCCGGGCTCAGAACTCGGCTTCGAGTACCCCGTCGAGGCTTTCCAGAGTCAGCGGTTGCCGCCTTCCAATGCTGAAGTCCGGCCCGGCAGCGACGGCAAAGCCCTCCGGCGTCTCGCCGTCGAGCCAGGTCTCGATGTCGTCCAGCGATTCGCTGAAACGCACCATCTTGCCGAAAATCTGCTGCAGGACCTCTCGCTTACCATTCACCTCGCGCAACTGCTTCGCACCGGCACCGTACTCCACGGAACACCTCCAGTCTTCCACGGCCTCGGGTGGAATGCCGTGTACGCCATACGCTTGGTACGCGGCTTCGAAGCCTTCGGGCAAGTTCATCTCTACCTCCGCAAACACGATGGACGCGTCCGGGGGACGGCCTCGACACCGACCATGGTCGGGGCGCGTTTGCGGTCCGCCGAGAAGGGCCGAATCGCCTTCTCCAACGGGCTGCTAACCCTCGGACGTCGAAGATTATCATCCCGACGCGGAGGTGGCGAATGGCAGGGACGCCTCCAGGCCAGCCGGATCCCTAACGGGCTCCTGGCAAGCGAGGTTACGGCAGACGTAGGCCGCAGGCCGGGCAGCCTCGGATCGCTTCCCGGCGAGGAGCGGAACCTCGGAGCCCAGCTTATCGGCCGCTGCAGCGTCCGACGCGGCTGCGAGGACGCGCGCCGGCAAGAACCCGGAGTGCGCGGCGCGGAGCAGGTCGCGGCTCGCGGTCGAGGGGGGGGGGGGGGGGGCCCCCCCCCCCCCCGGGCGCCGGGGGGGGGGGGGGGGCGGGGTCACCAACCACGGCGATCTCGACGGGTGGCTCGGCGAGGAAGTCGAGGGCCATCAGCGCCATGCTGGAGGCCATCGACATCTGCTCGACGACGCCGGCGATCGACCGCAGGAACGCCTCGGCCGCATCGCGATACGCCGCCTCGCCGGTCAGCCTCTCGAGCCGCGCGAGCGCGAGCGCCAGGACCGCGCCGGGCGCCGGCGTCGCGTTGTCGAGATCGTCCCTGCGTCGCGCGAGGACCGCCTCGTGCGCCCGCGACGTGAACCAGAAGCCGCCGTCCTCGTCGTCGACGAACTCCGCCAGCACGATATCGGCGAGTTCGCGCGCCGCGCGCAGCCAGCGCGGATCGAACGTCGTCTCCCACAGATCGATGAGCGCGGCGACGAAGTACGCGTGATCGTCGAGGAAGCCGAGGACGTCGCTGCGGCCGTCCTTGCGCACGCGCAGCAGGGTCCCGGACGCGCTCCGCATGTGCTCGAGGACGAGATCGGCGGCGCGCACGGCCGCGTCGCGGTAGCGAGCGTCATCGAGGACTTGGGCGCCGCGCGCGAAGGCAGAGATCATGAGGGCGTTCCACGCGGTCAGCGCCTTCTCGTCGCGAAACGGCTTCTCGCGCCGATCGCGCGCCGCGAGCAGCTGACGTCGGCCGTCGTCGATGATGCCCTGGACGGCTTCGAGTTCGATCCCCTCGGCGCGAGCGAGACTCTCGAGCGCGTGGCTGATGTGGAGAATGCTCTTGCCCTCGAAGTTGCCGGTCTCGGAGACATCGAAGTAGCGACAGAAGACGCGCGCGTCCTCTGCGCCGAGCACCGCCTCGACCGCTTCCGGCGTCCACACGAAGAACGTCCCTTCGGAGCCCCCGCTGTCGGCGTCGGTCGCGCTGTAGAAGCCGCCCTCGGGGCTCGTCATGTCGCGCAGAACCCAATCGAGCGTCTCGCGCGCGATGCGCTCCCAGAGGTCGCGCCGCGTGAGCTGGAACGCGTCGAGGTACGTCTGCGCGAGCAGCGCGTTATCGTAGAGCATCTTCTCGAAGTGCGGCACGAGCCACTGCGCGTCGACGGAGTAGCGATGGAAGCCGCCGCCGAGCTGGTCGTAGATGCCCCCGTACGCCATGTGCTCGAGCGTCTGCTCGCACATCTCGAGGACCTTGGCGTCGCCGCCGCGAGCGTACACGCGCAGCAGAAGCGAGATCTCGACCGATCGCGGGAACTTCGGCGCCGAGCCGAAGCCGCCGAACATCGGGTCGAAGCGGCTCTCGGCCTCCGTCGAAGCGCGCTCGAGCGCGTCGGTCCCTGGAAGCTCGTCGCCGCCGTAGCTCGGCTTCGCGGCGATGCGCTCCGTCAACGTGCTTGCCGACGACTCGATCTCATCCGGCTTGTCGGTCCACGCCTTCGCGAGGCTCGCCAGGATCGCGCCGAAGCCCGGACGCCCCCACCGCGAATCGGGCGGGAAGTACGTGCCGCCCCAGAACGGTCGCAGATCGGGGGTGAGGAACACACTCATCGGCCAGCCGCCCTGACCGGTCATGAGCTGCACGGCCATCATGTACGTCGAGTCGATGTCGGGGCGCTCCTCGCGATCGACCTTGATGTTCACGAAGTGCCGATTCATGAGCTCGGCGATGGCCGGGTTCTCGAACGACTCGCGCTCCATGACGTGACACCAATGGCACGACGAGTAGCCGACCGACAGGAAGATCGGCCGGTTCAGCTCGCGGGCGCGCGTCAGCGCCTCGTCGCCCCACGGGTACCAATCGACGGGGTTCTCGGCGTGCTGGCGCAGGTACGGACTGGTCGCGTCGATGAGACGGTTGGTCATGGCGAGTTCGTGCTCTGTGCGGCGGCGCGAATCGCCGCGCGGTCGGTGCACAGCGACGCGCGGGGTTCGGACGCCGGGGTTTCCGGCCGACGAGCCCAGGGATAACCGGGGATCGTGGGCGACGCAAGGAGCGTCGGTGCCGAGAACGTCGACGAGGCTTCAGCTTGCCATCGCAACGGCGTCGAAGACCGTTCGACGAGACCTTTCCGAGTCTGCCCGTAGCGGCTGCTCAGCGGCCACGCACCGCAACTTCGCTGGCGGAAAATCGTCCTGACCCGCCGACGCCCCGCGCCCCGCGGGTGGCGAGCGCCGATCGCACGTGAGAAGATCCGTGGATGCCCGGCGCCCGCCCGGCCCCCGAACATCCCGCGAGCCTCCCGCCGCGGTGAAGAATCCGCCGCGCGCTGCGTCGGAACTGGAGTCGCCCGCGATCCACACTCACTCGAAACGGTAGAGTCCCATGCTGACGCGAATCGCCGCCACGATGACGCGAACCCTCTGCGTAGCCCTCTGCGCCGCGCTCGTCCTGTCCCTCGCCGGGAGCGGCTGTTCGAGGAAGACCCGGCACCGCGTCACCGTCGCGTACGACGTCGGCGCTGCGCAGGGCGGCGTCACCGCGAGCGCGTTCCAGACGCTCGCCGACTACCTGAACCACCCGACCGTGCAGCTCCTGCTGGACCACATGAACACGTGGATCGGCGACACGCCGCCGGAGGTCGCCGGCACCTATGACGCGTTCGGCGGCATCGCCGACACGACGATTCCGGGCACCGACATCGGCGACGCGGTCACCGCGGCGTTCTGCTTCGGCCTGCGCGCGGGCGGCATTCTCGAGGTTCGCGTGCTCGACCCGACCGTCGAGGACGCGGGCGCGATCTCGTTCATCGAGGGCTCCGGCGACGCCTTCACCGTCTACACCGCGTTCCGCTCCGTGCAGCCCCTGCCCGACGGCTCCGTCTGCGAGGTCCACGAGGTCAACATCTTCGCCGGTCGCCTCGAGCCGGACGGCAGCCTCGTCGACCTCGAGATCGGCGTCGCGATCGTCGGCCTGATCGGCGTCTGCAATCCGTTCCTCGTCGGCGACGTGCAGATCTCCCGCCTCGCCGCGGCGCTCGTCGGCCCGGCCTGCTCGACGCCTCCCGTCGGCCCGCAGGATGGCTCGCTCGTCCAGGTCAACGTCGAGAACCTCCTGCTGAACGACATCCTGCTCTTCGACGACCCGTTGCCGCAGGCGCTCGCCCTCACGAACGTCAGCCCCCTCGGCACGAGCTTCCTCGAGCTGGCGCCGGGCTTCGAGCTCGACTTCGAATCGGTGCCCCCGCTGGCGGGCCAGGATGACCAGGGCAACGACCTGTTCAGCGGCGAGATCGTCGCGGGCTACTTCCCGGCCGACATCACGCCGGCGGGCGGTAGCGTGACGTACGTCATCGAAAGCCTCGTCGGCGACGACGAGTTCTTCGCGCCGCGCCCGTTCAACTCGACCGGCGAGGACATCTTCGCCGTCACCAACATGGGCGTCGACATCCCGGGCTACCCCGAGCCCGTCGGCAGCGGCCTCGACTGCTACTGCTCGATGCCGCCGTCCGGACCCGGTGACGGGCCGTACGACATCGGCTACTACTCGTACTCCGCACCGGGCATCATCACGCCGGCGCAGGCGAACGTGCACTTCTTCTTCACCAGCGACGGCGCGGAGATCCTGCCACCGTTCGTCGGCGCCGATCTGCAGCCGCAGATCGGCAGCGGCGCGGTCCTGCTGGACGTTATCGTGCCGGCCCCATGACAGCCGTAGCCACTTCGGAGCGCGGTCGGCGCCGCGGCCTTCCCTGGCTCGCGCTGGCCGTCCTCGTCGTCGCCATCGGCTTGTTCGTGCGGTTCGTCGTCCTGCGTGACGACTCCGACGAGCCCGTGTCCGACGCGCCAGCGCGAATCGAACGCCCGGTCGATCGAACGGACGCGAGCCGCGACAAGGCCGAGACGACGTCGGGGTCCATGTCGGGCCCGGCCGCGCCGTCGCCCTCCACGCGAGCGGAAACCGACGGCGCGGATGCGAGCGACGATGAGGATGCGGCGGAACCTGTCGCCCGACCCGTCACGCTGCGCTTCGTCGACCGCGCCGATGGCGCGCCGCTCGCGAAGACCGTCGTCCTCGCGTCACTGCGTGGCGCGAAGACGGGCTGGCGCGTGCGCCTTGAGACCGACGCTGACGGACGCGCGGCGCTCGGTGGCGTGGCGCCTGGAGCGTACAGCGCGCGGTTCCGACACGCCGACTTCCTGGCCGAGCTCCTGCCGCTCGAGCTGACGACGCCCGACGATCCGACGCTGCCGGCTGCGGCGAATATGGACGACGAGGCCGCGATCGAGGTCGCCCTGACTCGCGGCGAGCGCCTGAAGGGCCGCGTCGTCGACGCGCGCGGCGGAATTCACGGCGTGCGCGTGGTCCTGTCCCGCGCCGGCACCGACGGGCCCGAGCGCTTCACACGCGGCACCGACGGCCGCGGCGAGTTCGAGTTCACCGGCTTGCCCGCGGGCGATTGGGCGCTCGCATCGACGCACGAGAGGTATCGCTCCGACGGACCGCGACCGGTCGCCGTGCCGCCACTCGATGAGCTCGTGATCGAGCTCGCGCCCGACGCGCCGCTGACCGTGTGGACCTTGGCGCCGGACGGCGAGCCGCTCTCCGGAGCTCGACTGCGCTATCGCGTCGCGGACCGCGGGCTGTCGCTCCCGGTCGCGCCGGCGCGCAGCGATGAGCTGGGCCGCGCCGCGCTGCGCAACCTGCCCACCCAGCGCGATCTGCGCGTGCTGGTCGAAGGCACCCACGCGCGCTACGCGGATTGCCGCGCGTCGTTCACGATCGCCGAGATCGAGTCGGGCAGCGCCCAGCTCGAGTTCCCCGCGCCGCGCGAGGTCGCCGGTCGCGTCGTCGACGCTGCGGGCGAGCCGGTCGGCGGCGCGCGCGTCGAGATCCGCGCGGGCAACGACGGCGTCGAGCCCACCGTCCTGCGCAGCACGTCGTCCGGCATGTTCCGCTTCATCAAGCTGGCCCCGCTGCAGTACGCGATTCGCGCGACGACGCCGCGGCGCGGCAGCTCCGGATGGATCGACGTCGACGCCGGCGATGCGTCGCGCACCGACCTCGAGATCGCGCTCACGGCTGGCGACGGCGCCATCCTGGGTCACGTCGTCGACGGCGGTGGCAATCCCGTGCCGCTCGTCCCGGTCGCGTTGCGGGGTGCCGAGCTGGCGATCGAGACGGTGTCCGACCAGGACGGCGCGTTCCGCTTCGCCGGCTTGGAGCCCGGCCGCTGGGCGCTCACGGCCGGCGACGCGCGCATGGGTACCGCCGCGCGCGACCGCGTCGAGACGGGATCGCAAGACGTCGAGCTCGTGCTCGCGACACCCGGCTCGATCCGCGGCCGCATGGCAGTCGACGGACCGGCCCGCGGCTACTCGCTGCGCCTCAGTCGGCATCGCGACACGGGCGACGGCACGGCTCGCTTCGACCCGCCGCGAGTCTACCGTTTCACCGCGCAGGCGCCGACGTTCCACCTCCAGCGCTTGCCGCCGGGCGAGTACCTCGTCGAGCTCCTCAGCGGCGGCGAGGTCGTCGACGAGCTTCCGGCCGTCGAGGTCCGTCCCGGCAGCGAGACCGGCCCCGTCGTAATCGGGCCGGCGAGTACGCGCTGAACGCGATCGACGCGATCAGTCGAGAGGCACGTTGACGCCAAGCATGAACGACGCGCCGGCGCGCTCGGGCAGCTCGTCGACCGAGCCCACCAGGTCGCCGACCTCCGACGTTTCCGTCGACACCATGACCGCCGCGTCGAGCGACACCCCGAGGAAGTTGACGCCGAGCCCGCCGTGGATGACGGGCGCTTCGTCGGTATCCGCGAGGTTCTGAGACACGCCGAAGCGCAGGAAGAGGATCTGCATGTCGAGGAAGTCGTACTCGGCACCGATACCGAGCACCTGCGACTCGCGGCCGGGCAACGCATCGGTCTGGTTCCGCGTCAGATCGAGGTCCGCAGCGAGGATCAGGCCGTCGAACGGAATGTCGTGCAGCCCGATGCCGGCGCGCACCTGCGGCTCGACCTCGTACGAGCCCCGACCCGCGAACCGGAACTCCGGTTCGTTGACGTTTCGCGCGACGAGACCCAGCGACAGCCAATCGAACGGCTGCACCAGCGCTCCGACGTCGAGAGCGAAGCGCACGGATTCCTCGCGGTTCGCGTCGTCCGTCAGCTCGTCGAGGATGTCGTCGAAACCGTCGAGACCGTCGAGGCTCACCGACTTGAAGTACGTCGTGCCGTAGACGGCCTTCACCGCCGCGCCGACCGACACCCAATTGAACGGATCGAACGGCAGGAGGTCCGCGACCGGCTGCGAGTACCCGAGGGCCACCTCGCTCAACAGGGCGCCGCGCAGGTTCACACCGCTCTGGTTCGCCGTCAAGATGTTCGCCGGCGAGCCGCCGTTGTTGTTGGTCGTCGCCTGGACGACGTCGTCCAGCAGGTTCTGGAACGTCGGATCGCTCAGATTGACGCCGGCCTGCTCGGCCTGGAAGGCGATCTCGTTCGCCTGCGCCGCGTTCACGAGCCCGCCACCCAGAAGCTGCGCGGCGAGGTTCTGGCCCGCCGTCGTCGCGGGCGCATTCCCCGTGGCGCCGAGCGCCGTCCCGATGCCGCTGTTGCCGAGCGCCAGGAGCCCCGTGTCGAGGTTCGTCAGCGCCCCGCCGTGGAACATGCCGGCAGCCGAAAAGCCGATGCGCCAGACGCGCAGCTGGATCGCGACGCTGACGTCGCTGATCAAGCCGGTGCCCGACTTGCCGAGATCCGGAAGCTCGTCGACCAGGCGCAGCACGTCGCGGATCTGCGTCGTGGTCAGAGGCTGCCCGTTGCCGAGCTGAGTCTCGACGGCATCGAAGTCGAGCGTCTCGACGAGCCCGACGACGTCGTCGAGGTCACCGAGGAGGTTCTCGCTCGTCGACGCTCCGACGCCGACCGGCACCACCAGGTCGAACAACGAGTCGGCCGACGGAGCCCGCGGCGGCGCGAGCGCTGCCGGGTTCCAGTAGGTGGCCATCGAGCCGCGGGTCACGGCAACACCCGCACCACCCATGCCGACCGCACGAGGGCCGATGATGAGGAACTCCTCCGCACGCGCAGCGCACGGGAGCACGGTGAGGACCGTCAGCGACAACAAGATCGTACGCGTTCTCACGGCATCGCCCTCCTGAGGATACTTTTCCAGAACTTCGGACGATGCCCCCCGACGGCTTGAGTTCTTTTCCGGCCTTTCCTCAGGTTGAGCGAAACGAGCCCGTTCGAGCGCAGCGGCCGTCGCGCTCGAGCGTCGATTCTCGCCGGGGCCGCCAGGGCAAAAAATAAGAGGCCGGTGAAACTTTTGGGGGAATCACCGACCTCCGGGGCAGTTGTGGGCTTGTTTATAAGAGGCCGGTGGAACTTTTGGGGGAACCACCGACCTCCGGGGCAGTTGTGGGCTTGTTCAAACCCGCCCGGGCGTCGCAGCAAATTCGTCAGGCGCCGACCACTTGGCGGGACTTTCGACTCAGGCCTCTCTTCTCCACTGGCTGCTGTGTCGTACGCGGCGCGTAACCCCTACCGCGTGTATCACTGGTACCAGGGATAGCAATCGCGCCGGGTCGGGTCAATGAAAAACAGGGCCCCGACCAGGCGTTCAGAGAACTCAGGTGAACACCGCAGAACAGCTTTGCTGGGCCTTGTTCACCGAAATCTCCTCCGTCGGTTCACCGACGGGACACAAACCAAAGAACTCTCTTTCGGCCGCGGATCGTAATCGATCGCGCCTGCGGGTGCAACCCCCTGACGGGCCTCTTTGGCTGCGATCCAGGCGGCCTCGACGAGTCCTGCGATACTCGGAGCCCTCGTGCGCGGCCCGCGTCGATCAGGCCCCCCCGAACGCGACGACGGCCGTCGTCCCGCCCCCGCTGCGGAACTCCGCGCCGATCGCATCGACGAACGCGTCCAGGCCCATCGCGCCGAGATTCTTTTGCACGCCGCGCGCGCGAACACTGACCTGACCGTTCTCCGCGTCGCGCGGGCCGACGACGAGCAGGTACGGGATCTTTTCATCCGCCGCGACTTTGATCTTCGCCTGCAGGCGATCGTTCGAGCCGTCGAGTCCGACGCGCACCCCCGCTTCGAACAGGGCGTCGTGGACCTGGCGTGCGTAGACGTCGCTCTTCTCGCTGATCGGGAGCACCCGCACCTGCTCCGGCGCGAGCCACGTCGGAAACGCGCCGGCGAAGTGCTCGATCAGGACGCCGACGAATCGCTCCATCGATCCGAACGGTGCGCGGTGGATCATCACCGGCCGGTGCGGCTGGTTGTCGGCGCCGACGTACGACAGGTCGAATCGTTCCGGCAGGTTGTAGTCGACCTGCACCGTGCCGAGCTGCCACTCGCGGCCGATCACGTCCCGAACGACGAAGTCGATCTTCGGGCCGTAGAACGCGGCCTCGCCGGCTTCTTCGCTGAACGCGACGCCAAGCGTCCGCGCTGCCACGCGACAGGCCTCCTCGGCCTTGTCCCAATTCGCGGCGTCCCCGGTGTACTTGCTCGAGTCCTCGTCGCGCAGCCCGACGCGAACGCGGTAGTCGCTCATGCCGAGGGTGGCGAAGATCTTCTTCACCAGGGAGAGACAGCCGATGATCTCGTCGCCGACCTGCTCCTCCGTGCAGAACAGATGCGCGTCGTCCTGCGTGAAGCCGCGCACGCGCGTCATGCCGGAGATCTCGCCGGACTGCTCCCAGCGGTATACCGTGCCGAACTCCGCGAGGCGCACCGGAAGGTCGCGATAGGAGCGCTGCTCGCTCGCGAAGATCTTGATGTGGTGCGGACAGTTCCTCGGCCTGAGGAGATAGCCGCCAATCTCGCCTGAATCGAGCCGGTTCGCGAGCTCGGAGCAGGAGCACCCCTCCTCCGCCAAGAGCTTCAACCCGTCCGGTTCAACGACCGGCGGGTATTGCGACTCGCGGTAGTACGGGAAGTGCCCGGACGTGCGGTAGAGATCCAGCTTGCCGATGTGCGGCGTGAAAACCTGCGAGTAGCGCTGCTTGCGCAGCTCGTCCGAAATGAACGTCTGGAGCTCCTGTCGCACGACCGCGCCCTTCGGCGCCCACAGGATCAGCCCCTGACCGACGGCCTCGTCGATGTGGAACAGGTTCTGCCGCTTGCCGATGACGCGGTGGTCGCGCTTCTTGGCCTCCTCGAGCTGCTCGAGATACGCGCCGAGCTCCTTCTGGGTCGAGAACGCGGCGCCGTAAACGCGCGTCAGCCGGTCGGAGTTCTCATCGCCGTGCCAGTAGGACGATGCGAGCGACATGATCTTGAACGCACCGATGCGACCCGTCGACGGGACGTGGGGGCCGCGGCAAAGATCCTCCCACCCGCTGCCTGGCTCGCCGGTCGCGTAGAACGACAGGTCCGCTTCGCCATCCTCGTCGAGCGCGCGCTCGGCATTGTCGAGCTTGTACTTGTTGTCCTCGGCGCGGAGCTTCTCGAGACCGAGCTGCGACGCGATGGCATAGCGCGTGAACGGCACGTCCGCGGCGATGATCGCCGCCATCTCGCGTTCGACCGCCTCGAAATCGCCAGTCGTCAGCGGCCGATCGTCCGGAACCGCCATGTCGTAGTAGAAGCCACTGTCGACAGGCGGACCGTAGACGAGCTGGACACCCGGGACGACGCGCTGGATCGCCTCCGCCATGACGTGGGCACACGAGTGCCGCAGCAGGTAAAGCGCGTCCGGGTCGACCGTCTTGTCGCGTCGTCGCGCCGTGACGATGCTCAACGAGCAGTCCGACGCGATCTCGGTCGACAGGTCGCAGAGCTCTCCGTCGATCTTGCAGCCCAGGGCCTGTTCGGCGAGTCGAGGCCCGATGTCTTTGGCGACGTCGAGACCCGTGACCGAGCCTTCGTAAGACTTGACGGAACCGTCGGGAAGTGTGATCTGGGGCATTCTGCGACAACCCTCGATATCCGGGGCAGAACGTGTCGAGCCGTTGAGTTTGGCCAGAGAGAAGACGAAGCGATCGAGCACGGCGGGCAGCTATTAAGCTGGATCCACCGAGCGGATTCCACCTCCTTATCGGTCGTTGTCGCGAAAAGCTTGAATCTCGCCTCAGAACGGCACTTTCCGCCGTACCGCTGCTGCAGCGATCGTGCTACCCTGTGCGTCCAAAACCATGGATTCACAAGAAAACATGATCGATACCGCGTCGATTCCCACGACGGTCTCACGCGAGGAAATCGCGTCGATCGTCGAGGCTTGCCCGAGCGATCCGTTCGGCATCCTCGGACCGCACTCCTTCGAGCACGGCGGCGAGACGCTCCTCGCAGTGCGAGCGTTCGTCCCGGGCGCCAAAGCGATGTGGCTGCTGCCGCGCGACGGCGACGGCGACGACGCCGTGCCCGCGCGACGCATTCACGAGGAGGGCATCTTCGAGTCGATCATCGGTCCGGTCGGAGAGGACTTCCGCTACCGCTGGCGCGTCGAGCGCACGGACGATCGAATCTGGGAGTTCGAGGATCCGTACCGCTTCGGCAGAGTGCTGACGGAGTACGATATTCACCTCCTGAGCGAGGGTGCGCACTATCACAACTACCGCAAGCTCGGCGCGCACCTGAAGGCGGTCGATGGCACCGAAGGAGTCCACTTCTCCGTGTGGGCTCCGAACGCCCAACGCGTCAGCGTCGTGGGCCCGTTCAACGACTGGGACGGCCGCCGTCACCCGATGCGCAGCCTGGCGCCGAGCGGGCTGTGGGAGCTCTTCCTGCCCGCGGTGGAGGAAGGCGATCTGTACAAGTTCGAGATCCGCTCGAACCACGACGGCCGCCTGCTGATCAAGAGCGACCCGTACGCGTTCCGCTTCGAGACGCGCCCGCAGACCGCGTCGGTCGTTCACGAGTTGGGAAAGCACGAGTGGAAAGACGACGAGTGGATGCGCGAGGGGCGCGACCGCCGCAACGCTCTCGACGCGCCGCACTCGACCTACGAGGTGCATCTCGGCTCGTGGATGCGAGGCGAGGACGATCGCTTCCTGACGTACCGCGAACTCGCGGAGCGCCTCGTCCCGTACGTCAAGGATCTCGGCTTCACGCACATCGAGATCCTGCCCATCCAGGAACATCCGTTCGACGGCTCGTGGGGATACCAGACTCTGGGCTACTTCGCGCCGACGAGTCGCTTCGGCCCCCCCGAGGAGTTCGCCGCGTTCGTCGATGCGTGCCACGCTGCCGGTATCGCGGTCATCCTCGATTGGGTGCCGGCGCACTTCCCGCGCGACGACCACGGACTGCGCGAGTTTGACGGCACCGCGCTCTACGAGCACGCCGATCCGCGTCAGGGCGAGCACAAGGACTGGGGCACGCTCATCTTCAACTACGGCCGCAACGAGGTGCGGAACTTCCTGCTCGGAAGCGCGCTGTTCTGGCTCGAGGAGTACCACCTGGACGGCCTGCGCGTCGACGCCGTCGCGTCGATGCTCTACAACGACTACTCGCGCCCCGAAGGTGAGTGGATTCCGAACGAGTACGGCGGCCGCGAGAACCTCGCCGCGATCGACTTCATCAAGCGACTCAACGAGCTGTGCCACGAGCGCTGCCCGGGAGTCGTCACCGTCGCGGAGGAGTCGACGGCCTGGCCGGGGGTGTCGAAGCCGACCTACCTCGGAGGCCTCGGATTCAGCCTGAAGTGGAACATGGGCTGGATGAACGACATCCTCGACTACTTCGCGAAAGACCCCGTCTACCGCAAGTTTCACCACCAGAGCTTGACGTTCAGCCTGCTCTACGCGTTCACGGAGAACTTCCTCCTGCCGCTGTCACACGACGAGGTCGTGCACGGCAAGGGCTCGCTCCTCGACAAGATGCCCGGTGACGGGTGGCAGAAGTTCGCGAATCTGCGTCTCCTGTTCGGCTTCATGTACGCGCACCCAGGCAAGAAGCTGCTCTTCATGGGCGGCGAGTTCGGCCAGGGCCAGGAGTGGAACTCGGCGCAAAGCCTCGACTGGCACCTTCTCGACGTCGACTACCACCGCGGCGTCCAATCGCTCATCCGCGACCTGAACCAGGTCTACGCATCCGAGCCGGCGCTCTATGAGCAGGACTTCGAGTGGCAGGGCTTCGAGTGGATCGACTTCCACGACTGGGAGGGCAGCGTCGTGTCGTTCGCGCGGCGCGGCAGAGACCCGGACGAGGAGATCGTCGTCGTGCTGAACTTCACTCCGGTGCCGCGCGACGCGTATCGCATCGGAGTGCCGGGAAGCGGCTTCTACCGCGAGATCCTCAACACGGACTCGGCGCACTACAGCGGCAGCAATCTCGGCAACGTCGGCGGCCTCATGGCCGAGGACATCCCGTCGCACGGCAGGCCCCGCTCGATCCAGATGCAGCTGCCGCCTCTCGCGATCGTGCTGTTGAAGCGCGAGAAGTAGAGTAGACGTCGGTCGGACGATTCGCACGATGACAGAAGGG
>CAYMRB010000003.1:0-63940 GCA_964392615.1 uncultured Planctomycetia bacterium | reverse complement strand
CAGCTTGCGCAGGACGCGCGCCTTCGCGATCAGGATTCCCGCTGCGGGGTCCCGCCCGAACGCGTCATCGTAGCGCTCGACCGCCCCGGTAATCGAAGCCTCCGGCTTCGGGACCGCTTCCGCTTCGGCGAGGTGGAACACCGGCCGGAAGCCCACGACCAGGCGCGTTTCCAAGATATCGACTGGACGCCGACTCGCCGAGCGACACGAGAGCCGATGACTCAGACACCCACCGCCGCGTCGTACGACAACCGGGCTACCATCCGAACAGCACGGATCGGGCTGGCCGCTGTCGGATCTGCGATAGAACGCGGGGTCGTAGACGTCTTGGCACCACTCCTCGGCGTTCCCATGCATGTGGTGCAGGCCGAACGGGTTCGGCGACGAGGAGTCCACCGGCACGAGGCCGCGCGACGACTCGCCCAAGACGATGGGAATCCACTCGCCACCCGGGCTGTCGTGGAATCGCGCGCGCTCGAGCGTCATCTCGTCACCGAACGAGTACAGGCTCTCCGTACCGCCACGGCACGCGTACTCCCATTGCGCTTCCGTCGGCAGGTGGAGACCGGTCCTCTCGCAGAACCGCTGGCAGTCGATCCAGTCGACGTCGACGACGGGCAAGCCGCGTCCCTTGAACCACGACGATGTGGGTTCATCTCCCATGACGCGTTGCCACTGCTCCTGACTCACCTCGTACTTGGATATCAGGAACGGGCTCAGAGTCACTCCGTGACGGGGTGCCTCATGCGCCACGCTCTCCTCGATCTCCACGCGTACTCTCTCGGCGTCCCACTGTGGGATCTGATACGCCAGGTCGTACTCGCGCATGATCCCGACGATTCGTCGCCTCTTTTCCTCGGTCCACGTCTCGAGCTCGCGGTACTCCTCGCGCTTGAGGAGCATGAGCTCGTCGACGATCGTCCTCGCCTCCTCCTCCGACGTCCCCATCTCGAACGTGCCGCCGGGCAGCCGAACGAAGATGATCCCCGTTTCCGTGTGCCGGTACTCCTGGTGGCCCTGCTCGTTCGCGCCGAGGCTCTCGAACACGCTCTCGAGCAGAGCACGTATCCGTTCTTCCTCGCGGTGAGACGACCACGAGGGGATCCGGAACGCGAGAGCGATGCCGACGACGACAGCGACAACCGAGACCACGGCGACAATCCCGCCCCTCTTCGCTCGTCCGCCCGCCACGTTCGCAGGCGACGGTGGACGACCAGCAGACATGTCGTCGCGGTCGAACTCGACGTCACGGCGGCACCGCGGGCACCGCTTTCGCGTCCCGAGGTCCTCCGGCCTGAGTCGGAGGCCGACGTCGCATTCGGGACATCGCACGCGCAGGTACATGGCCGCTCGGCTCTAGGGAGGAAGCAACTGACTACTCGCGATGATGCCACACGCAGTCAGCAGACTCCACCGAAGACGCAAGCCCGACCGCGCCCGCGATGTCACTCCCCGTCTCGGGGCTGGTGCACGATGCGGAAACCTCGCGGCCCGAGAACAAAGCGCCGATCCAAGAGACAGCACTGGCCACCGCTTGCGGCCTGGTCAAGCGAAGCGCTACGATCGATGCAGTTCGCGAAGTCGAACGATGGTGGCAGCATGCTCACGATTCTCGTAGCCTCCCGCGTTCACACTTCGGACAAGCCGCCCTTCTGAGCCGAGGGAATTCCGATGTCGAGGTCCCCGCGCGTGATGTCACGTCTTCATCTCGTTCTGGCGCTGGCCGCTCCCAACCTCGTTTCAGCCCAATCGTGGGACCTGCGTGCGGACTTCAGCACCGAGGAGTTTCCAGCGCCGTGGCGCTACCAAGCCGCCGCGCCGAACGACGACGACTTTCGGGACCTGATTGTCCCCGGAGTCGCTCGCGCGTGGGTCGATCCTCGTGGATTCGACGGCGTCGACTACCACTCCTTCCTCAACGTCACGGTCGAAGACGCTCCCGAGCACTCGATCGGCGTCCGTCACGAGCTACCCGCGGACGCGATCTTCGTCCACCCGAACGTCGAGAGGAACGGCCGCCCCAATCCCGCGGACGTCGTCATTACGTGGACGGCGCCAGCTACGGGCCGCGCGGTGATCTCCGGGCGCGTCGCCCACGGACACCCGAATCCCCGGGCGTGCGGCGGCCCGCCGCCGGGAAACGGCATCGGCTGGACGATCTGGCACAACACGTCCACGCTCTTCGTCGGGACGACGACGTATGCGCAGATTCGCACGTTCGAGTTCGAAGACATCCCCGTGCTGCGCGGTGATGTCATTCGCTTCCGCGCCAACGCCCGCGGCCAAGACGGCTGCGATTGGGGACATGTCGCCGCGAGCATCACGCTGCGTCCTGTCTTCCAGCGCGGCGACGCGAACGACGATGGCGCATTCGACGTCAGCGACGCCGTTCACGTGCTCGCCGTTCTGTTCCTCGGCGAAGAGCCGCCGCCGTGTCTCGACTCCGCTGATACCGACGACAGCGGCGTGGTCGATCTGACGGACGCGGTCGGCGTCCTTCAGTTCCTGTTCCTGACGGGCCTGCCGCCGGCAGCGCCGTTCCTGTCGTGTGGGCCGGATCCGACCGCAGACGAGCTACCGTGTTCGACAACCGGTCCCTGCGCGTAGCGGCTCGGGTGCTGCCGCTGCGTGGCAAGGCACCACTGGACGCCGCTCACGACGTTCGCGAGTTTCATGCTCGGAGCTTCGCCAAGGGCGCTCGCCGATCCATCGCGCCTCCGCAGCCCGAGGATTCGACGATCCTTCCTACCTTGGCGTGGATTGACTGACGATTGCGCCCCCGTCCCCGTGACGGCCGGAGGCTCTGTGAGTTCCGTTTCCGTGACGCTCACATCTTTCCTTCGTCGTTTTGACGCGTGGCGCGATCATCTGAGATAGAGAAGGTGATTTGCCTGTCATGAAGAGCGACGAGAAACGCCTCCATCCCGAGCGACTCCTCCGGCATGCCGGCTGGATGAAGAGGTTGGCCCTGCGCCTCGTCACCGACGAGGCGCAAGCGAACGACATATTGCAGGAGACCTGGCTGGCCGCGGTCAGGACCCAACCTCGGAACCCTGAAGCCTCGAAACCCTGGCTGAGGAAGGTGCTGCGCAACTTCGCCTTCCGCGCCCGCAAGCGGGACCAGGATCGCCACCGCCGCGAACGACGGGCCGCACGGCCGGAGAAGACCTCCACGACACCGGACGAGCTCGTCGAGCGTGCCGAGCTTCACCGTGAAATCGTCGACATGGTCCTCGACCTCGACGAGCCCTATCGATCGACGATTCTCTTGCGGTTCTTCGAGGGTCTCGCTCCAAAAGAGATTGCACGCCGTCACGATGCGCCCGTGACCACCGTGAGGGCACGCCTGCGAAACGCGCTCGACCAGCTCAGGCGTCGCCTCGACCGGAGGTATGGAGGAGACCGTCGAGCATGGCACCTGGCCATCGCACCCCTCACGTGCGTAGACCACGTTCTGCCCGTGGAGGTGCTCTCTTCGTCCACGGCAGGGAGTTGTGGGGCGGCGAGTACGGCGGTTGCAACTACAAGTACAGGGTTCACAGCTACGACGTTAGGACTCGCGGGCTGGATTGGAGCCATTGTCATGACAAAGAAGGCCCTTCTTACCGTGGCCGCGGCCACCGTGATTGTTGCGGGGGTGGGGGTTGGCCTCGTGCGCTCGCCCTCTCCTTCGAACACGCGAGACAGGAAGGAAATCAGTCGACTGCGAGAAGAACTTCGAGAGGCCCGCGCCCGCCTCCAGGAGTTCGCCAGTGCCGCCGAGTCCGGGCCGCGAGCTTCGAAGGCAGGCGCCCCGACGGCTCGCCGCAAGCCGGGGCCCGGCGGCGACCGAGACGGTCCGCCGGAAGAGGAGAACCCGTTCCAGGACATGAGCGCGGCCGATATCGTCGCGTATCTCAACGGGGCCAAGGGGGATGAGGATCCCGAATTCCGCGATGCCGTGGCGACGCTCTGCGAGCTCGCTCGCGAGGATCCGACGAGTATTCTCCCGCTCCTCTCCTCGGTCAAGCAGCGCGGCGTCATGGTCTACCTGTGTCGAGAACTCGTCAGCTACGGTGGCGATGAAGCCCTGGACGCGGTGCTCGGCTATATCACCGACAGCACGGCAAGTATGGATTTGCGTCGCGAGGCGATTCGCTCGCTGGAAGGGGTGTCGCCCGAGGCGCGGACTCTGGCGCAGGCAGGGCTGTACGAACTCATGACGCAGCGTCTTCCGAACGAGCTCCAGTCCACTCTCTGCGACGCATACGGCGACCTGGTCGCCGAGACCTCGAAGGCCCTGGCGTTTCAGAATCTCATGGGACTCTTGAACGACCCGGCTTGCCGCGTCCGGCCCGAGTACCTGATCGAGAGAGCCGAAGGTCTCGGAACTTCGGAGGACACGAGCGCGTTGCTCTCGCTTCTCGGCGGATCCTGGACCCGAGAGACGGAAGGGGCGATCCTCCGCGCGATCGCCCGCACCTCCGGCAGCGGCGCGATTCTCTTCGACCTCCTCGCGGAACCGCCCGAAGGCGTGGCTCGGGAAACGATCGCCGACGCCGTCGCCGGTGTCGCCGAGTGGGCCTCCCTGGACAACCAGATGGTCATCGACGCCATCGCCGGGGAGTCCAGCCAGAAAGTGCGCACCCACCTCGCTCGCGCTCTTGTCCGGAGCGGCGGAGAAGGCGCCGAGCGCCTGCTCGATCTCGCCACGAATCCCGAGGCGGGCATCGATCCGGACAGCCTCGGCAAGGCCCTCGCCGATTCGAGGCGACCGGAACTCGTGCCCACCATGGTGGAACTCATGGCCCACGTCAAGGACAGGTCAACGGTGCACCGCCTGGCGCGCGCCATCGGTGAGACCAGCGGCCGCGAAGGCGTGGATACGCTCCTGGATATCATCGCAGACAGGAAGATCTCACCAGATTGGTTCTACTTACTCTCCGACGGCATTGTGGACGACGGAACTCCGGAGCACGCCACGCGCCTGTTCGAGCTCCTCGAGGTGAGCCCCGATCAGAATTCTGCGCAGTCTCTCCTGGAGACGGCTCTGCAGCTGGCCGGCCCATCCGGCACGGATCGCTGCCTGTCCCTCCTCCGTGATTCTGCGAATGGCAACGTACGCGGTGCCGCCGCAGAGGTCATAGGGGACCGCGGTGCGAGCCAACACCTTCCCGAACTCGCCGATGCCTTCGGCCGCGAGGATGTCGAGGCAACGCAGCGGCACCTGGCCCGTGCCATCGGGCGCGCCGGTCCCGAGGGTGTGGCCCAGCTCGGCGAAATGGTGAAGTCAGAGGGCAACTTGGCGCGAAGGGCCGCCATCCTCAGCGTCCTCTCGCGCTATCACGCCAGCGAATCCCTGGACGTGCTGCGAGACGCGATGGCCCGGGAGACGAACGAGGAGATTCGCACCTGGTTGACCGAGGTCGTCGAGAAAGCGGAGAGCCCTTGACGAGCTCATCGAATGCTCTCCAAGCGAGCCGCTGTCTAGGGCGATACGCCGAGCGGGAAGCTCGAGTCGCCTCACCAGTTCGCCTGGATCGCCAGTGTGCCGGCCGCGAAAACGGCGAGTTCGAAAGCGCCAACCACGACCAGGAAAGACTGGAACCTGCGTGCGACGCCTGGGTCGGACCAGTTCCAGTTGGCGCGAACTCCGAAGGTGGCAACGCCGTCGACCAACGCAAACGTTGCGACAGATAGGAGCAGTGCCGGGGCATAGACCCACGCCTGCACTCCCAACCAGACGAGACCGCGCGAGCCAACGTGACCGCACATCGTCGAGAACCGCTCAAGGACACCGTTCCATTCCACGACCCAGTCGGATTGTAGGCCGTGCTGCGCACTGCTCGACTCGCCGGGAGACGCGAGAGGTGCCTTCTGGGGCGAGAGCACTGCGGAGGCGACGACGAAAACGACCTCAACGGCGCCGGCGCCAACACCAAGCGCTACGACATCTGCTACCCGTGTCACGTCGCCTGCGATAACGACGGCGGTGGCCACGCCCAGCTCGCACACGGCTGACCAGAAGCCCCACACCGCCGCCTGCGAGCGCCTCGCAGTCAGTAGACGTCGCGAGAGAGCGTCCACGCCGATACCGAGAACAGCTTTCAGGAGAACGGCTGCGGCCCAGGCTACGGCCCCGAGGGCAAGCCAGCGCCAACTTGCCCCTGCGAGCAGCAAGGCCAGGGGCAAACCGAACGCGAGGGCGACGAGGGCGACGAACTGAGGCATGTCACTCCGTCTCGATTCGATACCACATCGCGCGGTGGCCCAGCGCCCACGACGTCCCGGTGAACCGGTTGTACATGATCGCGTAGATGCCGGTCCGCTTCGGATCCTCTGGCAGGGCCTCGACCGAGTAGCAGCCGGCGATGGCGAACAACAGTCCGACCAGCATGGCGATCCGCGTGACGAGATTCCCACTGCCCGCTTTTCTACGGCTCGATCTGCTCACGGCGTACCCTCCGCTCGGTTGATCTCCGCACCGAAACGCCAGCTGTCGGAGTCGCCTCCTTCGTTTCAACGGCGGCCGGGACGATCCCTCGACCGACACGATCGTCTCAGAACAGGTGATACGCCTTGACGTCGAGCGACTGCCGCAGCTCCTTGTCGCCGGCTCGGCGGAGCAGGTCGTAGTAGCTGTACGAGTACTTGAACACGTGACCAAGGCCCAGGGTCTTCTTACCTCGCTTCTGCCAGTACTCTGCATCGCTCGGTCGCAGCTTGCTGGGCTTGCGGTCCGTGTAGCGTTTGCCATCCGGATCCGGACCTTGACGGGTCACCGTGACGTACTTGCGAAAGGCCGTTCGGCAACTCTCGGCCCACTCCTCATCGCCCATCGCCGCCAGCTCGGCGATCGCCTGGCCGAAGGTCAGCATGTGCCCCGTGAACCCTTGGCCGAAGCCGATCCACCGATCGAGCGATGCACTCGCCTCGCGCAAGACGTACTTCGACAGGGCTGCAGTGTCCTTGAACGGCGGAGGATCCACCTCGGGGTCCGGTTCGACGTCGCGCCAAGGCTTGAAGGAGCCGATCAAGCGGCACACGCCGTCGATCCGCTTCGGAGTCGCCGCGGCGGGCATCATGCGAAACGCCTTGATCGCGTGCATGGCGAATATCGCATCGTGGCCGACTTGTCGAAGAACGCCGCTCCCCTTGGCCAAGGCGGCTCCGATCTCGCGGACCCGCTCCGGCGCCGGATCCTCTTCCGGGAAGGGCTTGCACAGCTTCGACGAAGCCCAGTTGAGGTCGAACAGCTCCACTATGCGCGACGTGGCTCGATCGTCAAAATCGTTGTCGACGCACTCCAGGTGCGCGGCGATCATGCTCGCGCCGCGATGCCCGTCCGCGAAGTAGTTCAGTTCCGGCGCCCGAGCCAGTCCATTGAGCCCCAGCAGCACGAGGCGCTTCTCGGCGATGGCGCCTCTCGACTTGTTCTGCTCTTCGCCGACAGAAGAGCCACCGCCGGGTATCGACCCTGCCAGGAGGCCGGCGACGGTCATCGATGAACGCCTTGCGAAGTCTCTTCGGTCGATGCGATGCTCCATCCGCCGTGTCCTCCCGTGACGTGTAATTCGAGGGTCGGCCAAGCGTGGCAGCTCATCGGGTGGTGGATGGCTGTGCGCATATTCTACGCGGGTTCTACGCGCATTCCACGGGCGCGTACAAATCGAACTCCTCGTGGACCTGCCCGACCGTAAGGCCTCGGCGGACTACCGATGCTGCCGGATCGGTGGACGGCCACCTGGGACCCCGGCGGGAAACGCCTCCAGGGAGCCGTGAAACTGCCGCAGAGAAGGGCCGTGCCGGAGCCGTTGGTCGTTGAGAATGAACTGTCGGATCTCGTAGGACCAGACCCGGCGGCCGATTCGGTAATACCAGCGAATGGACGCCCGAATGGCCTTGTCAGGGTGGGTCCACAGGCGAATCAGGGAGCGCGGCCGGACCTGCATGACGGTCTCGATGAACTTCACCCACAACAACACCCGCCACGGCGGCACGTGCCGCGTGGCGAGCACTTGGTGCTTGTAGTCCCACTTGCGCAGATCCCTCTGGATGACGGTCCGCTCGGCTTCGTCCTTGGCGATGGGGGTCCAGTGATGCGGACTCGCATACACCATCTGAATCTGGTCCGGGTCGTAGGACAGCAGCATTCGCAAGGCTCGCCAGTAGTCGGCATCCCTCTCCTCCTCGAAACCGACGACGAAGGCCGCCATGGAGAGGATGTCGTGTTGCCGGAGGAGGCGGATGGCCTCCCGGTCTTTGGCGGTGGAGCTCCCCTTGCGAATCTTGCGGAGCGCCCGCTCGTCGACTTGTTCGATACCGAGCAGGAATCGCGCCACGCCAGCCTGCTTGTAGAGATGCAACACGTCTGCGTCTCGGACGATGTCGTCCGCCCGCGTTGACGCGACCAGCGTCACCGGCACGTCCTCCGCGATCAGAGCTCGCATGAAGGCCAGCCAAGCCGACCGCGAAGCCGTCGGGTTCTCATCGGCGAGATTGAAGACCTCGACGCCGTGATCACGATAGAGGCGGGCGATTTCGGCTGCGAAGGCCGTCGGATCGCGGTGTCGCCACCGTTGCCAAAACAGACGCTGCCCGCAGTAGCTGCATGCATGCGGGCATCCGCGCGAGAATTGCACGACCACCGCGCGGCGGTCCCCCCAATAACTGTAGCGCCGGTGATCGATGAGCTCCCAGCCCACGCGGCAGGCGTCGAGATCCGACACGACTGCCGCCGGCGGCGTGGCGAAGGGAACCCCTCCCCGCCGCAAGGCGATTCCCCGCACCTCGTCCAGCCCACTCTCCGCGACCAAGGCTTCGGCCAAGCGCACAGCGATGACCTCACCCTCGCCGCGTACGATGACGTCCACCTGCGGCTCCTCGGCGAGAATTCGCTCCCAACTGAAGGTCGGATACACGCCGCCGTAGACGATCCAGGCATTCGGCAACGCTCTTCTCAGAGCACGGGTGAGCGCCGAGATGACCGGGTGCGCCGAACTGGAGCCGGAGTGTCCCAAGAAGAGCGCATCGGGAACGAATGCAACCGCGCCAGCCACGATATCCGCGCTGGACATGGGACCGAACTCCGCGTCGAGCAGTTGCACGTCGTGGCCAGCATCAAGCAACGGGCCGCCTACCGCCAACAAGCCCAGCGGAGGCAGATGTTCATCCGGTATCCGACTGCCGATGGAGGGATGCGGGGCGTTGATCAAGAGAATGCGCACGACGACCTCCTGCTGCGTGGCCGCTCTTCACTACCTCACCTTACGATACACAAAGTTCTCTGTGCTGCAAAGTGAGAACTCGAGAAAGGTGGGCGCTCACGTCGGCTACGGTCACCGGCCGTCCCGTCGCAGCCGTTGCACGTCATCACTCCAGTCGTCGCCAAGGATTTCGTCCGTGGCCGGCCACTCGACGCCGAGAAACGGAACGTAGAAGCGCCCGACGAACTCGGCTACGCTCGTAGCGAGTTGCTCACGCGCTGGGCGGCGGGCAAGATCCAGAGATTGAGTGTGCCCCGTGCGTTGGACAGCACACGGAGTTCTCCAGTACCGGGGCCGGCGTGTATCTGCGCCATTTCGACAGCTGGTTGCCCCAACGATCGGGGGCGGATGACAAACGTGCAGGCGCTGCGTACACTTCCCTGCCAGGCACCATGATGTTGCAATCGACGCCGCCGTGACGGAGGAACGCGTCCGTCGGATCGGTCACGAATAGCCCGGCGCCACGCCGAGCTTCGAGAATGAAACGTAACTGCAAACGAGGTGATCGGCATGCGCGATCCTATTCGCAGCATTCTCTTGTTCGGGGCGATTGCGTGCTGTCATCCGAGTGAGTCTCTGGGCGCCGGCGGGCGCTTCGACGGGGAGTTCTTCCGGGGCGAGGGCGACGTCGAGTATCTGCAGTTGCTCGACATCGCGCGGAGGATGTATCACGCCGATCCCGAGTTCCAGAACGTGCCGATGCTCTACAATCCCGCCTGGAACGGCCTCGTCGAGGGCCCCACGTGGGGCGCGTGGTGGGTGCAGAACAGCTACGGGCCGACGTATTGCTCGCTGCCCTTCTACGAGGAGCCGCTCGTCACCTTCCTGCAGAACGCCCAGGACCTGTGGTTCGATCATATGGGCGACGGCAAGAAGGAGTGGGTCTGGCGCGGCAACCACGGCGTCGTGCCCGACGGGCAATTGTGCGACGCGGCTATGCCATCGGGGGCCATCTACAAGCAGGGCGACGGGAACGTTCTCATCCACGACTGGGGGGTGGATTTCACGGCGGCGGGCTTGGTGATGCAGGCGGAGCTGCTACTGATCAGCCGCGACGCGAAGGCCATAGAGCGCTATCTGCCGAAGCTTGAACGCTGCGCGGACTTCATCGAGACGCGCCGCGATCCGAAGAACAACCTATTCCTCGCCGGCCCCGCGGGCAACCTGCTGGCGCCCAACTACGCCGGCTGGAAGAAGCCCGACGGCACCTACGGAAAGGCCTATCTCGCCGGGCTTTCGGTTACCTACATCGCCGCGCTCGACCGGGTGATCGAGCTTGAGAAGCTGGCGGGCAATCCCGATAGGGTCGAGCTATACGCGAAACGCCGCGACCTCGCACGCAAGGGCCTCCCGCTGCTGACAACCGATGAGGGCTATCTCGTCAAGTACATCGACCCCGACGGCACGAAGCACGGCGTTTACGGCGCCGCGAAGCACGGCTATTTCGCCGCCTCACCCAATCACGACGCCGTCTGCTTCGGCGTCGTCGACGACGGCCAGGCCGCGAAGATTTACGCGAAGATCGCATCGATCCCGGGGCTGCGCCCGAATGACTTCATCATCGCGAACTGCCCCGGGCTGGACGACATGTACGCCTCGCCGGACAGTTGGCTGTGGATGTTCGGCACGTGGGTGAACGGCGGCCACTGGTCGACGTGCGAGGGCAGGATGATGATGGCCTACTCGCGGCTTGGCAAGTTCGAGGACGCGCGAAGCTCGATGAAACAACTGATGACCTTCGCGCGGCGGTTCAGGATGGACAATCCGCTTGTCGACTTCGGTGCGAAGGTCTATCAGCCGAACCAGCCGATCAACCTGTGCTACGACAGCTTCGGTCCGCCAGCCGGCTTGCTGCGTGGGCTGTTCGAATACAACTACGCCGCCAAAGGCCTGACACTCGTGCCGCACATCCCGCCGGGTATCACTCGCCTCGAACAGCGGTTCGGCGTCCGCTTCGGCGCGAAGCGGCTGTTCCTCGCAACAGCCGGAACCGGCCCGATCACATCGGTTACCGTCAACGGCAAGGCGTGGACGGCCTTCGACGGCGAATCCGTCTCGCTTCCGTTTGACCAGACGCCACGCCGGGCCGCGATCAGCATAGCGATGGGCAACGCGAAGCCGATGCCGTTCGCTCCGCCGCCCGTCTCAGCCAAGCTCGCCCCCCCATCCGATATCGTGCCGGAGATCGCGTCGTCGGTCATAACGCCGAACCGCCTGCCCTTGCGGATCGGCGCCGACAGCGGCGGCGGCAGCCGGTTCGTCGGCGACATTGGCCGGGCGATGGTCTTCAGTCGCGCGCTCTCCGATCGCGAGGTCGCCGCGCTCGCGTCCGGGCGATCGGCGAAGCCAATCGATGATGCCGAACTCGTGGGCGACTGGATGTTCGACACGAAGCGCGCCGGCGAATTCGTCGGCGCACCGGGAGGCGCGCTCGTCGCAAAGCCCGTGGGAAAGGTCGAAGTAGTCGGCGACCCGGCCGGGAAGGCGTTGCGCCTCTCCGGCGCCGGCTTCGTGGCAGTCGCTGACGACCCGAGGCTGGACTTCGCGAAGGCATGCACGATGGTCGCGTGGATCAAGCCGGGAACGCTTCCGGTCGGAGGCGCACGAATCATCGACAAGACGACCGTCGGCGCGTCAGACGGCTTCTTGCTCGACACTCATCCGGGCAATTCACTCAGGGCCATCTGCCGCTCCGGGATGCTGTCGCACGATGCGAAGCTCACGCCCGGCCGCTGGGTTCACGTCGCCGCGACCATCGCGGACAACGGCGGAATGACGCTGTTTGTCGACGGTAAGGCAGTTGCTCAGCAGCCGAAGCCGCCCGCTCCGAAGTGGAGCGATCTTCCCGGCAAGGTGAGGAAGATGCACCGGTTCCACGAGCGCCTGGCCGCGGCCGGTCTGGGCGACAGCTACGAAGCGGCCCACGCGAGGCTCGTTGTAGAGTATCTGGCGGCGACGAACGAACGCACGTCCCTCCTGAAGGCAGGCAAGCTCAAGCCGCTGGCCGAGCCGTCGGCCTCGGCCGCCGATCGGTCCTACCTCGAGACCACCGCCAAGCTGTGCGACGGCCTCGAGAAGGTGATCGACGGGTACAAGACCTCGAACGCCCCTCGCAAGAAGAGCATCCACCGCATTTGGGCGGAGTTGTGAGGGTGCGATCAGGGATTGAGGTGTTGGGTGTCTTCGAAGCGTCAGGTCCGAGCTGAGGTGACGTTTCGCAGTTGCCGTGTGTCTCGACATTCTGCACTTCTCGGGCGAAGCTCCGATGCGGCACGGGTCCTCTCACCTTGATGCCGATTCACCTTTCGACAATCATCATCGCCATAGACCTAGCTGCATTGGTTGATGGAGATCGGGAATCGAGCCGTGCCGAAAACTACGCTGTGCGCCCTCTTGGTCCTCTCGTCCTGCGCCGCCAGCCAAGAGGTTGAGCTCCTCTCTTGGAACATCCTCCACGGCGCCAACGCCGGTGGCGAGCTCAACCTCGTCGAGAAACGCGACTACCTCAGGAAGAGCGACGCAGACCTGGTCTTCCTTCAAGAAGTAGACGATCGCTGCAAACGCTCCGCCGGCGTCGACCAGATGCTCTTCCTCGCCGAGGACAGCGACCGCGTGCCCGGCTTCGGCTCCTTCATGCCCTTTCAAGGTGGCCAATACGGCATGGGCATGCTCAGCCGCCTCCCGGTCACCAAGTACCGTTCCCTACGACTCCCCGAAGGCAACGAGCCTCGCGTTGCCCTCATCTTGGAAACCACCGTCCTCGATCGACCTGTCATCGCCGCCAACGTCCACTTCAACTGGATCCGCGACGACACAGCCCGCTTCGCGCAAGCCAAGGCCCTTCTCGACCACCTCGACACCTTCGACGTCGCCGCTATCGTCGCAGGCGACTTCAACGACGTCCCGGAAAGCCGCACGCTCAGACTCTTCTACGATGCCGGTTTCACACAAGTCGACCGGCTGGAACCCAGTTTCAGTTCCGACAAGCCGAGAGTCGACATCGACCACGTCCTGATCCGAAACGGCGGCGAGCTTACGCTCGATAGCGTCGGTGGTCAGGTCATCGACGGCCAGAAGCTCTCCGATCACCGTCCGGTGACCGCGAAGGTTCGAGTGCGCAGGAGATAGACACGGGCAGGCCCCTCGGCGACCTCGGCCTCGTTGACGTTCGCGGAGCGGCGGCACGGGTTCGGTCCTGTGCCCGGTCGTCTTCATCGCGATCGATCGCGGCACGCAGGCAGAGTCCGTTTCTGATAGGATTCCGTATATCCCGCATCGAGCGCCCGCGAAAGCCGGCCGGGATTCTGTCGACAACGAAATCGATGAGCCCCTCCGAACTCCGACGCCTCAGCACCGCCCGAGGGCCGGCGTCGATCCTTCGACACAGGAACCCGCTCGCCCTCGCCTGGATCATCTCTCAGGTTCTCCTGTGCGCCCCGCGTTCGCTCCTCGCCGGGATCCTGCGGCTGCGTTCGCGTCACACGGCGAGCGATGAGGATCTCGCACGAGCGGCCGCGATCTTCGACGAACTCGGCGAGCGGCCCGGCTGGGCTCCACTCGCCGATCTGCTTGCTGACGATCTCTCGATCCGGCTGCTCACGGACCTCCGACTGCTCTGGGTTCGCCGCACCGACGGCGTCGGGGAGGTCAAGGTGGCGACGCCTATTCGCAGGCGCTACTTTCCCCGGCAGAGCGACACGCCTTCCGACTCCTGAGCCGATCGGTGGGCCGGTTGCTGGATCGGGCGACAGAAGCTCCCGAACGTGGATCAGCGTCGCTCGGCCTCGCGGGCGGCGAACCAGGCGGCGCGCAGCGGGTCGCGCACCGCCGCGCACAACGACTCGGCGGCCGCCTGATCGTCGGGCAGCTCGCTGCTGGAGAAGCCGGCGGCGAAGGGGGTGCCGTAGATCAGCAGTTCGACCAGGCAAGCGCGGGCAGCTCGCAAGCGCTGGGTCGGGTCGATCGCGGCTTCGAACATCTCGCGGGCCTGGACACCGAAACTCCGGGCGGTCGAAGCGTCGCACATCTGCGCTGCCTGAAACAGCATGCCGGCACCGCCACAGGTCGGGCAGGGGACGGCGGTGGGTTCGAGCACGGTGCAGTCGACGCAGGGAATGTGGCAGCCTTGCTGGGGGTCGTCAGGGAACATCTCGGTGTAACTCCAACCGGTCGGTACCACGGTGTCACCAAGTCCAAGGCCGGGAGCCACGACCGCGACGCTGACAGATCTGAGGAGCGTGGCCGCGGCAATCGTCAGCGTGAAGCGAACTCTCATGCTCCGAAGCCTCAACGAGTACGCTCATCGTTCCACTCTTGGCTGTCCTGCCGAAGAGGAGATACTCGCATCCTGCCCGATCGCGGCCGCGATGTCACAGGGCGGTCACGATCCCGCCCGAGAGGCGCACGCCAGGAAGCATGTGTCATCTGATGATTCGGATCGGCGGTTCGTCGCGCACGATGAGCCGGCTATCCCGCCACGCTCGCCGCACACAGCGCAGCGCGTGGAGCGTTCGCTCGACATCCTCTCGCCGAGAGCTCCCGCGCCGCCGCGAGCGCGGTCTCCGCGTCACCCGTCTCGAGCTTCCACAGCCAGTACCGCTCCGACAGCGCGTCCCACGACGCAACCGTCGCGCCGACGAGCACGACTACGCCGAGACCACCCATCCAGACCACCGTTCTCTGTGCGCCGCTGCGCACCGTCAAGCCTCCTGCGGTGCCCACCGCTCTACACACCCCTATGCTGCCCGACCGCAGCCGCGATGTCACGGGGTCGGCAGTCGCGTTCTCGGCGTTGCGACCACGCGTCCCCACTCTGCCAGCGCGGAGTCGGAAAGACGCGGGCGCTCGTCGCTTCGATCAGGAGTTGACATCGATGGCGTTCACGGGATACATAGAGCCGCAGAGTGGCGGTTCGTCTCACTGCCCCAGCGGCAGATTGTGGCTCATAGGTGCCCCGAACCTCGCCTGGCACGTTCTTCCATCGTACAGGGGCCTTCGAACATGAAGCTGACGCTTCTGATGGGGCCGCAGCGCCCGGGTTACGAGTGGCTTCGGCAGAGAACCGGGCGTTTCTTGGCGGTCATCACGATCGCTGCTTGCCCGGCTGCGAGCTACTGCGAGGACTGCGACCGAAACGGTGTCGAGGACGCGACGCAGATCGCGGCCGACCCGTCGCTCGACTGCGGCAGCAACGGGCGACTCGACAGCTGTGAGCTAGCGACGCCCGCGATCCTGTTAGACGCCCCGCGGAACTGGCCGACGGGTGACCGGATCGGCTCTCTCGAGATCGCGGACTTCGACGACGACGGCCGACTCGACATCCTGGGCGGTGCCCGGCTCTTCTTCGGTCGCCTCCGCTCCGGTCTCGCGGTGCCGCCCGTCTACGATTTCGGCGGACCGCTGGGCGAGGGCGAGCTCCCCGAGCCTCTGCCGAGCGCCGGGTCCCCTGTCGCGGCCGACCTCGATCTCGACGGCATCATCGACATCGCGTCCGTCGGCGGCCGAGGGACCGTGTCCGTGTTTCGCGGCGCCGGCGACGGAACCTTCGCGGCGCCCGAGCTGTACCTGACGTCCGACGGCTCCAACCAGATCCACGCCGGTGACCTGAACGGGGACGGGCGGACCGACCTGCTGACGGTCAGCACGAACGAGCGACGCGTCTCCGCGCTCCTGCAAGAAGATGACGGCGGATTCCAGATCCATCGGGATTCGACCGTCGACGCCCAGCCCCGCACGTCTCTGCTCGGCGATTTCGACGGCGACGGCACACTCGACGTGCTCGTGGGGCTGAGGGGGGCTACCTCCGAGGTGGTCCTGATGCAGGGCCGTGGCGACGGGAGGTTCGTCCGCACGACATCGGTGCCCACCGTCACCTGGCCCGCCGATTTCGCCCTGGCGGACTTCGACCGGGATGGCGAGCTCGACCTCGCCGTCGCGGGGTTCGACAGCGCTGCGATCGCACTCCACCGCGGCAACGGTGGCGGAGTGTTCGCGGCGGCGGTCCAGATCGACGTCGGCGTGGAGCCTCGCGCGCTCGACGCGGCCGACCTCGACGGCGACGGCGTGCTGGACCTCGTGACGGCGACCCGCTGGCAGCTCGAGGTGCTCGTGGGTGCAGGCGACGGGACCTTTGCCCCACCGCGAATCCACCCCGGGATGAACGACGTGCGCGAGGTTCGGGTCGTCGATCTCGACGAAGATGGGTCGCCCGACATCGCGGCCGCGGGCGAGCGCGGGCTCTCGGTCGCCTTCGGACGCGACGGGAGCACCGCCCTCTCCCCGCTCCACCTGCTGCCGGTCGCAGCGCATTCGTTCGCGGTCGGGGACTTCAACGGAGACTCCTTCGACGACGCAGCGACACTGCTCTCCTTCCGACGGGAGCTGCGTATCCACCTCGCCGACGGCGCCGGAGGCCTCGCCGACGGCGCGATCTACCCCATCGAGCCCGGGAGCATCGATCTGTCGGCCCGCGACGTCACGGGCGACGCGACACTCGATCTGGTCGTCTTGGACGAGGAGCACGTCACGGTCTTCCCCGGAAACGGTGATGGCACGTTCACGGCGGGGCCGGTCGTCGCCCTGGATCCCTCACGAGTTCACGCATGGCTTGACGTGGACGGCGACGGAACCGACGATCTCGCCCGCGTCGTCTCGGTAGGAGAATTCAGGCATCTCTTCATCGAGGTCGTCAAGGCCAGCGGAGACGGCACCTTCGTGCCGGGGCCGCGAACGCCTGTCGCCTACGGGTCATCGCTCGCTACCGGCGATTTCGACGGCGATCGGGTACCGGACGTCGTTCTCATCAACACGCGCGACTACCGTTTCGGTCTCTTCGCCGGGCTCGGCACGGGCCACTTCACGCCGGCCGGAGAGTTCACGATCCCGGGCGACCGGCTCGTCCGGGAGGCGTTGCTCGTCGATACGGATGGCGACCTGGACTCTGATCTCGTCGTCGTCCGTACCGATGGCATGACGGTGCTCCTGAACGACGGAAGCGGCGGCTTCGGAGAGCAAGTCCACCTCTCGCCCGAGATCGAGTTCGATTTCGTCGATGCGATGGACCTCGACCTCGACGGTATCCCGGAGATCGTCACGACCGGCGAACGACTCGGCGTCTACCGGACCGACTCGAGCGGCATCCCCCACTCCCCCGTCTTCTTCCTGCCCGCCCACGAAGTCTGGCATGCGGGCTTCGGACACATCGACGGCGACGGTATCCCCGACCTGTACACTCTGCACAATCCCTTCGACGAGCGGGCGAACAACGGAATCGTCATCACACGCAACCTGACGACGATCCGCGACTCGCGCGACTGCGACGGCAACGGACGCGCCGATTCGTGCGACATCGCATCCGGAGAGAGTGCCGACATCGACGGCGACGGCGTGCCCGACGAGTGCCAACCGGACTGCGACGAGAACGGTCGCCCCGACGCGCTCGATATCTCTTCGGGAGACGCGACCGACCTCGACGGCAACGGCGTGCCCGACGAATGCCAGCCCGACTGCAACGAGAACGGTGTTCCGGACTCCATCGACATCGCGACGGGCTCGAGTTCGGATCTCGACGGCAATCGCGTCCCGGACGACTGCCAGCCCGACTGCAACGAGAACGGGCAGCCGGACCGCCTCGACCTGATCCTCGGCAATAGCGACGACCGCGACGAGAACGGCGTGCCCGACGAATGCCAGGACGACTGCAACGGCAACGGAACGCTCGACGCGTCCGATCTCGACACACACGCGAGCTTCGACCGCAACGGGAACGGCATTCCGGACGTTTGCGATATCGCCACGGGCTTCAGCGCCGACGTCGATGAGAACCGGGTGCCGGACGAGGTCGAGAGCGACTGCGACGAGGACGGCTATCCGGATCGCTCGGCGATCCGCGACGGTCTCGTCGACGACGCCAACCGCAACGGGATCCCAGACTCGTGCGACATCGCGTCGATGGAGAGCGACGACATCGACGGGAACGGCGTACCGGACGAAGCGCAGCCGGACTGCGATGGCAACGGCGTTCCTGACAGCCACGAGGTCGCGATCGGCACTGCCACAGACTGCGACGGTGACGGCACCCTCGACGCGTGTGAGGTCGACCCTGGCGCGATGTCCTTCGGCGAGATCGAGATGATCGAGCTACCCGGCGGCGTCGACGGGATCGCTGCCGGCGACCTCGATGGCGATGGCAATACCGACATCGTGTGGCGATTCCGCGAGCGCTTCGGCATCGGCGTCGCACGCGGCGACGGTTTCGGCGGTCTTCTGTCGCCCACCGAGTACGAGGCTCGCGATCCCGGCTTGCCGATGCTCCGAGACTTCGATCGCGACGGGGTTCTGGATCTGCTCGTCACGGCTTCGTTCGAACGGCAGCTCGCGATCTTCTTCGGGCTCGGCGACGGCGAGTTCGCCCCCCCGGTCCTGCACAACATCTGGTGGGAGGACGATCGCGTGGGGTTCCTCGTCATCGAGGACCTCGATCGCAACGGAACGCTCGACATCGTCACGATCCCGGACCGCCAGAGCGTGCTGCAGATCTTTCCGGGCTACGGCAATGGTGACCTCCTGCCCCCGTTCGACGTGCGCCTCGAGGAGGCACCGAGCCTCGTCGAGGTCGCCGACGTCAACTCCGACTCGCTGCCGGATCTGATCGTCGCGGGAGACCGCGAACGGCAAGTGTACCTGGCCGACGGAGACGGCGGCTTCACACGCGGTGAGAGCTGGTCGCCGACCCGGATCGTCAGGATCCTCGAAGCGTTCGACTTCGACCGCGACGGGAACGTCGACCTCCTCGGAGACTCCCGCGAGCACGATGGCCTCACGATCTGGCGTGGCGCGGGCGATGGGACGTTCGACGAAGGAACCCCGATACGTTCGGAGTTCCCGCCCTACGTCGTCATCGCCGACCTCGACCACGATGGCGTCGACGACATCGTCTCCGCTGACTACCGAACGGTTTTTCACGACGCGGGCACCGTCGACGGACTGCCGCAGGCCGGTAGCGAGTTCGAGCTCGGGCAACAGATCGAGGGGCTCGCGGTCGCCGACTTCGATCGCGACGGAGTCCTCGACGTCCTCGTTGGCGACGCGACGTTCGGTGGGCTCGCGCTCTCTCGAGCCGTCGCGCCGGCGTCGTTCCCGGTCGTCTCGCGCATCCAGTCGGGCCCGCCCGGCGGCATTCCCGTCGCTGCGGACTTCGACGGTGACGGAACCCTCGACCTCTCGTTCGTACCGGTCTCGACGCAGAACTCGATTCCGGTCTCGGTCCTCTTCGGCAACGGGACGGGCAGGTTCGTACCCGGAGGCGAGGTCGAGGTGCCCCCGTGGCCGTCCCGAGTCGACGTGGTCGATGTCCTCGGTGACGCGCGCCCGGAGATGGTCATCGCCCACTCGGGCCGTGCGGTCGAGGCGTCGATCCTCTCTGTGAGCGTAGACCGCACGCAGATCACGAGAACCGCGATCGCGTTCGGCGAGTTCCAGGAGCACGTCGTCGCACGGGACGTCACCGCAGACGGTCTCCTCGACCTCGTCGCCGCGATCAACTCCGGCCTGTCGGTGCGCAGGGGACGCGACGGCGGCACGTTCTCGCCACCGATCGAGTCCATCGGCACGTCTCTCAACGTCATCGAGACGATCGACGTCGACCGCGATGGAAACGCGGACGTCGTCGGCGTCTCGCGCGGCTTGTCGCCGGCGCAGATCGCGATCTACCGCGGTCGCGGCGACGGTTCGTTCAACCCGCCCACGCTCACGTCGACGACGATTCAATCGGTCGAGTCCATGTTGACGATGGAGCTCGACCAGGACGGGTTTCTCGACCTCGTCGTCGCGAGTCGCGAACGGGCCGAGATCGCCCTCTTCCGCGGAACCGCAAGCGGCTTCTCGTTCGCCGAGCGCATCCCGCTCGGAAACGGCTGGATCGAGGATCTCGCCACCGGGGACTGGAACCGCGATGGGCGCGTCGATATCGCTGCGGCCGACTCTCGAGGCGACACGTCGAGCATCGTGCTCCTGACCGCGACGCCGACGGGCTCGTTCGATGTCGCGACGCGACTCGGACGCGGACGACGCGTGCGCAAGATCGCGTCGGGGGACTTCGACCGCAACGGGGCCGCCGACCTCGTCGGTGTCGATGCTATCGGTGTGAACGAGGAGTCCCCCGGACCGCTGCTCTTCAGCAATCGGTCGCCGGAGCGCGCCGAGGACTGCGACGGAAACGGCGTACCGGACAGCTGCGAGGAGCTGGCGGACTGCGATGGCGACGGCGTCTCGGACGCGTGTGAGGTCCGGAACGGCACCGCCCGTGATGAGGACGGCGACGGGATTCCCGACGAGTGCGAAACGCGCTGCCTCGTACCGGGAGACTGCTCCGAGGACGGCTTCTTCGACATCTCGGATCCGATCTGCCTCGTCGGCTTCCTGTTCCTGGGCGCACCGGAGAGGCTGCCTTGCGGGAGCGGCTCCGCCGACGACATGGGCAATGTGGAGCTTCTCGATTTTCAGGGCGACGGACAGATCGACCTCTCCGACGTCGTCGCCGGGCTGAGCTTCTTATTCGACGACAGACCTCCCCATCCGCTGGCTGACCGCGACTCTCCGTCGAACGTATGCGTCCCCTTCATCTCCTGCGACGCGCCCTGACGCGTCGCGCGCCTCACCACGCGCCCCATCCACCGAGATCCCGACTCATGACCTCATTCCGCCTTCCCCGCCCTACGCTGCCCGCCGCGAGTCGATGGTCGACTGCCGCGTTCGTCGTCGTCGCGACCATCGCCTCTGTGGCGTCCAACGCGTTCTCCGAAGATTGCGACGGCGACGGAGTCGATGACGCCACCGCGATCGCCGACGGGCTCGTTCAGGACTGCGATGGCAACGGCATTCCCGACGGCTGCGACCTGGCGCTCGTCGCGGGCTTCGAGACGGCGTTCCATCACGCGATCCCCGAGTATCCGCAGGCCTTCGCGATCGACGACTTCGACGGTGACGGCGTACTCGATGTCGCCGTCGGTCACTCGCGTCCCGACGACAGCGTGACGTTTCACCGCGGGCTAGGCGACGGGCGGTTCGAGGCGTTCTACGACTCGAACGTGTTCGGGACTCCCGAAGGCGTCGTCAGCGCCGACTTCAACGGCGACGGCATCGCGGATGTCGCGGCGACGGCGAACGAGTCGCGACTCGGGCAAGACGGCGTCAGCGTTTTCCTCGGCCGCGAGGGCAACACCCCCTCCGGGCCCGATTTCTTCGCCACCGGGACTCAGCCGCGGGCGATCGCGGCCGCGGACGTCGACGGCGACGGCCACGTCGACATCGTGACGGCCAACCGGGCGGACGACGGCATCTCGGTGCTCTACGGACAGGGCGATGGCGAGTTCGCCGACCCCATCGACCACGCGGCCGGCGAGGATCCCGATACCCTCGCGATCGGCGACGTCGACGCGAACGGCACGGCGGACATCGTCGTCGGGCTCGACACTAGCGGCGACGTGTCGGTCCTACTCGGCATGGGAGGTGGCGACTTTGCGCCCGCAGTGCTCTTGAACGGTCCCCGACGCCTCGCTCGCGTCTTTCTCGAAGACGTTGACGCGGATGCGATGCCGGACATCGTCGCCTCGGTGTACGACGACGACTGGCTGGGCGTGTTCCGCAGCCTCGGTGGCGGGGCGTTCAGCGATCTGGAGTCCCTCCGTGCCGCTCCGGACACCTTCGGGCACGCGGTACACGACGTGGACGGCGACGGAGAGGACGAGCTCCTGATCGGCTCGATGCGTCTCGGCGGCGTCTCGATTCGCGATTTCGCGGAGGAGGGAGACCCTGTCGTGGGCGCCACCTGGCTCGTCGGACAGTGGTCCTTCGATCTGGTCGTCCGGGATGTCGACGGCGACGGGAACGGCGACCTCGTCACGCTCGATCTGACGCCGCCCGCCATAGCGGTTGCCCTGGGCAATGGCGACGGTACGTTTCGCACCGGGCGCGTGATTCGTCCCTGGGAGCCCGACGACGAGCGCACCCTCAACTCCCTCGCAGCGGGACACATCGATGCCGATCTGCGCGTCGACGTCGTCACCCCGAGCTATTCTCTCGGAGGGGTCGACGTCTGGCTCGGGGACGCTGCCGGTGGATTTCGCTTCGGCTCGCGCGTCGAGGTCGGCCGTTCGCCCCGGGATGTGAAGCTCTTCGACGTCGATGGGGACGGCGAGCTCGACATCGTCGTGATTCTCGATGGACGCGACACGGTGGGAATTGCGCTCGGCCAGGGCGACGGCACCTTTGGCGACGCCGCAGAGGTCACCGGATTCACGCGCTCGGACCGGGTCGCTGTCGGTGACGTCGACGGCGACGACAGAGTCGACATCGTGACGGTATCGAACCCGGCAGGCCTGGTGTCGATCGCACTGGCCGACTCGGATGGCGGCTATCTGGAACCGATCGATCGCACGGTCGGCCGGCGTCCGGTGGATATCGCCATCTCGGACGTCGACGGCGACGGCATCAGCGACATCGTGACGGCGAACCAGAGCTCAGGCGACGCGACCGTCGTCTTCGGCGACGCGGAACGAAACTTCGCGGCCACCCTGACTTTGCCCGCCAGCGCGAATGCGGCGGCCGTCGCCGTGGCGGACCTCGATGGCGACGATCGAAACGACGTGGCCGTAGCCGACCTCCGATCGGGGGAGCTGACCCTCCATCTGGCCACCTCTGGCCGTGGATTCGAGCCTCCGCGCCACATGACGCTCGCGACCGGTGCGCGTTGGCTCCGATCGGGCGACACCGACGCGGACGGCACCACCGATCTCTTCTACGGCAGCACCGAGGCGGCGCGCCTCGGAGTCCTCCGCGGCCTCGGAGACGGCGGTTTCGACACCGAGGTCGACGTTCCGATGGGGGCTCACGAGGCGGCTGCCGTGCTCATCGACATCGGAGGCGATGGCTTCCCGGAGATCGTCGTGGCTCACGCTCGCTCCGGAGCCCTCTCGGTCACTCAGAACGTGTCGCGCCACAGGAACGGCACCGACTGCAACCGCAACGACATCCTCGACGCGTGCGACATCCTCGCGGGAACCAGCGCGGACGTCGACACCGACGGCACGCCGGACGAGTGCGAGCTCGACTGCGACGGCAATAACGTCCCCGACGATTGGGAGATCGCGACGGGCGCCCACACCGATTGCAACGAGAACCGCCTTGCCGACGCGTGCGATATCGCCCTCGGCGTGGCGCAGGACTGCAACGAGAACGGCATGCCGGACGCTTGCGACCTGGCATCCGGTACCAGCACCGACTTCGACGAGAACGGACTGCCCGACGATTGTCAGGTCGACTGCGACCGCGACGGTGTGCCGGACGACTTCGCCATCGCCGACGACCCGTCCCTCGACTGCGATCGCAATCGCATCCCGGACGCTTGCGACATCGAGGCGGGAAGGCTCGAGGACTGTGACGGCAATGGCGTGCCGGACTCCTGCGAGATGACCGTGGAGCCGGCCTGGGCCGCACCGCTGCGCTTTCCCCGCTTGCTGCACGGAAGTCCGACGGTCGCGCTGGTTGACGTGGATCAAGACGGTGTCGACGAGATCATCAGCGTGGACCGAGAGCAACCGCAATTCACCGTGTTCGAGCACCAGGGGACATCCGCGATCTCTGGAGAAGCGGTACTGCTTCTCGATGAACCGGGAATGAGCCTCGCGGCCGAAGACGTGAACGGCGACGGCATCCCCGACGCCGTGATCGGTCACGAGCGGGGATTCACGGTCGCGCTCGGCAACGGTGACCCCGACAGCGCGTTCTTCGAGCTCGACTACCACTCCTCGGCGCCGGACGGAAGCGAAGCGGCTCACCTCTGCGACCTCGACGGCGACGGCACTCTCGATCTCGTGCTGCACTCCCGGTCCGTCGACCGGATCGCCGTCCTCTCCGGACAGGGCGACGGATCGTTCGAGCACGTTCGAGATGTCCCGGTCACGAACGCGCACACGAGCATCGTCGCGGATTTCCTCGCAGACGGTCGAGCGGAGATCGTCGTCTCGTTCCGTGGCCGCATCGTGATCTACTCCGACCTCCTCGGACACGACGAGCCCGGCGCGCACGAACTCGATCTCCCCGACATCACCAATCCGTATGCGCTCGCCGTCGCCGATTGGAACGGCGACGGTCGCCTCGACCTGACGTGGGCCGGCGGCTTCAGCGGGCGATTCATCACGCATCGCGCCCAGGAGGACGGTTCCTTCGATGCCGGCGTGCCGACGAACCTCCCGGGGGGAGTTTGGTCCTTCGCCGTGACGGAACGGGACGGCACGCCAAGTCTGATCGTCGCGACGTCAGACGACGAGGCCCTGTTCGTCTACACTCCGACCGCCGATGGCGTGCCGCTCTTCGCGGAACCCGAGCAGGTCTCCATCGGCGCCACACAGGTCGGAGTCCTGCCGGCGGACCTCGACGACGACGGCAACGGTGACCTTCTCGTCGCGGACGCCGTCGACTTGCTCATCGTCCGCGGCAGCCCGACCGGCCATGTGTCGTGGACGCCGGTTCCACCGGTCGGAGTGCAGCCCGGATTCGTCCTGGCGGATGACCTCGACGGCGACGGCAGCCCGGACGTGGTCGTCGCGGATCAAGAGCGGCCGCACGTGACGGTTCTCTGGGGAGACGTGTTCGCTGACCCGGAACGGCAGACGCTCGACACCGCGAGTCGTCAGGCCCATGTGCTCGCGTTCGATCTCGACGGCAACGGACTTCTCGATCTGGTGACGGCGGACTGGGGCGACGATGTCGTCTCGATTCTCCATCAGACCGAGGCCCGTCGCTTCGAGCGTACCGAGATTCCCACTAGGGATACCCCGTTCCGTCTAGCCGTGACGAGCGTGGACGGCGACGAACAACCGGACCTCATCGTAGGGACTGGACACGATGTGCTGGTCTTTCGTGGCCAGGGCGGCGGGAATTTCGGCGATCCGGAGGTTCTCAATCCCCCGTGGTCTCGCCGGTCGCGCTGGCTCGCGACCGCGGACGTGGACGGCGATCAGACCGTCGACATCGCGATCGGCGTGGATGACAACCATACGGGTCTCGACGGAATCGCGATCTACCCCGGACTCGGAGACGGGACCTTCGCAGCGCCCTACCTCGTGCTCACCGGGCGCGGCCTGATCAGCTTCGCCGTGGGAGACCTGAACGGCGACGGCCGCGGGGACATCGTCGCGACGCACAGGCCGGACTACGATCTGGTCGTGCTCACGAACGAAGGCGCCGGGAGCTTCACGGCCTCCGCGGCCCTGACGTTCGACTACTACTTGGACAACCTGAGCATCGGGGACTTCGACGCGGATGGTGCACTCGACGTCGCCGGGCTGAGCCAGCGCGGTCTCGCGATGATCTACTTCGGCGACGGAGACGGCACCTTTCGCGACACGCTGGGCCTCGGGGTCGGCAACCGCCCTCTGGGCCTCGCGCATGCAGACATCGACCTCGACGGCCGGATGGACTTCGTCAGCTCGAACGGCAGGACGGGCACGTTGAGCCTCGTTCGCAACGTGTCGGCGTCGACCTCGAACAACGACTGCGACAGCGACGGCGTTCTCGATGTCTGTCAGATCGCGGCGGGTGACGTTCCCGACGTCGACCGCGACGGCGTGCCGGACACTTGCGAGCCGGACTGCGACGAGAGCGGCGTTCCGGACGACGCCGAGATCGCGTCCGGCGATCTCGCCGACTGCGACGAGAGCGGGATTCCCGATATGTGCGAGATCGCGTCCGGCGCGCTCGCCGACTGCGACGAGAGCGGGATTCCCGATGTGTGCGAGATCGCGTCCGGCGATCTCACCGACTGCGACGAAAACGGGGTTCCGGATGTCTGCGAGATCGCGTCCGGCGACCATACCGACATCGACGCGAACGGCATCCCCGACGACTGCGAGATCGTCAGCTGCCGGGTTCCGGGAGACTGCAACGGGAATGACGAGCTCGACCTTTCCGACTCGGTTTGCGTTTTCGGCGTCCTGTTCCTCGGCGCGCCCGCTCGGTTCGCGTGCGGTGACGGCAGGGGCGGCGATCCGGCCAATCTTACGCTACTGGACTGGCAGCCCGACGGTGTCATCGACGTGTCCGATGGCATCGGGATCCTCGGGTTCCTGTTCCTCGACGCGCCGCCCCATGCGCTCGCGATTCCTGGCCGTGAGACGACCGCGTGCATCCCGATCAACGGGTGCCCCTGACGGCCAGCGCAAACATCGAGGCGATATCCGTCGCGAGGCCGGTCGAGCGTTAGCACCGCCATCCTGCCGACGGTCTCGATCACTCAGTGCCCGGCCGCGGGCGCGTTGCGTTGAGGCGGCTCGACTCCCTGCAGATGCCGGACGAAGAAGTCCTCCATGCGGCGCTGCCCATACGAGCCGCCGCTGCTGTGGCCCGCACCCGGAACGCCGCCTCGCGCGCTCCCCGAACCGCGTCGACAACGATGTACTCGCGAACGCCATCGCGCAGGTCGTTGCAGTACCAGAACCGGTCGCCGTCCGCGAACCAGTGCGGCCGAATGGTCGTCTTGAAGACTCGGTTCGAGTGGAGCCGTCAACGAGGCGGGGCGAACCGGCGATCCCGACGAGACCGCCCCGTGACATCGCTTCGTCCGTCCGTGAAGAGAACCATGCGTACACCGTTGTGGTGGTGCGATTCGCGGTCGTAGAGGAGGATGCCGCGTTCGGTTGGCTTCCGTCTCTTGTCGGTGAACTCGTAGCTACACGTACCGTCGTCGAGGACGAGCGCCGCGAGGAGATCGCGACTCGTCGCAACGGCATCAGTCGCTGGAACTCGCCGCAGCCAGCACGGTACCGTCCGCAAGGCCCAGGAAGTACGACGTGCCGTCGCACTCGATGGAAAGTGGCTGCTCGATCTCCGCACCGATGCCGCGATACGTCCAGTGGACGAGATCCGTCGATTCCGCCAGCACGTGCTTCCCCTGACGCGTCAGGAGCAGGATCAGCCGATCGTGCTTGGCCAGCGCGTCCACGATCCGATCGCACTCCAGCGGCACGCGGCGTGTGTCCTTGCCGTCGTGGGCGAACAAGAGCCACCCGTCCCTCATCTCGTGACCATAGTGACCGCGGTGTACCCATAGCAACAGCTGGTCGGCGAAGACAAGAGGCTCTATCGTCTGGACGAGCGTGATCGGCACGATGTCGACCCGGGACCACGCGACGCCGTCGAAGACGAACGACTCTCCAGCCCGACGAGGCTGCGGGCCGTCGCCGGAGCGGTACTGCTGCGGTACCGAGTCTCGGGCGACCCGGCCGTCGACGTACCCGAACGCGAACAAGCGACCCTTGTACGGCATCAAGGCGTTCAACCGGTGGACGGCGCCACGTGCCGAAGACGTCGTGTACTCGTACCGCCAGGTCGTCCCTTGATCTTCGGACAAGTAGATCGCACCGATCGCCGGTCCTGTCGCGAGATCGCCGAAGTTGCTGCCGGTGGCCACGTACCACCGGCCGGCGAATTCTGCGAAGTCGAAGACATGCAAACCGCGAGGGATTGTCCGGTACTTCCGCCAACCCGTCGCTTCACGAACGTACAGGTTGCCGAACTCCCAGCTCTCGGTGGAGTCCAGGCCGGGCAGATACAGGCGATTCGCGTACCGCCGATACCGGACGATGGACTCCTCGTCGGCCGTAAACTCCTTGACGAAACTCCGACGAGCCAAGTCGAAGTAGATCACGTCCGTTGGACCCGTATTCCTACTCCAATCCCCGTGGCCCAGATACAGCCGACGGTCATGGAGCATCAACTCGTGGATGCCCCGCGCGGCTTCTGCCTTCTCCGCGGTGGGCCGGCCCAGAGGGCGAAAACAAAGCGTTTCACCGCATCTCCCGGGCTCTGTCACCAGGAGAAACAACAACGATACGAAGATGCGGGCCGCGGCCGCCCAGGGTGGTATTGAAGTGGCGTCTCGTAGCATCGGTCTTCCTCAGGTCGTGTCGGGAAGCCTCCAGTGTACGGACTGAACGATCGACCGTCACGCAAGCCGACTTTCTGATGGCAGCTGCACTTCGCGGCACTGCGACCGCCACGTGTTCGGCGCCCCCGACCTCCGGCGACGGTGCCCGAGCCGACGACCGCGACGATCGCGCGCCTCTGCTCGCCCCCCTCGTCACGGATGAGGGCGGCGCGGAACTCCGGCAGCGCGGGACCAGCACCTCGTGTTCGATCGTGCTCGTGGTCCGCGTCGCGCAGGTGCCTGACAACAGCGGATGGAGGAAGCACCCGAACTCGTCGTTCGGTACCATGAGGGGGAGCAAGGAGCTGCCGATCGTCAGGCTCGCCACCGTTGGCTCCCGGCGTTTATGCTGGCGCCGATGGAGAATCCTGTGGAGACGGCCCTGAGAAGGCAAAGATGGCCCACAACTTCACTCGTCGAGTTCAGCTGAAGAAAAGGAATCTTGGCGGCAGAAGAAGGGGCGATCAGGAAGACGAGAGGAAGAGCGTGGCGAGGACGAAACGGGAGACCGCGATGACGAGGGTCGGAGTCTTGTTGATGGCGACCTTTCTGATGGCGCTTCTGGCCCCTGCTGCCGGTGCCCAGATCCTCACCCCCGCCTCGGCCGTGGCAAACACGGAGTACACCTCGTCGGTCGGGCCGCGACACCTGATCGACCCCGTGCGTCTAAGTGCCTCCAACCGGCATGTCCCGATCGCGTGGGGAGGGAACTGGCTTGCCGACGACAGGTTGCCCACCCACGACAACTGGGTCTACGTCGACCTGGGGGCGCCGTGCAACCTCGACGAGATTCGTGTCTGGAACTACCACGAAGACGCCGGGCCGGGGATTCCGGAACTGATGGGGCGCGGCGTGAAGGCCTGTTCCCTCTGGGTTGCTCCCGACGGCGCGGCTCTTCCGGAAACCGGAAAGCCTACCGGTGAGGGTACGGCCGCGTTTGCCTCGGCCACGGGGTGGACGCGAGTTTGGGCTGGTGAGCTGGTCGCGGGCCCGTCCACCGTTGCCCCGGTTGGCGATATTGGCCCGACCAACGTGTTTGATGTGACCGGGCAGACCGGCATCCGCTATGTAGGCATCGACATCGGCAGCCGCTGGGGACGAGATCCGTACACCAAGAACGCGCCGGGCCTGTCGTACATCCAGGTGACGGGCAAGAGCCCGGTCGCGGTCGACCCGGTTCCAGCGAACATGCAGACGATCGCCCGACGTGACCGGGTCCTGTCCTGGACGAAGCCCGACTTGTTTTCGCCCTCCGGTTACGAAGTGTACTTGGGCCGCGATCGCCGCGAGGTCGCCGCCGGGGATGCATCACTGAGCGTGACCGCGTCCGACGCCGATGGTGACACCACGAATACGCAATTCGCGCTCAGTTCGGCCCTTGCTGAAGGCGCCAAGTACTTCTGGCGCGTCGACCCGATCATCGATGGCAAGGCGATCCCGGGGCGAATCTGGTCGTTCCGGACGAGGATTCGGCCGCAGACCCTCGGGGTCGACGCGATCGTATTCGTCAAGCGAAAGCCCTATTCGTCAGACCACAACTATTCCGTGGTGAACAACGGGACCAGTGCCGACCGGTTCCTCGCCGAGAACGGAATCTATATCTACGATCTGCGGACGAGCCGGGCGCGGCCGGTGGTCACCGCCGCGAACATGCCGGGCGGAACGGGGGTGATCGGCAAGATCAGTCTCTCCTTCGATGCCAAGCGAGTCGTCTTTGATCACCGGCAAGATACCTCGTCGGGATTCCGGATCTGGGATGTGAACATCGACGGGACCGATCTGCGTCAGTTGACGTTCCCGCCGGCAGACGAGGCGGCCAAGGTGGCCCGGTACGGCATCCCTGGTTTTCACACGGACGACATGCACCCCTGCTACCTACCGGACGGCGGGATCGTGTTCACTTCCTCGCGTTGCGAGCACGGCATCCTCTGTTTCACGCAGCCCAACGTGGTAACAGTTGTTCTCCACCGCATGGACGCCGACGGCGGCAATATCACGCAGCTGACGCGGAGTCCCGTCAGCGAATTCAGCCCCGCGGTTCTCGATGACGGCCGAATCCTCTATCACCGCTGGGAGTACGTCGACAAGGGCGCGCGGGTGGGAAAGACGTTCTGGGCCATGAATCCCGACGGTTCGAAGAGCGAAGAGCTATTCGGGCTATCCGATTCGGAGTACGCGACAGGTGCCTTCATGTATCCCCAGCCGGTACCCGGCGACGATCCGCTGATCGTCTGCGCCGTGGGTCCACATTACCCGCAGGGAAACAGCGTGGGGCCGATCAAGCTCATCGACCTGACGGAGGACCCTCGTACCTCCGCCCCCCTGACGAATCTCACGCCAGAAGTCGAAGTGGCACCGAATCAGGGCGGCTGGCTCTTCGCCGGCACCAACTCCCGGGTCGTCAACGTCAACGGCATCGGCGGCCTGCTCTATGCGCATCCCTACCCTCTCGGCGAGGGACGGTTCCTGGTCTCGCACAAGGAGAACGCGGCGGACCATTACATGGCGGCCGGCGCCTACGGGCTCTACGTGATCGACACGTCGGGCAGCAAGGCGTTCATCCATGAAGATGAGGACGGCACCGTGTCTTGCTGGCATCCCACCCCGTTGTCTGCCCGAGAGGTGCCGGACGTGATCCCTTCGTCTCGTTCCGCAGACCTGCTGGAGAGAGACGAGGCTCGGTGCGTTGTCATAGACGTCTATAAAGGCATGGAGGGAGTTGAACCCGGTTCGATACGCTATCTGCGGATCAACGAAGCGGTCCCCCAGTACTGGGACACCAAGCGCAAGTGGAGCCCGAACTATCATAGCGCGCAGTGGTCGGCGGCGTTGTGGCCTCGCGTGCAGTGGGGGATCGTGCCTGTCGAGGAAGACGGCTCCGCCCACTTCATCGTGCCCGCCGACCGGAATCTCTTCTTCCAGGCTCTGGACGAGAACTACATGGAAGTCCAGCGGGAGCGGACCTACGTCAACTACCGGCCGGGCGAGACTCGAACATGTATCGGCTGCCACGAACGCTCTGGCAAGGCACCGCAGGCTTCGGCCAACAATGCGCCGCTCGCGTTAGGACGCGCGCCGAGCAGACCGGCCCCCCAGCCGGGTGAAACCGATCCGCGCCAGGTGATCCACTATCCGTCCGATATACAGCCGATCCTTGACGCCAAGTGTGTCTCGTGCCACGGCGCTTCGGAACCGGACGCCGGCTTGAGCCTTGTCGGGACCATCACGGTCTTTCACAACATCTCCTACGAACAGATTCGCCGTCGGGAACTGGCAGGTCCGATCATTGCCGAATTCGTGCATCACACCGGGGCCGACCATGCCAACCGCTACGGTAGTTACCTTCCGCCCAAGAGCCTCGGTTCACACACGAGTGTCCTGGTGTCGACGCTACGGACCGCGAACGTCCGTGACCCGCACCACCGGTTGTTGTCGCAGGCCGATCTGTTGAAGGTCATTCGTTGGGTGGACAGCAACTATCAATTCTACGGTACGTACTACGGTCGGCATCACAGCGCCCACAAGGCACATCTCGGATTCCGGCGAGCGCCGACGTTCGAGGAGGCGACCAGCCGCCGGGCCCCCGATTGGCACAATTAGCTTCAAGACAAGCGCATGGTGAGCGGTGACCGGGAGTCGTTCACCTCTACGACGTGTCGACAGGCCGTCGCGATCTTTTTCGTCCGCGCATGACGATCCGCTTCGTCGTCCGCGCGGTCTGCCGTCGGCAGCCGTCCTTTCGTATGGCGAACGCCTCGGTCACAATGGACGCGATCGATCTTTCCCGCCGATCGGATCTACGCGCCATGCTCACGCTCCCCTCGCGACGTCTCCACCGTGTCGCGATGGCCCTTGCCGTCGCCGGCCTCTCGATCTCGGTCGCCGTCTCCCCAGCTGCGGCGGGCGACGGCATATGGTCTGAGAACCTGCTCGCGAACCCCTCCTTCGAAGCGGGTAAGGGCCTGCCGAACGGCTGGTCGCAGGACGTCGGTGCGCGCATCGGGGTCGGCTCCAGCTCCGAGCTCGCCCTCGACCATGCCGTCAAGGCCGACGGCACGCGAAGCCTTCGCATCGCCGTCGAGGACGACGATCGAGTCTTCTGCTCGCTTCAGTCCAAGGCGGTCCAGGTGAAGCCCGGCGCACGCCTCCGGCTCGCGGGCAAGATGCGAACCGTGGACGTCGAGAAGTTCGGCCGCCAGTACGTGAACTCGAACCTCTTCGTCCAGTTCCGCGACCGCCGGGGTCGGGTGATCCGCATCGGCGGCTATCCGGTGCAGGGGACGGAAGTGCTCCTCGGAACACGTGACTGGCGAGAGGTCGAGCGGCTCGTGCGCGCCCCCCCGCGTGCAGCGACGGCGGTGGTCGGCTGCTTCCTGTCGTGCTCCGGGACGGCGTGGTTCGACAGTGTGGAGCTCCAGGAACAGCGCATCGACTGGGTTCGCGGGGAGTCGAAGCGATTCAGGTACTTCTGGGAGACCCGCCAGCGGCCGCCGCAGCGCGCACTGGCCGGCAACGACCGTAACCTGGCGCGCTTGGAGAAACTGCTCGGCCTCGAGTACCCCGACAAGATCGCCTTCTACAAGTACACCTCGAACGAGCGCAAGGGCGAGGTCACCGGCAACCGTGGCAACGCGCACGTCGAGGGCGCCGAAATCCACTCGATCTTCTGGTCCGACCGTCACGAAGTCGTCCACGTGCTGCTGAACGAGAAGCTCGGCCCGACGTCGACAGCCCTCCTCGGCGAGGGGATCGCCGTCTACCTCTCGGGGGCGTGGCAGGGAAAGCCCGTCCACTCCTTCGCGAGGTCCCTGAAGGCCGACGGGCGCCTGCTGCCGATCGCGGAGCTCGTCGACCTGCGGCGATTCCGCGCCCTTCCCGAGCTGGTCACCTACGGAGAGTCGGGGTCCTTCGTCGGGTTCCTCGTCGAGCGTTGGGGCATGAAGAAGTTCAAGGCGCTCTACGTCCTGCCGGCCGCCGAGGACCCAGTGAAAGCGCTGCCGCGCCGCTTCGAGGCGGTCTACGGCACGCGCCTCGACGAGGCTGAGAAGGAGTGGCTACGGTTTCTGAGTTCCTGAGCGGACGTGGGCAACTAGCTGCCTACCGCGCCCGCGTACTCGAGCCGCGCTCATGCGGCGAGCCTCACGGGTACGCCGGTTGGTGCATTGTCGAGTTCTGACAACGAAGAGCCGGGGCGAAATGGCCGCCATCGCGCCGGATGGGCTTGTTCAGCGGGCTGTCAAGGTGGCTTCGACCTCGAGACGAACCATGGCGACATGGGCTCGACCGTTCGAGTCTGTCGGGTGGCTGTCGAGGTAGCGGGCCGTCACGGCACTGATGAATCGCTCACGCTCGGTCTCAGGGAGACAGTCCGTGTACGGATGCCACGTGGTCCGGAGCCAGGCGCGGAACCCCTCAGGGCTTGCGTGGGCCATATCCTTGTGGACAAGATCCACTCGAATGACGCTATAGCCCGCCTGCTCGAGCCAACGGCGATACTCGGCGCTATCGTGGAAGTGGTAAGGACACGTGAACTCGTCGAAAGCGCCGGACCAGACAGGGTCCTGGGTGGTCGCTTCCACGGCGGCGAGGACGGCCGCAGCGTTCCCAATGCCGCCACAGGAGAAGCAGACTCGTGCGCCCGGGTTCAGACAAGTCGCGAGCTGAGTGAGAAGAGCGGCTTGGTCTTGGACCCAGTGCAAGGCGGCGTTCGAGAAGGCAACGTCGAACTTCTCTGGCAGGCTCAGAGAAGAAATATCCTGGTGGTGAAAGGCCAGATTGGGAATCTTCGAAGACGAATAAGTGCTCCGGGCATAGGCGATCATATCGGGGGACGAATCGACTCCGCAGACAAAGCCATCCGGGACTCGGTGCGCGATCTCGGCAGTGACAGCCCCATCGCCACAGCCCAGATCCACCACTGAGTCGTGGGCTCTCAGGTCCAGGCGCCCGAGCAGCTCTGTCGCCCACGCCGCTTGAGCGACAGAGTTGGCCGCATAGTCACTTGCATTCCAGCCGTTCTGTCCGCGATTCGCCATGCGAGGCCTCCTTCCCACGTTGGTGATGTGCGTGTCTCGCTGGAAGTCAAGAGAGCATTCTTCGTGCGACGCCGGGCGTGTTCACGCCAAATAGCGCGGTAGCTCGACGGCGCCCATCGCGGCTGAAGGAATGCGAGCAGTGTAGCGCGCGAACAACGAGCCCGGAAGTCCGCCCACGGTGCCCGAGAGAGAGACAATGGTTGACGCATGGGCGAATTCCCCTCAGATGCGGGCATGAAGCCGAGCGTTCTTGGATGGATCGGAGCATGGATCGTCGCTGCCGTTAGTCACGGATCGGCAGCGCCGCCCGACCCCCTCCGTGAGACGGTTCTCGAACGACGAACGGCAGACCGGGCGCCGAGACGAATGCGCGAGCCGGTCGATTGGGTGGACTGCCTGGTCGGGAGTTCCAGCTCGCGATGGATGTTATACCCCGGTCCCTCGATGCCGTTCGGGATGGTGAAGCTGAGCCCGGACAACCAGGGCGATGATCCGGCCCGGCGCCACTGGAAGGCGGGCTACGAATACAGCATCGGGAACATCATGGGGTTCAGCCATATCCACGCCTGGACGATGGGCGGACTGCTCACCATGCCGGCCACCGGCAAGCTGCAGACGCAGCCGGGGACGGAGAGCGATCCCGACCGCGGATACCGGAGCCGGTTCCGCCACGACACGGAAACCGCGAAACCCGGATACTACGCCGTCACGCTGGACGACTACGGCATCCGAGCCGAGCTGACCTGTACCACCCGCGCGGGTTTTCAACGCTACACCTTCCCGGAATCCGCCGAGGCGCGCATCCTGTTCGACCTCCTCTTCCCCACCGAGTACGGCAAGCAGGTCGCCGACGCGAAGGTGGTCAAGATCAGTGACACCGAGATCGCCGGAACCGCGGAGATGACCGCCGGAATCGCCAAGAAGCCCAGCCGGGCCCACATTCCGGACTACCAGAACTACACGCTGCATTTCGTGGCACGCACCAGCAAGGCGTTCGACGCCATGGACGGCTGGCGCGGCAATGCGGTGTCGCGGGATATCCGAGAGCTCACAGGCCAGGGCGATACCGGCGTCTGCCTGAATTTCACAACGAAGCAGGGCGAGCGGATCCTGCTGAAGACCGGCATCTCACTGGTGAGCATCGACCAGGCCCGGCTGAACCTGGAAACGGAGATGAAACCGTTCGGCTGGGATTTCGACGCCTGCCGCGCTGCCGCCCGCGCAACATGGAACGAACTGCTGGGCCGCGTCGAAGTCGAGGGAGGGCGGGAGGTCGATCGCCTGAAGTTCTACACCAACATGTACCGGGCGTATTGCGCGCGGACCACCTGGTCGGACGTGAACGGGAAGTACACGGACATGCACGAAAAGGTGCAACAGCTTCCCGATCCCGACTCCCCGGTATACGGCTGTGATGCCTTCTGGAACACCTTCTGGAACCTGAACCAGCTGTGGAACCTGGTCACGCCGGATGTCTCGGAGAAGTGGGTCCGCTCTCTGCTCGAGATCTACGACAAGGGCGGCTGGCTGGCCAAGGGGCCGACGGGGATCGAGTATTCATCGATCATGGTTGCCTCCCACGAGATTCCCCTGATGGTGGCCGCCTACCAGCACGGCATCCGGGGATATGATGTGAAGAAGGCGTTCGAAGCGATGGTGCACTGCCAGACCACGCCGGGGCGGAAGCACCCGGCCGGCGGGCACGTTGGAAACAAGGACCTGACGCCCTACCTCGAACACGGGTATGTCCCCATCGGGAAGGGGTGGGCGTCGAACACGCTGGAGTACGCCTACGACGACTGGTGCGTCGCGCAGATGGCCAGGGCGTTGGGCCGGGAGCCCGAATACGAACGGTTCGCCAGGCGCGGGGAATCCTGGCGCAATCTGTTCGACCGGGGCACGGGGTTCATGCGGGCCCGCCACCCGGACGGGCGCTGGCAGGAGAAATTCGATCCCTATAGCCGGGCGGGCGGCTGGGTCGAGGGCAACCCCTGGCAGTATACCTGGTTCGTGCCGCAGAACCTGCCAGGGCTGATCGAGCTCATGGGGCGCGATCGATTCGTGGAGCGCCTGAATAAGGGCCTCGAGCAATCATCCGTTCACGACTTCAACGCGCCGGGCGACCGGATGTCCACCGTCCCCATCAACCACGGCAACCAGCCGAGCATGCAGGTCGCCTACCTGTTCAACCATGCCGGTGCGCCGTGGCTCACTCAGAAGTGGACCCGGTCGATCATGGATCGGTACTACGGCGACGACCCCGTCGACGGATGGCCTGGCGACGAGGACCAGGGACAGGGCGGCGCCTGGTTCGTCATGAGCGCCCTGGGCTTGTTCCAGACCGACGGCGGCTGCCGCACCGACCCGATCTACGAAATCGGGTCCCCCCTGTTCGACCGCGCCGTGGTCCGGCTTGATCCGAACTATCACAAGGGCGGGCAATTCATCGTCGAGGTGAAGAACAACTCTCCGGAGAACATCTTCATCCAATCCGCCGAGTTGAACGGCAAGCCGCTGAACAAACCGTGGTTCTACGCCAAAGAGGCCCTCGACGGGGGGCGACTCGTCCTGGACATGGGGCCCAAACCGAACAAGGCCTGGGGCGCTCGCGCCGGGGATGCGCCGCCGAAACCATGAACCACGTCATTGCTCCTGCCCGACCGCGACCGCGATGTCACGCGCGAGGTCCTGACGCGCTCAGAGGTATATCGCGTGGCCCAACGCACCGAGCAGTACGAACAGGAACATGTTGATGTTTCGACCATCTACCTGAATGGCGAGATCGACGCCGGCCTCGTGTTCCTCTGGTCTTGGAGAGATTCCCCGGTTGTCGGTCCGGAGTAGCCTGGTTGAACTATGCGTGGTCATCGCTGGAGTTGTTGACTTGACATTCGTGCGGTCCGGAAGATCGTGGGAGGTGTCCGCGGCAACGTCCTCTTCCGGTTCTGGGACCCGGAGTTCTGGGAGGTTCCGAAGTAGGGGGAGCGGTGGGGCCAGGTCTGGCGCAAATGGCCGAAGCGCCAGATCCAGAAGTGCAGCGCGACTCCCGCCAAGGCGAGGACACACCCGGTGAGCGCGGCCGCGCGGCGCCTGCCGCCGAACTCGGGGTGCAAGCGACGCAGGACCCTCTGGAGAACCGGGTACAGGTGCCGGGCTCCGCCGGGCGATCCGTTCGTTCTGCCGCGTGTCTGACCCAATAGCTGTCGTTGTCCTCCCAGCGATTGCTGCGGAGCAGCAGGCGGCTGCCCCCCGACACCGCCGCGAGCCCCGCGACGCCGAGGCCTGCCTTGAGCAATGCCCTGCGGGAAGGCGATGGGCCTCCGGAGGAATCGGCGGCGTCTTGCACCGAGGCGAGCCCTTCGTTTCTGTGGTATCGGACCGCGGCCACGAGGTCACTCTCGAGCTGCCCCGCATCCTGCCCGACCGCGGCCGCGATGTCACGGGAAGCCGCCGACATCAAGCCGCCACTGTGGTCGAGTCTGCTACTTCAGCGACTGCCCACTCAATCCACGGAGGTACAACGCCGTCACGTCTGCCTGACTGAGAGCGCGCCCCCAAACCGCGACCTCGTCAATGAGGCCCTTGTAATACCGTAGCGCCCTCTTGGCTGTCTTCGCCCTGCCACCTATCCGTGCAGCGTAGTTATCGATGCTCTCGGAGTTCAAGACGATCCGAGTCGGCTTTCTCGCCTCCTTCAAGACGCCGTCCAGATAGATCCTCTGCTCCTCGGTTCTCCACGTGCACGCCAAGTGATGCCAGCCGGTTGCGACGCTTCCGGCCGATACCGCTTGCCCGGTCGGGTAGAACGGAATGCTGAAGTCCCACTCACCGTTCGCCTCGACCAGCGAGAGACTCGTGCCAGCGAAATGGCCCACGTCAAAGACGGTACCGGATTCCGACTTCTGGCCGGATTTCACCCACACTGACAGGCTGAAAGACGTGAGGTTCTTGATCAGGTGCTCACGAAATCCCTCTATCAGAATGGCATCGTCCGTTCCATCGAATCTGACAGCAGCTCCGGCGGCTCCGGTCGTCGCTCTCGCATTCCCCAGGATGCGGCCGTCGTTTCCTAGCCCACTTAGGTCCCTCGCGTAGACGCCTCCGGACCGACTGAATACCGTCTTCCTGTCGAAGGTCAGCACCAAGAGAACGCCTTCAAACACGTGGGGCCAGCCTCTCGGAGTCAACTCGGACAGGCGTTTCACTATCCGCTGTCGATCCAACCCCTGAAGCGTTGGCAGCACTCGCTCATACCAGTAGGCTGCACGCTCTTCCCAGCTTCGCCTCGTCGCCTTGTCGCTCTTCTGGGCCAGCTCCCACCACGCATCTCCAAGTCCCATCTGTTGCCCAGCGTCCTCGGGCTGTTCCAGATCCCGATCGGCCAGCGATCTCAGCTCAGAATCAGCGCCCTTCCTCAACAGGGGTAAACCACGATTCCAGCTCCTCTTGAATACGCAAAGAAAGCGGCCGAAGGTGAGATTCGCTTCGGGGTCATCCGGGTCGTTAGCGAGCGCGGCAACTCTCGGGAGAATCCGCTTGAACTCCGTACGGATTGTCTTGACTTCATCTTTCCTCGTTTTCACGTGAGCGCTTAACGCCCGATCCCTCGCCTTCCGCGACACCGTCGCCGCCGCAGCCAACGCCTCGCTTGCTGTCTCGAATCGATCTTCATCCACTGCCGCGTCGGCAAGATCGAGGTAGAGCGCCGTCAGCTCTCTTGCGTCCTCGGCTTTCTTGACCGCTCTCCGGACGCGACCAAGAGTCTCCAGGCGCAAAGCCAGGCCGTCGACGCGAAAACGTGAGGCGATACCGTCAGCTGCCTTCAGGGCGAGGGCCGGCTCGCCGGCCTGTGCCGCAAGGTCCCGGGCATTCCGCAGAACAACGTAGCAACGAGCCGGGTCATTCCCCTCCGCCGCAGCGAGATCGTACAATTTCTGCGCCAGGCTGCTGCGGTCCTCCGCCGCCTTCTTAGGCGTTGTCAGAAAATAAGTGAGCTGTTTCGAGTGACATGCCGATAAGGAGGCATGGGCGATGATATCGGCATCATCAGGGCCAAGTTCGAAGCCTTGGCGCCCGCACTGAACGAGCGAGCGCGGCGAGCATGGGCTGCCACCGAGGCCAGGGCATTCGGTCACGGAGGCATCGTGGCTGTATCGCGGGCGACGGGGATCTCGATCTCGACCATCAAGCGTGGATTGAAGGAACTCGACACCGGAGAAATCGCAGACTCCGATCGTGTTCGTCGTCACGGCGCAGGTCGTAAGCGGGCGATCGACAAAGATTCCACCTTGCTCGTCGACCTTGAAGGACTCGTTGAGCCGAGTGCGTCGGGCGACCCTCAGTCGCCGCTTCGCTGGATGTCGAAGAGTGTACGCAACCTCGCCGGTGAGCTGAGGGCGATGGGACACTCGGTTAGTCACCAGCTCGTAGCGGAACTTCTCTACCTCGCCGGGTACAGCTTGCAAGCGAACCGGAAAACACGTGAAGGATCGAACCACCCGGATCGTGATGCCCAGTTTCGCTTCATCAACGATGAGGTCCACCGTTTCCAACGCGGACGAAGGCCCGTGATTTCGGTCGACACGAAGAAGAAGGAACTTGTCGGAGACTTCAAGAACGCCGGTAGAACGTGGCGTCCCAAGGGAAACGCAGAGCCCGTACGAGTGCACGACTTCATGATTCCGGAGCAAGGCAAGGCGATTCCGTACGGCGTCTACGACCTGACCCGGAACGCGGGCTGGGTGAGCGTCGGAGTCAACCACGACACCTCAAGCTTCGCGGTCCGGACGATCGAGAGGTGGTGGAAGAAGATGGGAGCTCGTCGCTACCCGAAGGCTCGCTCTCTGCTGATCACCGCGGACGGCGGCGGCAGCAACGGCTCTCGAGTTCGACTCTGGAAGTGGGAGTTGCAGCGACTCGCAACCGAGATCAATCTTGTGATCACCGTGTCTCACTTCCCGCCGGGAACAAGTAAGTGGAACAAGATCGAACACCGATTGTTCTCGTACATCACCAGCAACTGGCGCGGGAAACCTCTGGCGAGTCTCGCCACCATCGTAAGCCTGATCGCTTCGACGAAAACTGAAGCGGGCCTTCGTGTTCGATGCGAACTCGACAAGCGGAATTACCCAAAGGGTGTGAAGGTCACCGACGACCAAATGGCAGAGATCAAAATTAAACCGAACGCGTTCCATGGTGACTGGAACTACACGATTCGCCCGTAGTCGGATCGGCTCACTTATTTTCTGACAACGCCTTAGCGTATTCGTCCTTGAAAAGCTGACGAACGAGCTTCTCGGCTTCCTTCCGAGCGAGAGGAACCGGGACGGGAAGCCGCTCGTCACCTTCAGCTGAGGTCTGTAGAACGAGCTGATCCGGCGCAGCTGGCAGGCACGGTAATGCAACCAGGACGAGTATCGAGTGGATCGGCATCATGGGAGAAACTCCAGGCTGGCGGCCCTTGGAAGAGTATATCGCCGTTCGGGTCGAGGCAGTAACACTGATGCTGTAGACTGAGGAATCCTGCGCTGGGGCTCGTACTTCGCCGTCATCGCCGATCGGGACCGCCCCGAGGCCCGCTTCGAGAGCGGTGAGAGCCGCATCGCCGACAGCGAGAGGGCACGCATCAACATCGAGGTGTCCGCGGCGCTGGAGCGTTGGGTAGAGATCCAGCGATCGGACCCGGCGCCCTACCGCTCGCTCGCCTTGCGGGCACCGAGCCTTCCGATGCCCGTGCGCTCGGCCGAGCCGTAGCGCACTGTGCGCCTTGTCGAGTTGGCGGACAGCGAGCTCGCCTCGCGGCTCGAACCAGCCGTCGCGATCCACGGCCGGCTCGACTCAGCCCGGCGAGAGATCGAGACGCGCCCGAGCCGCGTGCTCGCGAACGCGATCGTCCCAGGGCACTGGCAGGCACGCGTCGTCGATCTCTTGCAGCGCTACGTGCGCTGCGGCGATCCGTACTACGGATTCCTGAGGCTGCGCTGCATGAATCCCGACTTCACGAAAAAGGGCGAGCGGATCGTCCCGTACTCGTGAAAGGCGCGCAGCGTCTGTGGCCAAGAACGCGCCGCAAGACTCCGGAATTCCGCAGGTCGGCTCAGCCGGCCGGCTTCATCCGGTAGAGATTCTTATCGCTGCGAAGCAGCACGGCTCCGCCGGGTAGGGGAACAGGCGACGCGTTGAAGATCGAGTCGTCTCCTTCGATCCTGGTGTGTGAGAGCAACTCGAACTGCGGCTTCGCCGCCACCACATAGATTCCCTTCTCGCGGCTCAAAAAGTAGAGCCGACCGCTGGCCAGCAGGGGCGAGGCGTAGATCAGCCCCGACTCCGGAGTCAGTCGCTGCTCATACTTGATCTCGCCCGTCTTGGCATCGGCGCAGTAGAGAATGCCGTTCTGCTCTTTGCTCCAGTAGAGATGGCCGTCATGGAACACGGGCGAGCAGACGTTCGAGCCCTTGCTGATCCGCCAGATGATGTGCGACTCGGTGACGTCCCCCTTGCCGCCCGAGCGGACCGCGATCGTCTTGTTCGATCGGCCGCCGATGGCGTAGAGCACTCCGTCCTGCACGGTGACAGTCGGGCAGATGTAGTCGCCGATCCCCGCGCAGTTCCAGATCGGCTCGCCCGAGTCCGGGTTGAAGGCCAGGATCTTGCCTTTCATCGACAGGGCCAACTCCGTCTTGCCGCCGAGCGCCGAGTAGATCACCGGCGTGCTCCACGACTGGTCGATCCCCGACTGGCGCCACACGACGCTGCCATCCGATTTCTTCAGCGCGATCAGATCGCCGCTCTCGACACTGGCATTGATGATCACAGTGTCCTTGTAGAGCACGGGCGAGTTGCTCGCCCCGAACACATGCACTCCCTTGCCGCAGTCGGTTCGCCACAGCTCCTTGCCCGAGTGGCTGAACGCCAGCGCGCCGGTAGCGCCGAAGAAGACGTAGATGCCGGTCCTGTCGACGGCGGGCGTACTCGAGGCGAAGCCGTGCCTGCCAACGCCCCAGGTGTTGTACGGGTTCTTTGGCGACGTGGTCGGCACGGCCTTCGTCCAGACGACGTTCCCGTCGGCCACCGAAATGCAGAACAGGTGACGCTCGAGATCGCTCTCGTTGCCGGGATTCCCGCGGGTCGAGCCATAACCGGTGTAAGCGGTCAGGTAGACCACATCACCGAACAACACGGGGCTCGACGCGCCGCGGCCCGGCAGCGGTGTCTTCCAGGCGACCGTCGACGCGTCCCACACCGGGTTGACCTGCGTCTCGGCCGTCCGCCCGTAGTCGGACCCGCGGAACTGGGTCCACTCCTCGCCCAGGGCAAGTGAACACGACAACACAAGGCCGAGACAGAGCGCGACTTGCACACGACTACAGAGCACTTTGAATTCTCCAATCGCGAAGGGAAGGCTGAACTGGGGCCTGCAATCCACGTCCGCTCAGACTACCGAATCGCACCGCGACCCGCAAACCGCAAGGTGCGGGCGGGCTGGACCGTCCTACCAGCGTGTGTGAAGCGGCCTCGAGCCACACTCCCCAATCCTGCCCGCCACGGCCGCGATGTCACGGGTGGCCGATCGCAGAAAGCGACGGACCTCGCGACTCGCTGCACGTTCGGCATCACGAGGAGCTGTCCCTGGCCGAGCGTTCTCCATCGGGAGCCCGCGTCGGTAGCCAACGCCATGCGCCCCTCCGCCGCAGGACCACGGAGCCGACGAACAGGTCGTGAATCGCCTTGCCCTTCGGATTGAACGCGATGATCAGTATGGAGAGGACACCAAGGAAGTACTTCGCCGCGTAGCGCACGTATGCGTCGACGATCCCGATCCGGTCGAGTTCCAGCTCGTCGTATCGAATTCGAATACCGGTGATCAGCTGGCCGAGCGTGCAGAGCTTGCTCGTCAGAACCGGCTCGTACACGAGAGCGTATAGCGCGACGAAGCCGAGGGGAACAAGCGCCAGTCGGCCCTCGCGGAAACCGCAGGCGCTGAGGATACCGACCACCACGAAGGCCAGAAGCACGTCGATAGAGCTTGAGAAGTACCGTCGAACGGCGGTCGCGTAGTTCCGGTCCGGTACGCTGTCCGCCTGCAAGCCAGGAGCCGACATACGCATACCGGTGGCAGAGCCGGCGCGGCTTCTCCCGGACCGCTTCTTCGGAGCACGATAGGGATCGTCCATTCTGGGACCTCAACCACGAGAATCCGCCCGGTGCTTCGAGAACGAGCGAGCAATCACCCGATCCTGCCCGACCGCGGCCGCGGTGTCACGGGGTGGGTTCGGTGCTATAGATGCGATGCGAGCCGAATCGTATCGCCAGCGCTGAGGCGGCTGTTGCGGCGGCTTGCCACTCGACGCCCGGGAGGAGCAGCTCTCTCAACGTTGCGACGAACTCACGTCCAGCTCGCACGTCATGAGGCCTCCGTACCCTCTCCACGCAGCCACCAGCCGGTCCTCGCCTCGGAATGCGAGTGCGAGGCAGTTCTCCCCCTCCTTCGTGGGCAGTGCGACGGTCGCGCGAATCGCCTTGCCCGGTCGTCGGCCATCGAGTCGCCAATGAACAAGCTGTGCAAGACGCACTCCCTTGACCGGCTTCTCCGAGGCGACGCCGAACAGGTAGACGGCGCCGTCGGGAGACTCGACGAATCGCCACAGGTAGGGCCGCCAGTTTTCGGAACGCAAGGTGATGAGCGTGCGCAAACCTCGCCCCGGCTTTCCGCGCCCGATCCAGTGCTCCTGCTTCGTCTTGGAGGGACCGGGAAGGCGCCGTGTCGAGTAGAACCCCAGCACATAGACGTCGCCTCGACGTGACGTGTGGAAGAGCGGAGTATCTCGCCGGAGAAACATGCCCTTGCGAGGCTTGGTCGCCGAGGCAGGCTTCGTATCGGTGAGCGTCGTCCAGTAGAAGCCGAGATTGTCATGGTACAGGAGCTGGAAACGGCTTCTTGCCTTGGTCGGAGCCACACCGACGAAATGGCGTTCGCGTCTTGCGAGAGAGGGCCCGCCGCCAACCGAACGGAGTCCGTTCTTTCCGAACACTCCCACGCTGAACACCGCGGCTCGTTCCCGCATGTGATATCCGTACAACTCGATCCACACGTCGCCCGTTGGAAGCGGGCCGAATGACGGCATTCTGTACGGGATGACGCCGCTGGCCTCGGTCAGCTGGACCCAGTCACGCTGCTTCTCGCCGCCTTGGGAAAAGGGGGCGTACCGGAACGTGCGACTGGTACTGGCCAACGGCATCATCTGGAGGATGACGTGGCACGTGCCGTCGTCGCCGGCCCGCGCCTCGACCGCTGTGAGGCTCTCCGCTTGCCACTTGTCGAGGTCATGCTGCTCCACAACGGCTTTCGGATCCGAGAAACCTCCTCCGTCGCCCGCGTCGACGCGAAGACGCAACGCCGTCTGCGTCGTCGAGAACATCCAGATACCGCCATCCCCCACCGCGGCCAATGTCGCCCACTCTTCCGGTCCGAGGTTCGCGTGCTGGTAGAGCGGTCGCTCGACCGTGCCGCCCTTCGCCTTCGCCCCCTTCTTCGAGTCGTCGTCCTTATCGCGCCGATCGCCCCTGCTGGTCGGTTCCGGACTCCGGGCGACTGAAACCGAGGCCACGAGCAGCAGGCTCGACCAACAGAGAAGAGCCGCTGGAATCGTTCGAAGTGAGTGGGACATGGACAAGAGCCCTTGCAAACCATAACCAGCTTCGCCGCCCTCGAGCTGCCCGCGCAGCGCTGCCCGTGCGACGCTCTCATCCTGCCCGACCGCGGCCGCGATGTCACGGGGTAGGTCGAATGCTATAGATGCGATGCGAGCCGAATCGTATCGCCAGCGCTGAGGCGGCTGTTGCGGCCCTGCGACTCCCACCGCACAGGACGCTAGCTCTCATGGGATCCCGAAGCAACGCCGGCTGTTCTCGGCCGTCGCCTGAGCCAGCTCGTCGACGTCGATCTTCATGCACTCGGCAAGCGCGGACACGATATGAGGTAGAAACGCCGGCTCGTTCCGGTTGCCCTTCGGCTTGGGGCGCAGATCTCGGGGAGACAGGAAGGGAGCGTCGGTCTCGGCGAGCACTCGATCGAGCGGAATGAAGCGCACGGCTTCTCTCAGCGCGAGACCGCGCCGTTCGTCGCAGATCCAGCCCGTGATCCCGATGTAGAGACCCAGGTCCAGATAAGCCCGCAACTCGTCGAGCGTGCCAGTGAAGCAATGCACGACCGCCGCCGGCAGGGCACCGAGGCGCGGCGCGAGGATCTCGACGAAGGCCTCGTGGGCGTCTCGCTCGTGCAGAAAGACCGGCATGCTCAGCGCGCTCGCCAGCTCGAGCTGCGCATCGAAGCACCGAGCCTGGTCGGGTCGCGGGGAAAAGTCGCGATTGTGGTCGAGGCCGCATTCCCCGATAGCAACAACCTCCTCCCGCCGCGCGAGTCGCCTGAGCGCCGGGAGCGTCTCATCGTCGAAAGCCTTCGCGTCATGCGGGTGGACACCGGCCGTCGCGTGAAGGGTGTCGGGAAGTTCTGCAGCCAGGTCGGCTGCCGCCTTGCTGGCCGCGACGCTCGTGCCGGTGACGATGATCTGGCTCACGCCGGCCAAGGCCGCGCGGTCGACCACTTCGGACCAGTCATGGCGGAAACGCCGGTTCGTCAGATTGCAGCCGATGTCGATCAACATGTTCGTCTGGGGCCTCAGCGATAGTCGGCCGTGCCACCGCCGCGCGGTAGTGCTCTACTGCAAGACGCTTCACGGAACCTGGAACGAAGTTCACGTCGCGGCGCTACGTCGCCGCCTACCGAAGGCGCCACCGGCGCCCATCGCCGCTGTTCCCGATCCTGCCCGAGCGCGGCCGCGATGTCACGGGGCGGGTCGACGTGACCCTGGAGGCGTCGCCGAGATTCCGCTGACGATTCGATCGACGGGCTACGTTCGCGGGTTTGCCTTCTCTCTCGACTTCGATGAGGAGCGCATCCGTGTCGTCGATTCATCGTGTCGGGCTAGCGCTTCCGGACAGATTCGCCCAACGCGCTCGAACTGTACGATGGAACAATCGTCGTCAACGCTGACCTCGTGGCGTTCCGGCGCGGTGAGACAAACGACGACGGACGGATCGACGTGAGCGACGCCGTGGGGATCCTCGGCTTCCTGTTCCTCGGAAATCCGGAGCCTCCGTGTCTCGACGCGGCGGACGTCGACGACGACGGCGTGATCCTCTTGACCGATGCCATCGGGCTCCTCACCCACCTGTTCCTCGGTGGCCCGCCGCCAGCCGCGCCGGGCCCGTTACGTTGCGGCGCGGATCCAGCTATCGACGCGCTGAGTTGCGAGGTGGGCTGCTGACCGCCGCCCCGCCGGGCAGCGCGCAGGAAACCGTTCCACGCGCGCCGGGTACGATGATATGCTGAGGGCCGTTCGGAGAGAGATGGAGAGCCGCCCTCAGGAGCACTCTCGAAGGGGCCTTCCGCCGTAGCAGTTCTCAGAAACCCGACGATCATGACGGCGCCGAGCCGTCTGTAGGAGCGATACGATGGCTGGTAGTGGGTTTACGACGTCCATGTCCGTGTTCTGTCTCACGGTCATGACAGCGCTCATGCTGTCGTCGCCCGGGCACAGCGAGGAGCCGAACGCCAGGGCGCAGCGGTACCACGCCGCGCTCGAGAAACGTCCGAACCCCGGCTATCTGTTCGATCGCTTCTACGACGCCTTCCTCGACACCGGGACCGTTGAAGGGCTCGAGTCATTCCTGAGCTCGCGCGTCGAGGCACAGCCTTCGGTCGCGAACCGCCTGCTCCTCGCGTTTCTCCACGCGAAGCACGGCGACAGCGTCCGAGCTCTCGAGGAATTCCGCGCCGCGCTCGCGGGCGACCCGGCCAACGCGGAGGTGTGGTTTCGCAAGGCCGAAGTCGAAGCCCGCAGTCTCGACTTCGACACTGCACTCGCGGACCTCGACCACGCCCGCGACGCGAAGCCGGACGCGAAGCTCGCGATCCGCATCGCGAAGCTGCAGGGGCGTCTCTACGCGCGAAACACGCAGCCGCAGAAGGCGCTGGAAGTCTGGACGGCCCTGCTCGCCTCTCACTCCGACGACGAGGACCTCTACGAGGATGTCGTCGAGCTGCAGCTCGATGAGGGCCTTCACGCGCAGGCTCTCACGACGGCGACCGCGCTTCTCGAACGGACCGACGATCCGTACAGGGCGGTGCTTCGTCGCATGCGCATCGGCGACATCCACCAACGCGCGGGACAGCGCAAGAAGGCGGTCGCGACCTATGCGCAGGCGCTCGAGAAGGTCGGTCACGGCACCTGGATCGAAGGCGAGATCCTGGCCCAGATCGACCGCGTCTTCCGTCGCGAGGACGACCTCGAAGGGCTCAGCGAGTTCTGGAAGGCCGCGCGCGAAAAGGAGCCGAAACGTCTGGCGCTGTGCCGCCAGCACGCCATCTTGCTCGCCGAGATCGACAGGAGCGACGCTGCGCTCGAGGCGTTCCGCACGATCCTCCGCCTGACGCCGGGCGACCGGGCGAATCGCCTCGCCTACGTTGATCTTCTCGCACGAATCGAGAAGGGCGACGAGGCGATCGAGCAACTCACAGCGTTGGCCGAACAATACCCCGACGACGTCGACCTGCTGCTTCGCCTCGCCGCGCTACACAATGCCCGCGGCGACGCGACCTCCGCGTCGAGCGCGCTATCGAACTACCTCGAGCGCTCGGACAAGTCGGAGCGCGCGTACCTTCGCATCGCACGGCTGTTCGAAGCGTACCGTTTGTCGGAGGAAACCGAGCGCACGTACGCTGCGCTGACGAAGGCGTTTCCGGAGAGCGCCTCTGCGCAAGAGGCTCATGCCGCGTTCTTGCATCGCATCGACCGCAGAGAGCAGGCCCTCGCGATCTGGCGCGCTCAGGCGCAAGACGCGGACCGATCGCGGCTGCTGCGGATCGCGCGAGCGATGACGACACGCGACGAGCATCGCGGCGCATTCGATCTCCTGCGCGAACGGATCGACGATTTCTCCACCGACCGACTATTCCTCTCGGAACTGTGCTCGCTCGCGATGCACGTTCGCGAGTTCGACGCGGCCATACCATGGGCACGCGCATCACTGCGCCTCGCGAACGTGCCCTCCGAGCTCGACCGCGCGGTCGCGCGGGCCGCGACGATCGCGGCCGAAGCGGGTGAGGATACGAAGGTACTCGCCGAGCTGCAGAAGAGACGGGGTGACCTCACCGTCCAGGAGACCTGTCTGCTGGCCGAGCTCCTCGAGCGCGGCGGCGATCCCGTCGCGGCCGAGAAGGCCCTGACCGCGGTTCCCGAAGGCGACGCCGTCCTCGCGACCAGCCAAGAGATCCGACTCCACAGACGTAGGGGCGACTGGACGAGCGCGGCTCGGGCCGCGGAGCGCCTGGTTCGGCTTCCCGGCGGACGGAAGTCGGTCCATGTTCGCAAGGTCGTCGAGTTCCACGAACGCGCGTGGGAGCTCGACGCCGCGCTCGCGGCGATCCCCGATTGGAAGCGGCTGTCGCCGGGAAGCGTCGACCCGTGGCTGACGGAATCTCGCCTCCTCGCTCTGGCGGGCCGGCAGCGCCAAGCCACCGACGTGCTGCGCGTCGCCCACCAGCAGTTCGAAGGCAACGAGCTGATCCTCGGCAAGCTCGCACAGCGATACACGGACGGAGGGTCGCCGGTCGACGCGGAACGAATCTACTGGCGGCTCTACGAGGAGGGCAAGGACCTGTCCAGCCGCCTGCGTTGGGTCGGAGCCCTCGCGGAGAGCGCGGAATCTCAAGGCAGGACGGCCCAGCTCATCGAGCGCTTCGAGGAACGCCGGCGAACGAACCGCACGTCGATACTGCCGCTTCTCGCTCTCGCGGAGGTCCACCGCATCGCTGGCGACTACGAGAATCGACGCAACGCGTTGCTCGAGGCCTCGCGGATCAAGTCGAGCGACGTGTCGCTCCTGCACGAGATCGCCCGCATCGAGGAGGCCGAGGACGAGCCGGAGCGGGCGCTGTCGACGCTGCGCCGCGCTCTCCCTCTCGACCCGAGCGACCGCACGCGCCAGCGGATGGCGCGGATTCACCTGTCGATCGGCGACGAAGACGAGGGCTACCGCATCCTCCTCGAGCTCGCCGGCGGAGCGTCCAGCGATCCTCGCGCGATCGAGAGCGTCGCCGACACGATGCTCGGCGCGGGCGATTGGTCGCGCGCCGTGGCCTTCCTCGACGAGCATGTCGAGCGCCATCCCGACGACTACCGCCTGCTCTTCCTCCACGCCGTCGCGCTCGAAGAAGAGGAGCGCGAGGCGGCCGCGGCCTCCGTCTTCCTGCGCGTCCTCGAAAGCGACCGGGAGATCCCGGGCCGGGCTCCGGGCGGCGCCGTCCCCATGCCCTGGACGGGCTACATCGAAGAATTCCGCGCGCTCGTGCCGCCCGCCGCCGTCGAGTGGATGGAGCTCTCGTGGCTGCGTACCTACGTGTACAGCTATCGCGCGCGCGGCCAAGGAATCTCCTGGCCGAGCGCAGGCTCATCGCGCCGGCAGGCCGCGATCCCGATGCCGGCCGCGATCGAGCAAGTCCGCGGCTTCGCACTCGCACACCTGATCACGATCGCGAGCGATCTGGACGACGATGATCGGAGAGCGTTGCGACGAGAGCTCGCCGAGCGCGGCGTCGACGTCGACCTGCTCCTGGCGAGCGCGTCGAGCGAGCAGGAGATGACGTCCGCTGTCGACGATCTGCTCGAGCAGCACCCGGACAACGAGAGCGTGATCGCGCTGTGGACGCTGAACCACATGTGGGAGGCGGACGGAGTCGAGGTCGAGCAGGCGAAAAAGGCCTACGAGGTGTTCAGGGAGTCGCGGCCGCAGCTCGCGCTCCTCGCGGCGTTCGCGGCAGCCCGGGCGGGCGAGGAGGGCGTCCCCGTGCTCGAAGGCGCGCTCGAGCTCACGGATCGCATCGAGCGCCCGAGCTACTTCACGACGATGGGGCTCAGCGGCCTCCTCGGCATCGGAGGGTTCCAGCCATCGGCCGCCGAGCTGTCGGAAGAGCTCCGCGGCCGTCTGAAGAGCTTGCTCCTCGCGTGGTACCCGAAGTCGACCGTCTCACAGCAGGTGGGCGGCTGGATCTTCTTCGTCGTCGCGGCGGCTCTCGCGGGCGAGGGCGACGGGCACCCGTCGGCGTTCGTGCGCTTCCTCGACGACGAAGTCGACAAGTGGCGCCGTAGCGGCCAGCGCGCCGCTCCGAACGCGCAGGCGATGCTCTTCGGACCGAGGTCGTCGGGCGGCCTCGTCGCGCCCCTGGGATTCCCGCCGCGGGTTCTGCCGGGCTTTCCGCAACAAGTCGCTGCGCTGCTGGGGGCCGAGCGCAATCCGTTCGGCGACCAGATCCGTTTCGAATCCGATGCCGTGGCCGGAGTACTGGACACGGTCCGCGATCGGGAGCTCCGGATCCTCTTGGCCCACGCCGCTGAACTGGACGACGAGGTTCAGGCGAACATCGACGCGCTGCTCGCCTCGAAGCAGCCATCGATCGACGCTTTCCTTTTCGCGGCCGGTCGAGCGGCGAGCCTCGACCGACACGAGGAGGCGACGACGCTCCTGACGAAGGCGTCGTACCTGCCGATGACCGCACAGACGCGCCGAGCCATCGACGGCGCGTTGGTCGCGTGGGCGCTCGATCATCGTGACAGCGAGACGATTCTCGACGCGGGGCGCAAGGCGGCTCTGCGGTTGCGCCGCGCAACACTCGGCGGCGAGGAGCGCGAGACGCTCCTGAGCGCGCTCGAGGAGCTCGGCCTCGACAAGGAGGCCGAGACGTTCGAGAAGAGGCGGGGGCCGGCTGCCGCGTCGACATCGTCGATCACTGCAGCGGGCGTCTACGGTGGTGGCCGGCAGTACCAACGACTCATCGAGCAGATCGACGAGGGCAAGACCGACGCGGCGGTGAGAACCGCGGCACGAGAGCTCGAGAGCATGGCGCGCGCAGCGAACGCCCCCCGCTCCGGTGTCGCGCTCGGAAACGTCGACGACAATACGCTTGCCGACTTCATCGTCTCTCGGAACCTCGCGGAGAAGGTGCTCGAGGCGATCGATCCCGGCGAGAGCGCGACGCCCCGCAAGCTCGCTCAGTTCGGCCGCGTATGCGAGATGCTCCGGTACGATGATCGCGCACGCACGTCGTACGAACGCGCGCTCGAGATGCGCCCGAACGAGTCGATCGTCAGGGTGCGCCTCGCGCTGCTCGTCGCGAGCGAAGACCCGGACGCTGCCGCACAGCTTCTCGGATCGATCCGCAAGCGCGACCACGGACTCGTCAGCCTGGCGATCGAGGAAAAGCTGGGCTACGTCGAGCATGCCGACCACGAGCGGGTGCTTCGTCTCATCGAGACCGCCGAACGCTACCTCGGGCTCGGCCCGCCCGAGGACGCCGACCTGTCGTGGGTCGGCGAGGTTCTGGACTTGCTCGCATCGGGGAACCTCGAAGACATGAGCGGCTTCGACGACGAGGAGGACAGGCTGCCCCACCTCTACGCGAAGCCTCGTCCCGCGAAGCCCGACACGAAGCCGGCGTCCGAGGACGACTCGTCGGCGCGGAAACCCGATGCCCGCGTCGCGAAGATCGACGCCGAGCGACGACGACTGCACGGCCTGGTATGTCGCCGGGCGCTGACGATTCCGCAGGTGGCGGGCGAAGGATTCTGGCGGCTGCTCTCGGCGACGCGGGCCGGCGGTGAGGGCCCCTCCGACGACGAGCTCGCCGGCATCGCGCAGAGGGTCCTTCTCGCCGAATCGGCGCGCGCTCCGAGTGCGCCGAATATCAACGCGATGATCAACGCCATGGACTTCGGATACGGAGGCCCCCGCGTCGAGCTGGTCGAGCGTCTGAGCGCGGCCGAGTTCCTCGTGCGACGCGCGTGGAAGGCGCAGGACTTCGCCACGATCGAGAACGAGCTCCTGCCGGCCCTCGAGACCGCGAAGAACAAGGCCTGTCTCGAGGAGCTGCGCGCCGAGGTCGACCTCCACCGCTGCGCGCCCGAGGATTTCATCGAGACGGCGAAGCGGCACCTGAAACGCGCGGACAAGCGGCAACGGATACCGATCGCCGTGGACGCGCCCGTCTCGAAAGTCATCGGCATCTGGTCGCTTCGCGCGCTCGAAATCGACCTCGAGCCCTGGGTGCTCGAGCGAGCGAAGAAGGCCGGTAGCACGGTGATGTTCGGACGACAGTCGCCGCGGTTCCTCGCCGAGTGGGCTCGCATGCGCGCTGCCGACGGCGGTACGGAGGCCGCCGCGGCCTTCCTCGAGAAGCTCGCCGCACTGTGGATCGGGCCGCCCGAGGAGCGGGCCGCGCGCGGCGCGCCCCCCCACGAGTACCGCGCCGAGCTCGTCGCGAAACACCTCGATTCGTCGTCCTTCAGCAGCGGAAGCATCAACGCGCGCATCCAGGCCTACTTCGCCTTCCTGGTCATGTGCATCCGCGAGACCGGACTCACGTTCCCGGCCCTGGACTCGCTCGATGCACTCGGCGCGAAGGAGAGGCAATACCGCTGGGAGGTGTCGAGCTCTCTGACTGTGCGGATCCACTCGCTCGACACCGTCGAAGAGGTCGTCGCCTTCTTGGAGGAATCGCCGCTCCTCGGCCCCCTCGACGAGTTCCGAACGTACGCGCAAGATCTCGGCGATGACGAATCCGTGCTCGGGACGATCGTCGCCTGGCTGGCCCAGCGCCCGGAAAAGCACGCGGCGTCGCGTTCGGCGGTCCGCAAGGCGCTCGCCGCGCGCGAGCAGAAGACGTTCGGACAGGGCTTGGTCGTCGCGCTTCTCGGGGACGACATGCCCAACGCGCATCTCGAGTACATCGCCGGCTGGAGCGACCGAATCGACGCACTGCCGCCGGAACATCGCGAGAGAATCGCGCGATTCGTAGCGGGCCTGTCGAGCTCCGCTCGACAGGCCCGCGCGAGCCGTCAAAGCGCGAAGCTCAGCGACGCCGCGCGCGCGGCGCTCGAGTGGACGAAGCGCACCCTGTCGGGCGAGACCGAGTCCGCCCTCACACGCCTGGAGAAGACCGAGCGGCTGCGCGATCTGGACGTCGAGACATACGACTTCCCGGAGTACGTCGCCGACGCGCTACGGCCGGTCGTCGGCTCGGATCGCGACCGTGCGTTCGCGGCTCTCGAACACGCGACGAAGCTCTGGGAGAAGGGCGTGCGCCGCTCGGGCGTCGGCCGTCGCGAGCTGCGGAGTTTCCCCGCGGGCGTCGTCCGAGAGCTCCTGTCGGAGGGCGATCTCGACACCGTCGGCTTCGCGTTCGCCGCCATCGTGCGAGTTCCCGCGGTCGCCGAGAGCGCCGCGAACATCCTGGATGCGTGCTCCGCTGCCGTTCGCCAAGCGCTCGGCAGCAGCGCCGAGATCAACTCCGGCACGCGTGATGCGCGACTCGCCGCGCTGTGAGGACTCCTGTCGCAGCTCACCATCGCGCTGGCCCGCGACGAGAGCTCCGCGGCACTCGATCCGGATGTCGCCCGATGTGTTCCGGCGCTAGCCCAAGCGTTCTCGATGGGGTTCGACCAGATGGGGGCGGAGGCGACCGACGCGGCCCGTCAGTGGGATGCCGAGACCGTGCGACGGACGCCAGGCGGCGAGTCGGTGGCCGCGGAGCTCGTCGATGAAATCGTCGCCGTCGCGCGGATCGAGTGGTTGGAGTCGAGAAAAACGACGCCCGAGACCCTCGAGGTCAAGCGACTGGTCGAGACGCATTACCGCGCGATCCTCGAGGACGCCGAGACGCCCCTCGGATGCCGTTTGACCGTCGCGGCATTCGTGTGCGGGAAGATCGAGCCACCGTCGAAGGAACTCGTGTCGGCAAGCGTCGCCACGCTGGCGCAGACGTGGAAGGAAGGTCGCTCGACCTACGGCGCGACGCCGATACTCACCGCGTTCGCGAAGCGCGCAGCCGACGAGGAGTGGGAGGAGCACGCGAAACGACTCGGCTCCGGCTGGCGCGCACGGCGACAGAAGCAGGGCGGATACCGGCAATCGAAGGACTCGCTCCTGCTCCTGCAGATCTTCCTCGAGAGCGGCGACGCCGGCTCCACGGGACGTCTGCTGAGAGACTGCGAGGGCGAGTTCGGCGAATCGCTCGATGCCTGCGTGACGCTTCTGCGCCACGAACGCATCGACGTCGTCCGCCGCATGCTCGAGAGCACCTGGCGCACGATTCCACACCACGATACGGAACGAATCGCCCGGGATCGCATGTACGGAAACAGCCTCGCGAGCGTGACTCGTCTCGTGTACGACGAGGAGGTCGCCGCGCGCGTCGCCGCGCTCGTCGACGCGACGTCGCGGCCGGCGCGGAAGCGGTTCGCGCGGGCTCTCTTCGCCACCTTGCCCGATCCGCCGGACTCGGACGCGACGGACGGCACTGCTGCCAGCGAAACGCAGGAAGACCGCTCGGCGCGAATGGCGCAACTCGCGCGGGAAGTCGTCGCGGAACCGAAACTCGGCGGCGCGATGCGGGCGCGGATCCTCGGAATCCTCGCGGTGGAGCCCGCCGCAGCGCGAATCGCGGGAGACGCCCTCGCCGAGGTCGCAGCGGATCTGCAGCTCGCCGCTCTCGTCCTCCTCGACGACGACGAGCTGAACGCGCCGCAGGTCTCGGTCGTGTTGGCGCACGTCGAGAATCGACTGCGCCAGGGGGACTTCGCGCCGTTGTACACGCAGCTCGACAGCCTGCTCGCGAGACACGACGGCGACAACGAGTACGAGCTCTCGAACGGCGTCTCGTCGCTGGTGGAGGTCGTCCGGCGCGTCGTCGAGGAACGTCTCGCGTCGTGGTCGCCAGAACGCGCCGTGCCTCTCGAGGAGCTGCTTCCCGCTTGCCGGCGCCTGCTCGAGCTTCCGGATTGGGCCTGTGACTGGATTTCGGGTCCGAGTCTCCGTACGTGCCTCCTCGCGTGGATCGTCGCCGGACGCCGTGCGGATCTCGCCGAGTGGGAGAAGAGCGTCTCGGAAGAGTTCCGTGCGACGATCACACGCAGCGCCACGTCGCTGCGCAGAGCTCTGATCCGCACCCTGGCCCGCGACGAATCGCTGCCTTTCGAGATCCGGACCCGAGTGCTTTCGGACGTCGCGGCCACGCCGCTTCTTCGCGGGGCCGTGAACACACGCGCGCTGTTTGCGACGCTCGTCAAGGGACACGTGCTGACCGAAGCGGAGCTCGTCGGCAGCGGTGAACCTCTCGCCGAGGCGCACCCCCGCGGCGGCTGGGCGTGGCGGGAGCTCGCGGCCTTGCACGAACGCGCCGGCAACGTCGAACGCGCCATCGCGTACTATGACAAGGGTCTCGAGGCGGCCGGCGCGAAGAGCAACTTCCGCCGCGGCACGTGGACGCTCGCCAAGGCGCGGATCCTTATCGAGCACGGTCGCGAAGCGCAGGCAAAGACAGCCCTCGAGGCTCTGAAGGTCGACGGGCTGAGCCCCGAGCACGCGGCGGAGCGCAGCTCGTTGCTGACCAAGCTGGACGCCGGGGAGAAGACGGCCCCGGCAGCGAAGCCCGAATCGAAGGCGGATTGACGACCATGAACGAACCTGATCGATCCCGCGCCCGCGTCGATCGCTTCGTCGACCGAGTTCGACGCAGGCTCAACCGTCGGGCCTGGTGGCAGACCCTCGCGTGGAGCCTCGGTCTCGGGAGCGCCGCGATGCTGGCCATCGCGCTCGTCTACGTCGCCTCGGGTCATCGCGTGCCCGTCGTGTGGTATCCGACGGTCCTCGCAGCGACCGCTCTCGCGGCGATCGTCGCGTGGAGCCTGCGACGCGTCGGTGCGGAACGCGCGGCGCTGTTCGCCGATGACTTCTTCGCCCTGAAGGACGGCGTTCGATCGACGCGCTCGTTCGCTGCCTCCGGAAACAACGACGGCGTCTACGAGCTCCAGGCGCAGCGTACCGCGTTCGACGTGGCGGGATACCGCGTCGGCGACATTCGCGGCAAGTCCGCGCTGCGGCTCTTCTCGGTCGCGCTCGTCCTCGTGCTCGCGTCCGCCCTGCTCGGGCTGCGAGGTGACTCGCCGCGCGTCATGGAGGAGCGGCAGGAGCGGATCGCGACGCAAGAAAGGACCGAGGAGATCAACGAGCTCCTCGCCGATGAGGTCGAGCGCGAGGCGATCGAGGCAGCGAAGGACGACGACGAGGAGGAAATCCTGCGCGCCTCGGAGCTGCGCGAGTGGGTCGAGAGTCTCGACAACACGGAAGACCGCAACGAGGCTCTCCGGCAGTACGCACGGTTCGAGAAGCGCCTGAGCGAACGTTCGGAGCGCCTCGAGACGGCCAAGCAGGAACGGCTCCTGGCCGCGGTCGCCCGCGAGCTCGAGAAGCTCCCGGACGCCCGCAAGCTCGGCGTCACGCTGCAGAAGAAGCAGTATCGCAAGGCCGCGCAGCAGCTCGGGGAGCTCGAGCAGGATCCGAAGAAGCCGCTGACCGCGCGGCAGAAAGACCTCGCCCGGCTTCGCGCCGCGGCGCGACGCATGGCCTTCGCGGCCCGCGCGCACCGCGAACGATCTGCGGAAGCGAAGGGGCTGCGCAGAAAGAACGAGACATCGCTCGATGCGTCGACGCGCGGCAGCGAGAATCCCGAACGCCTGCCCCGCTCCGGCGATGACGCGAAGCCGGCGCGTACGTCGCGCAGCGGCTCGAGCGGCGCTGCGACCGGCTCCGAAAGCTCGAGCTCGTCGCGAGCCCAGGAGGGCGCGGACGGCACCGCCGGGCAGGAGAAGCCCGCGACGGAACCGACCGACGAAGACGCTGCCGACGAGCTCGCGGACCTCCTCGAATCTCTCGAGCGTGAGGCGGAGGACCTCGAGCGCCTCCTCGAGAAGCTGCGCGAGGACGAGAAGCAGGACGGCCAGTGCGACGCGGAACAGCTCGCCAAGTGCGACTCGAAGTGCAGCGGCGTCAACCGTCGCCTATCGCGTCTGGGCGACACGTTGCGGCGTCTCGCAGCGCGCAAGACGACGCGCCAGCGGCTCGCCCGCATGCGCCGCAAGCTCGCCTCCTGCTCTGGCTACCTGTGTCGCGGCAGCCGTGACGGCAACTCGCTTTCCGAAGAGCTCGCCCGCACGGCGTCTCGAGCGCGCGGCGGAGTGCAGGCCGGCGAGGGGAGCGAGCGAACCGAGCGCGACGGCGTCGCCCCCGCCGACGACAACGGCCAGACGACGGCACTCAAGGGCATCAAGGGAGACGGGCCTTCGGTCACGACGGTCGAGTCGGCCGACGACGGCAGCGGCACGAGCAGCGCCGCGGCGACCGCGCGACCGCGCGACTTCCGACGTCAGTTCGAGTCGTTCGTCGCGCGTGAAGACGTTCCCGACGACGTCCGCGACGGCGTCAGGGAGTACTTCGAGAACATCCACGAAGCGGACGAGAGCCGCGACGAAGAGGGGAATCCGAACGAATGACCCAGCAGGCGGCCGCCGGCGTCGATCGCGACGTCGAGGATTTCATCAGCACGTTTCAGCGCATCCGTAGCGAGATCGGACGCTTCATCGTCGGTCAGGAAGCCATCGTCGAAAACGTCTTGATCGCCGTGATCTGCGGCGGCCACGTGCTGCTCGAGGGCGTGCCGGGAGTCGGCAAGACGGCTCTCGTGACGACGTTGAGCCGCACCCTCGAGCTGAGCTTCCGCAGGATCCAGTTCACGCCGGACCTCCTGCCGGCCGACATCGTCGGCAGCGACTTCCTCGTCGAGCGCGGCGCGGAGAGGGAGCTCGAGTTTCAGCCGGGGCCGGTGTTCTGCAACGTCCTCCTCGCCGATGAGATCAACCGCGCGACGCCGAAGACACAGTCCGCGCTGCTCGAGACGATGCAGGAACGGACCGCGACCGTGACCGGGAAGACGCATCTGCTGCCGAGCCCGTTCTTCGTGCTGGCGACGCAGAACCCGATCGAGCAAGACGGCACGTACCCGCTGCCGGAAGCGCAGCTCGACCGCTTCTTCTTCAAGCTCGATGTGGCTCTCCCCGACCATGGTCAGTACGTCGAGATTCTGCGGCGCACCGGCGGCTCGACTTCACCGATCGTCCGCGCCGTAGCGACGGGCGACGAGATCCTCGCGATGAACAGGGTCTTCCGCAAGGTACCGATCGAAGAGTCGATCGAGAACTATCTCGTCGCCGTCGTACGCGGCACGCACCCCGAAGATCGCAACGCATCCGCAGAGGTCGCCAAGTACGTCCGCCACGGAGCGTCGCCTCGCGGCGCACAGGCGATCCTCGCTGCGGCGCGCGTGCGGGCTCTTCTCGATGGTCGCTATCACGTCGCACGCGACGACATCGACGCGGCGGCGCTTCCCGCGTTGCGCCACCGGTTGATTCTGAGCTTCGAGGGCGAGAGCGCAGGAGTGCAGCGCGACGAGCTGATCCGAAGCGCCATCGCTGCCGTGAGAACGCGGAGCGCGTGAGTGACGCTATGCAACGGCCCTTGACGAGCGCCCCGTGATGCTGACCGATCCCGCCTTCATTCGCCGATTGGAGTCGCTCTACCTGCTGACGCGCAAGGTGCTCGGTGGAAGCCTCCAGGCTGATCGTAGGAGTACCAAGAAGGGATCCGGGGTGACGTTCGCCGATTACGCGGAGTACACCCTCGGCGACGACCTCCGCGCGATCGACTGGCGCGTCAAGGCCCGCTTCGAGAGCCTCGTCATCAAACTGTTCGAGACCGAAGAGGACGCGACGATCTACCTCTTCCTCGATTGCAGTCAGTCGATGGGGCGGAAGCTCGACTACGCGAAGCAGCTTGCGGCGGCACTCGGATACATCGCTCTCAACACGCATGACGAGGTCGTCCTGTACAGCATGTCGGACCAGCTGCGCACGCTGCTCGAGCCTCGCAGGGGACGCGGCAAGGCCATGCAGTTCTTGCAGGCTCTCGAAGACGCGACGACCACAGGCAGCGACAGCGACTTCACGGCCTGCACGCGCGAGTTCCGGGCGCGGCACCGCCGCCGCGGCGTCGTGATCGTCATCTCGGACTTCTTCTTCCCGGGAGGTTTCGAAGACGGATTGAGCTTCCTGCTCTGGAGCAAGCACGACGTATTCTGCATGAGCGTCCAGGACGACGACGACACGCACTGTACGTGGAAGGGAGACGTCGACCTCGAGTGCGTGGAGACGGGCCAGACGCGACGAGTGACCGTGTCGCCGCGCGAGGCCAGCCTCTTCGAGACGGCCGTACGCGACTGGAACGACAGCCTCGCGACGTGCTGCGCGCGCCGGGGCATCGGACTGGCGAACACCCGACCCGACGTGCCGTTCGATCGCGCCATCGAAGAAATCGTCCGGCGAGGCGGGCTGATCGCATGACGTTCCTGAGCCCCGCGTTCCTCTGGGCGTTTCTGAGCGCCGTCCCCCTCGTCGCGATCTACTTCCTGAAGGTACGTCCGCGTCGCCGGCCGACAACCGCGTTCTTCCTGTGGGAGACGATCCTGAGCGAGAAGCGCGCGAACCGGCTCTTGCACCGCTTGCGCGACGTCCTGAGCCTGCTGCTCTTGATCGCCGCACTCGCCGCGGTCGTGCTGGCCCTCGCGGCCCCTCGCTTCGGCGAGGACGACAGCGGCGACTTCCTTCTGGTCATCGACCGCAGCGCGAGCATGAGCGCGGGCGACGCCGGCGCGCCGGGCCTCGAAGCGGCCAAGGAGGTGGCCGCGGATATCGTGCGCGCGATGGATGGCCACCAGCGCGCGGCCGTCGCGACCGTCGACTCGGCCCTGTCCTACCGTTCGCACCTGACCGACAATCCGCGCGATCTGCTCGCTGCCATCGAAGACATCGACGGGGCGCAGCTGCCGCTGGATCCCGCCGCGCTTCGGCAGCTGTCGAGCGACAGCCTGGGCTCGGAGGCGCACCGGGTCCTTCTCCTTTCCGACGGCGGCTTCGACCAAGGCGTGCTTCCCGACGCGGTGGAGCTGCGCAAGATCGGCGAGCCGCTCGACAACGTCGGCATCGTGTCATGCGATCTCGAGCGCCTCCCCGGAAGCGGCGGCCGGTTCGGCTTCTACTTCCGGCTCGCGTCGTCATTCCCGAACGCGATCGACGCGGAGGTGACGCTATCGCATGCCGACGATGGCCGCATCGCGCGAGTGATTCCCGTGCGCGTCGTTCCCGGCGTGAACCCGCCGGAGGTCTACCACGTCGAAGGCGCCGAGACCGGCAGGTGGCTGGCTCGCGTGACGACCGCGCACGCCGACCGGCTGGGGTTCGACGACGTCGCGCATCTCGTGGTGCACGAGCCGCGACCGATTCCGGTGCGCGTCGTCGCCGACAACCCGTACTTCTTCGAGCACACCGTGCTGGCGTTCTCAAAGTCGTCCGACGGCTTCGCGTTGATCGATACGACTCCGACGTCCGACGACGCCCCGCCGGACGCTGGCGAGCCGTCGACCGCCGCCGTGGTCATCGCGTCAGGCGATGATCCGGACGCCGAGCTCGCGGTAATCTTCGCTCCCGAAGGTGATTCGCCCTGGTGGGAAGATCTGGGCGACGAGATCGACAGGGTCGTTCCACGCGTCATCACGGCCGACCACCCCGTCGTGCGGTACTGCGATGCTCTCGGCGTGCCGTTCGCCGGCGCTCGCCGGTGCCAGGCACCTCCGGGGGCCGTCGTCGTCGTCGAGAGCGAGGACGGGGTGCCTCTCGTATGGGTCGCGCACCGCGAGGGCCGTGGTGCGTGCGTCTTCAACACCGATCCCCGCCTGGCCGAGTTCTTCCTCAGCGCGTGGTTTCCGGTGCTGGTGCACGGCGCTGTCACACACCTCATCGGACGCGAAGAGGGTCTCGCCGCGTCGTATCCGACGGGAAGAGCGCTGCGCGTTCCGGGCGCTCGCGACGGAGAGATCACGCGCGTGAGGGATCCCGGCGGCCTGAGTGGCGAGCTCGACGGCGACGCGTTCGGACCGCTCGAGCGGACAGGATTCTGGGAGCTGTCCAACGCGTCCGGACACTGGGCCGTCGGCAGCAGCCTCTTCGCGGCGGAGGAGACGCTGCTCGACAACGCCGCGACGGTTGACTCGAGCCGACCGATCGAGCACGGGCCGCGGCCCGCGTCCATCTTGCTGCAACTCGCGCTCGTCGTCCTCGTCGTCGAGAGCCTCCTCTATCAGCGTCGCAAGGTCGGGTAGCGTGATGGAGATCGTCTCTTTCGAACCTCTCTGGTGGTTGCTCGGCCTCGCGATACTCGCCGTCGGCCTGCGCTTCAGCTTGGTCGAGCGGCCGCGGGCGCTGTGGATCGCGGCGTTCGCCGCGAGGTGTGCCGCGGTCGCTCTTCTCGTGCTCGCGCTGTGCCGGCCCTTTGTCTCGACCGAGAGCCGCGACCTCCACGTCGTGTTCCTGGTCGACGTCTCGGAGTCCATCGACCTCGCGGCGGCCGAGGAAGCCGGCGATGAGATCGAACGGCACATCGCCGCCCTCGGCGCGCGGGATGGCTGGTCCCTCTTCGCCGTGGCGAACGGCGTTCGCGCTTACGAGCCGCGGCAGCTCGCGGAGACCCTGCAGAGCTGGCGGGAGGGAATCGCGGACGATCGTTTCCGCAGTGCGAGCCGCCTCGGCCGCGCGCTTCTCGGCACTCGTGCGGCGTTCCCGGCGGGCAAGGCCCATCGCGTCGTCCTCTTCAGCGACGGCCAGGAGACCGAAGGAGAGCTCGCGAGTGCGATCGACACCTTGCGCGAGGAGGGTGTCGACATCTCGTTCGAGAGGATCGCCGGGCTGTCCGTTCCGGAGGCCGCGGTGCTGTCACTCGAGGCGAGCACGCCGGTGGCGTTTCGGGGCGAGATCGTGCGCATGACCGCGCGTCTGGCGACGAACGCGAGGACCGCTGCTCGGCTGCGCATCCTGCACCGGGGTGTGTCCGTCGCCGAAACAGATGTCGAGCTCGATCCGAACGCGGACAACACGGTACGGCTCGACGTCGAGATGCGAACGAGCGGATCGAGCGTGTGGACGGCCGAGCTCATCGCCGAGAAGGACCACTTCGCGATCAACAACCGCTCGACCGCGACGGTGACCGTGCGGGGCGAGCCGCGCGTGCTCATCCTGCACGAGAAGCCTCGCGACATGCGCCCCATCGCGCGAGCGCTGCGGGAGCAGGAGCTCGAGGTCGACGTACGCGGGGAACACGGCCTTCCCGACACTCTGGCCGGCCTTCTCGCGTTCGACGCGATCGTCCTCGCGAACCTCGCGGCAACGAGCCTCACGTCGCGGCAGATGGAGCTTCTCGAGAAATACGTGTCGGAGTTCGGCGGCGGACTCGCGATGCTCGGGTCGGACAGCAGCTTCGGCCTCGGAGGGTACTACAGGACTCCCGTCGAGGATGTTCTGCCGCTCGTGTCGCGTTTCGAGAAGGAGAAGGAAAAGCCGTCGCTCGCGATGGTCCTCGTCCTCGACAAGTCCGGCAGCATGACCGGCGTGCCGATCGCACTCGCACGCCAGGCGGCGAGGTCGACCGTGGAGATTCTCGGCGGGCAAGACCAGATCGGACTCGTCGCATTCGACGGTGAGCCGTACGTCGTCAGCGAGATGAAGAGCGCGTCGGATGCCCACGCTATCCGCGACGCGATCGACCGCTTGGATGCTGGCGGAGGCACGAATATGTACCCGGCCATGAGCGTCGGGAAGGACATGCTGGACAATGTCCACACGAAGATCAAACACATGATCTTGCTCGGCGACGGGCAGACGCAGCCGGCTGACCACGAGGGGCTGACACTCGCGATGGTCGACGCGCGCATCACGGTGTCGACGGTCGCTCTGGGGCCGGACGCCGACCGCCAGCTGATGGCGCAGATCGCCAAGGCGGGTCGAGGGCGCTACTACGAGACGATGGATCCGACGACCGTGCCGCAGATCTTCACCAAGGAGACCATGCAGGCGTCGCGCTCGGCGATCAAGGAGGACTACTTCGGTACCGTTCAGACCGGCGACCATCCGTTGTTGAGCGGCTACGTCGGACGCGACCTGCCGTTCACGCTCGGATACGTGATGACGGAAGCGAAACCCACGGCGCAGGTGCTGCTGTCCGTCGAGACCGGAGATCCGCTGCTCGCGGTGTCGCGCTTCGGTCTCGGGACGGGCCTGGCCTTCTCGAGCGATCTCACCGAACGCTGGGGCGGCGAGTGGCTCGCCTGGGAGGATTGCGGCCGCTTCTGGGCGCAGGCGCTGCGGGCGATTCTACGCAAGACGGAACCGAGCGGCGTCACGACTCGCGCGACCGTCTCCAGAGAGACGTGGTCCGTCGACGTGGGACGACGCGACGAACGCGACGCGCCGGTCTCGGGCATCGAATGGGAAGCGAGCGCGCTGAGCGATCACGGCACGCCGATCGACGTCCGTGTCGACGAGGTCGGCTTGGGCAAGTACCGCGCCGACATACCTCTCGCGGCCAGGGACAGCATGACACTGCGCCTCCTCGATCGCGAACACGACCGCCTACGCGTGCTTCACTACCAGCGACCGTATCCCGCCGAGTATCGCCTCACGACGGAGCTCCCCGCTGCCGCGGCATCGCTGCGCCCGCTTCCGGAGGACTCCGCCCGAGCGGGACTGACGGCCGCATCCGTGCGGCGCGAGGCTTCGCCCCACCTCGCCCACCAAGCGCTCCCGGGCCAGATCCTGGGCGTTCTCCGGCGTCGACTATGACACCCCCCC
>CAYMRB010000002.1:0-73678 GCA_964392615.1 uncultured Planctomycetia bacterium | reverse complement strand
GTCCTCTGTGGTGGCCCTCTTCTCAGCGGGCCCGGCAGGGCCAAGCTCACGAAGTGTGGCGAGGCGGCCAGAGGCGCATTCGGCTCGGCCTGTCGGCCTCGGTCCTGACGAGGGTTTCTTGGACAGGCTCCTATAGCCAGGCCCGAGACGGGACCTCGAGATGCGATCTCACTCGAGCGCCGCCGCGTGTCGTTCCGCTCGCGGATCTCCCGCAGCGTGAATGACGCCCTCCGCGTGGTCGATGACGAGCATGACCGGATACGCGATCGGACGCTCCGTCGTGTGGACCCGATGACCGCGTCGCGAGAGCTCTTCGCGCACGCCCGCGTCGAGCTCCTCGCTGACGACCAACCCGCCGAGCTCGCCGAGCGTCGCCACGCGGTCGGGGTTCGGGTCGAACGAGTTCTCGCGGTGCGTCGTCTGAAACCGTGGCGCGGTGACCGCGGCATGTGGCGCCATGCCGAATTCGATGCGATTCAGCAGAACGTTCAGAGTCGTCTGGTCCTGCAGATCGCCACCGGCGACGCTGATCGCGATGACCGGCTTGCCGTCGCGAGTCACGATCGTCGGCGTCAACGTGATGCGCGGCCGCTTGCCCGACTCGACGCGGTTCGGATGCCCGGGAGTCGTGTTCAGGCTACGCACTCGATTGCCCTGCGTCACGCCGGACGGTCCTGGCTCGTTGCCGACCAGATTGCAGCTCGGAGTCGCCGCGACGACGTTGCCCCAACGGTCCGCGACGACGCATGTCGTCGTGTCCTGCACCGGAATCTCGCGCGCGGCGGGACGCGACGCCTGCGCCGAGCGCAGAGCATTCATGCCGCGAGGGTCGCCGGGCCGCACCTCGAGCGACGCTCGCGTCAGGTCGATGAGCGGTTGCCTGACGCGCGTGTAGCGGTCCGACAGCAGCGCGTCGAGCGGCACGTCGACGAAGAGCGGGTCGCCGTAGTACGCATCGCGATCCGCGAACGCCAGCTTGAGCGCCTCCGTGACGATGTGAACGTAGTCCGCCGAAAGATGTCCCATCGCGCGCAAGTCTCGGCTCTCGATCAGCCGCAGCGCTTGACACAAAACCGGGCCCTGAGTCCACGGGCCGCACTTGTGCACGCGATAGCCGCGATACGCGACCGTCACCGGATCCTCGACACGAGTGCGATGCGCCGCCAGATCCCGTTTGCGCAGGAACGCGCCCGTCTCGATGTACCACGCCTCGAGCTCGTCGGCGATGTCGCCCAGGTAGAAGCGATCGCGCGCTGCGGCGAGCTTGTCCTCACGCGAACCTCCACCCGCCGCCTCGGCCGCGACGAGCTTGCGAAGCGTCACCGCGAGGCGCGGGTGCCAGTCCTCGGCACCGGCGTCTAGCAACGCGAGGGTCGGCGCGACGACCTCGGCGAACGATTTCGTGCCGAAGAGGCGCAACGCGGTCACGCAGAGATCGACCGCTCCCGGCACCGGCGCCGACTTCATGCTGCCGGTCGCGGGAATACCGTTCTTCCGGAACCACTCGATCGCCTCGGGATTCGACGGCGCGGCTCCGAGACCGCACAGCACCTTGACGCGGCGCGTCTTCGCGTCCCAGATCAGGAACGGTATCTCGCCGCCGATGGCGAACCAGCCGTAGTCGGTCACCGCCAATGCGAGAAGCGTTGCCACGGCCGCGTCGGCTGCGTTGCCGTCGGCCGCGAGGATGCTGATCCCGGCCTGGACCGCCCCTGCGCGCCCCGCCGCCACCGCGCCGCCCTTGCCCGACGCCGACGAGCCGATCTTGTCATCCGCAGCCCGAGTGGCAGGCGAAAGTCCGACCAGCTGCGTGGCGACAACGACGACCACAACGCCACCGAGTGACCGAGCGCAGACTCTCGACTGCATCACGTTTCTCCCATCGCGTACGCGACTCGATCGCGACGCCCGGCCTCGCCGACCGACGACGACGTCGCGCGCCCATCGTACGGGAGGGCCGGCAGCTTAGGGAAGCTCGTCGAAGATCCACGGCCGGCGCGAGAAGACCATCGGGTTCCTCGGGCTCCTCGCGTACACTGCCGGGTAGGGGCTCAGCAGGAGTACGACGATGTCTTCCAGGCCATCGAACGTCACCGCCCGTCGCGAGCACGCCGTTCGTCGCGCCGCGTGGTGCGCCGCGTTTCTGGCGATCGCCGTCGGTTGCTCTCCGTTGCCCGAATCTCCCACGGCTGCCACGCCGCGAGCGACTGACGAGAGCGATGCGTCCGCGATAGCGAACGCGCCCAAGTCGGCGGGCAGATCGGCCCCGGTCGTGACGGTGGGCCGCTCGGAATCGAAGCCGGATGAGCCGCTCGCGCGCTTGTGTGTGCGGCGGTTCGTGCGCCTCGTCATCGAATCGGGCGACACGATGACGTTCGATGGGCAAGCCGCGACGCGCGCCGAGCTGCCCCGCGTGTTCGACGCGACGCCGCACCGCGAGCGCACCGTGCTCGAGATCGCGCCGACTCGCGAGCTCGGGGCCGGCGAGCTACTCGGCGTGCTTGGCATCGCGGAGGGCATCGCGTTGCCGCCCTTCGAGTCGGTGCGCTTGCTGAAGGCGTCGAGCAACAACCTCGCAGACGCGTCGCCGCTCGTGCTCGCACCGATGAGCGGTCTCCAGGTACGCGGCCCGGTCTTCCTCGGCGTCGATCTCGCAGGCGCTCCGGGCGAGTGGCGCAGCGAGAATCTGCCCGACCTGTGGGAGGAGCGGCCACCGGGATCGAAGTCGTTCGAGATGCGCGACGATGTCGCCATCTGGTCGGGCGCGTCGCACGACGACGCTCCCGACGACGCGGTCGTGCGGGATTTCTTCAGCGGCGAGGTGCTGTGGACGCCGCGCACAAGACGCTTCTGGATTCGTCACGACCCGTCGGGGTCGAGCCGCATGACCTACTACGGCCCGTTCCCTGGCGATCCGCGCAAGCTGCTCCAGCTCGGAGAGCCCTCGCGGCCCGCCAAGATCGACGACGCCGATCGCTGATCAGCGGTCGTCCTCTCCCGCCGGCAGCGCGAGCTCCACCGAGGACCTCTCGCCAGCTTTCACGCGCACATCCGCGCTCGCCTCGCGGGGCGGCTTGCCGCGCGCACGCGCGAACACGCGATACTGTCCCGGCGGCAGCCCGGGGGCCTCGAACCCGCCGTCGGCGTCGCACGGCACCGGTGCGTCGGTGTAGCTCTCCTCGGGATCCGTGCTCGACACGACTCGCACGAACGCGCCACGCGTCGCTCTCTTCACGGCGCCGCGAATCGAGCCGGATCGCTTCGCGAGCGCGACCGGGTCGATCTCGATCCTCCGCGACTCGCCCGCCTGCAACTCGACCGCGACCTCGCCCGCGCGGATCGCCGCGGCCGTGTCGAGGCGAACCACGACGACGCGGTAGCGCCCGGCGGCCAACCCGTCGAACGCGATGTCCCCCTCCCCGACAGTCGAGCCGCTGGCGCGAAATGCCGAGTTCCACGGCCGCTCCTCGCGGTGCTCGACGACGTATCGCGTGCGCAGGCCCCCACCGCCCCCGGCCACGCGCTGCTCGACCGTCAGCACCGCCTCGCGCTCGAGCGCCACGGAGACTTCGGCGCCGCTCGCCGTCACCTCGACGCCGCGCTCGACCCTAGTGCCGTAGCCGTCGATCCAGATCGCGAGGTGGACCTTGACGCCCGCCTCGAACCCGGTCAGCTCGAAGCGGCCCTTCTCGTCCGTCATGCCGAGCATCCACACCTTGCCGTCGTCCCACAGGCCGCGACCGACGTCGAGAATCTGTGGACCGAAACCACCTCGGTCGTGAACGCGGACGCGGGCGCCGAGCAGCGGGGCGCCGGTGTCCGCGTCGGTCACCGCTCCACGCAGCACCGCGCCCCGTTCCAGCTGAACGATGACGACCTCCGTCTCGCCTCCAGGCGGCACCCGCAGTGCGGCCGTCGACCGGGGAACGAACCCGGTGGCGCGCACGTCGACCCGCGCCGCGACCGGATCGGGCTCCGCGCCGTCGATGGCGAACTCCCCGTCGACGTTCGCGCGCGTCGTCCACTTCGTGTGGAAGCGATTGCCGTCCGAACGCGTGAACGCGACGCGCACCTCGAACTCGTCGACCGGCGTTCCTTCGTCGCTGACCACGCGACCGCGAATACGGCCCCGCCGCCGCACGCGCAACGTCAGATCGCTCGTCCCGCTCGCGATGCCGGTAAGTCGCTCGCCGTGATGCTCGCTCGAGAACGCGGTCACGAGGTAATCGTCGGCCTCGTCCAACCCGTCGACGCGAAACTCGCCGTCGGCGGCGCTGGTCGCCGAGCCGGCGACCCGCCCTCGGCGCCGCACGACGACGCGCGCCTGTGCGGATTCGCCGCGATCGTCCACGACGACGCCCGCGATGAAGCCGCCAGAACGCCGCTCCAGCACGATCTCGAAGTCGAGAACGTCCGCGTCCGCCTTGATCTCGACGTTGACGGTCCGATCGTCGTGTTCCGCCGAGCTCGCGCCGACGACGTACTCGCCGGCCGCGAGCTGCGCGAACTCGAACGAGCCGTCGTCGCCGGTCTCCAGGGATTCGACGCCGCGAATCCAAACGCGCCGCGACTCGAACGACTTCGCCAAAGCGATGCTGACACCGGGAAGCGGCTCGCCACGGTCGTCAACAACGCGACCCGCGAACTGACGTCCGGGACCGAGAACGATCTCGACGCCGATCACCTCCTGCGCTTCCGGCATCGCGATGCGTGAGCCGAAGCCGGGCGCCAGCCCGTCGCTCCACGCGGCGACGAGATAGCTCGCCTGCGTCGCGAGGCCGTGAAAGCGGAACTCGCCGCGCACATCGGTCTGTACGACGCGTCGATCCGACGCCCGATACGACGCCTCGAGCTCGACGGTCGCCGCCTCGATCGGCGCGCCGTCGACATCGACGACGCGCCCCGCTATCGAGCCGCCGAGGTCGAGCCCGAAGTCGAGATTCAGTCGCCGTTCGCCGGCTGCCAGGCCGACCGTCAGAAGATCCGCCTGCGATCGGAAGCCCGGGACGACCCAGTCCGACACGCCGCTGTCGAACTGCAGACGCGCCCGCAGCGGACCCGGCGTCGTGAACCGGTATCGCCCGTCGGTAGAGGAGATACGAGACGAGCCATCGCCGGCGATGTCCGGAAACGCCGCCGCCAGCACGCGCGGCAGCTCGTCGTCGCCATCGCCACTGCGCTCGATGCGCAATTAGACGCGGACTCCGGACACAGCGGCCTCCGTAGCCCGTTCGAACACGGCACCGCCGATCTCGCTGAGCGCCTCGAGCGCGATGGTCACGGCCCCGTCCGTCGCGCTGTCGGACGTCGCGAGGTCGAGCCCGCCCAGGTCGACGCCCCCCGCCTCGTCGCGCTGCAACGCACACGCGAACAGCTCGCCGCGCGGCGTGGACCTCGCGTCACGAGCGCTGAGCGCGGCCAGAACGAACCGCCCGTTCTCGTCGGCCCTCGTCTCCTCGACGATCTCGACCCCGCGTTCCTTGCCGCGAATACGAGCCCACGCGACGCGGCACCGCGCAGCTGGAGACCCGCTCGCGTCGACGACGAGCCCACGCACGCTGTCTGCGACGGCGGCCGTGCCGGTCGTCGTCCCTTCGCCGACGTCTGCGCCGTCCTTCGACGTCGCCGCGCGGTGCTCCGTTGCCGTGCGCGTTGCGGCGGGAACTTCGTCGCGCTCGCCGTGGACGCTGGCTGTCTCGCGCTCGCCCGGACCGTGAGGCTCATCGACGAAGAGCCCCTTCCCCAAACCGAACCAGATGCCGAGCACGACCAGGACGGCGATCCCGGCGCTCACGACGAGCTTCTTCGTCATCAGGAACACTCCGATCTTCGCGGACAGATGCGCGGCGCCCGGGGCGGCCGAGGCGGACGCGGCCGGAGCGACACCCGACAACGCGAGGCGCCCCAACGCGGCGGTCAGCTGGGGCGGTGCTGCGGCCTCCGCGAGGGACGGCAGCGACGCCACCAGAAGCGGTATGCCCGCGCGCCAGCCGCGACGGCGCAAGAGGCGACGGATCTGCTCGACCCCCTTGCCGATGCGGTGCGTGACGGTCTGGCGCGACACGCCGAGCTCGGCGGCGATCGCGTCGTGCGTGCGACCGCGGAGGAAGTGGTCGACGATCGGCCGCCGCAGCGACTCGGGCAGCTCGGCGATCGCCACGTCGACATCGGACTGAACCTCGTCCCAGCTCGGCTCGTCACCCGCGGACCGGCGTGCCGTCGCATACCGTCGTTCGCGCTCCGACCGCCGCTCCCGTGCGCGCTTCAGGTCGATCGACGCGCGCACGGCCATCGCGTGCAGCCAACCGCCCAGAGATCGCGTGGGAGCCTCGTCGGCGCGCGCGAGCTTGATGAAGCAGATCTGCGCCGCGTCCTGGGCATCGGCGTCGTTGCGCAGGACGCGCAGACACGCCCCGTGAACGAGCGCGGCGTAGCGCACGACGATCTCGCGAAAAGCGTGCGCGTCCCGCCGTTCGATCCAGCGATCGAGAAGGCTCGTATCGGAAGCCATTCCTGCGTGCGCCGTCAGGGTCCTTGCAGAGAGTCCGCATCCGCTCGCCATCGAACGGATCACTACTCGCAAGAGATGACGGCACGACCGGCGGCTTCGCCAACAGGTTCTTGCCACCGCGGGGTGAAAGGGACGGAGCGAGGTCTCCGCGACCGGGCAAAACGGCGCGGAGAACGCGCTTCGGCTCGGCTACGATGAGGGGCCTCGGATCCGCTCCTGTCGCGGCACCGTCGGCGTGACAGCATGAGCGGGGTCCCACCTTGAAGCTCAGCGGGAGAGAATGATGCCCATCACGAGTCGTCGTGCCCTGCTCGTCACTGTCGTCTGCATCGTCGCCGGCCTCGCGTCGCGAGCGATCGTCGCCGCGGACGGGGACAAGAAACCGCGTATCCTCTGCCTCACCACGACGGCCGGATTCCGCCACGGCGGCGGGATCAACGCGTCGAAGAAGGTGCTGCCGAAGATGGCCGCGGAGTCCGGTCTCTTCGACATCGACATCACCGAGACCACCGAGAAGGTCACGCGCGAGGGGCTCGCCGCCTACGACGCGATCTTCTTCAACAACACGACCGGCGATCTCGGCAAGTTCCCGCTCGACGAGGCGGGCCGCGCCGCGCTGATCGAGTTCGTCGAGAAGGGTGGCGCCTTCATTGGCACCCATGCCGCGACCGACACGTACAAGAACTGGGAACCCTACTGGAAGATGATCGGCGGCTCGTTCAAGGGCCACCCGTGGGGCGCCGGCAGCCCTCCGGTGACGATCGACGTGGAAGACCCGTCCCACCCGTCGGCCGTCCACCTCGACACGCAGTGGAAGATCCAGGACGAGATCTACTGGTACAAGAACTACTCGCGCGATCGCATCCACGTGATCCTCAGCCTGAACGAGGTGTCACTGAAGGCGAAGAATCTTCCCCCGGACACCGACGTCGCGATCGCGTGGTGCAAGATGCACGGCAAGGGACGAGTGTTCTTCACGTCGCTCGGGCACCGTCCCGACGTCTGGACCAACCCGGTCTACCAGACGCACCTCCTCGGCGGCATCCGCTGGGCGCTCGGCAAGGCGAAGGCCTACGTGCAACACGGCCACGCGAAGAAGGCCGGGCCGTGGCAGCGCATCTTCGACGGCAAGACGCTCAAATGGGGCGAGGAGTGGGAGACGACCGACAACCCCGAACAGACGCGCCAGCACTGGACCGTGCAACCCGGCGGCATCCTGCAGGGCTACTGGCCGAAGGGGAAGCCCGGCCCCGGCTCGAGCCACATCTACCACATCAAACGCCCGTACAAGAACTTCGAGTACCGCGCCGACGTGCGCCTCAATCCCGGCGGCAACAGCGGCATGTACTTCCGCTGCGCTCGCGAGAAGAACCTGCTTCCGCGAGGCGACCGCAAGGAGTGGAAGAACTGGCCGAACGGCGATGAGGCGCAGGTCAAGGTCGGCCCGGGCGACGGCAAGAAGACCGGCACGCTCTACCCGGGTGATCCCGCTGTGAACGAGAAGGAGCTCAACGAGTTCCTCGGCGTCGACACGGCGAAGGAGCCGATCTGGATCACGCAGCACGTGATCGCGGTCGGCGATCACATCGTGATCAAGCTCAACGGCAAGGTCATCCGCGATCGAATTCGCGAGGCGAGCGGCGGCCGAAGCGACGCAGGCCTCTTCGCGTACCAGCTGCACCACAAGGGCACGCGCGTCGAGTACCGCAACATCGAGGTGCGCGAGCTCTTCGACTGATCGCCTCGCGCGGCCGATCGATCACTCCGTCCCGGTCCGGACGATGAGCGCCGGACCAGGACGGAGCGGTCGCCCCCCTGGGGACTCGATCGGTACGCCTCGAACCGCGTCGACCGAACGTCATGACAGGAACGGAGACGACACGATGAGAATCCTCGCGATCGCGGCAGTGCTGATCGGCGGCGTGATCTTCCTGCTCGGCGGCGATCGCGCGCCTGCCGAGCCCGATGTCCCGCAGTTCCGCAGCCTGTTCAACGGCAAGGACCTGACGGGCTGGGTCAACGTCAACACGGCGGAAGACACGTGGTCCGTTCGCGACGGCCTGCTCGTCTGCAAGGGGCGCCCGATCGGCGTGATGCGATCCGAGAAGCAGTACGAGAACTTCATCCTGCACATCGAGTGGCGCCACATGGAGCCGGGCGGCAACTCCGGCGTCTTCGCGTGGAGCACCGGCACGGTACCGAAAGGTCGCCGGCTACCGAAGGGACTCGAGGTCCAGATGCTCGAGCTCGACTGGGTCAACCGCCACAAGCGCAAGGACGGCTCGCTGCCGCCGATCGCCTACGTGCACGGCGAGCTCTTCGGCGCCGGCGGCCTGAAGGCGACCCCGGACAACCCGCGCGGCAGCCGCAGCAAGTCGATCGAGAACCGCTGCAAGGGCCGGGGCGAGTGGAACGTGTACGACGTCGTCTGCGTCGACGGAGTCGTCAAGCTGTCCGTCAACGGCAAGTTCGTCAACGGAGTACGCAACGCGTCGGTCAAGAAGGGCTATCTGTGCCTCGAGTCCGAAGGCGCCGAGATCCACTTCCGCAACATCCGCATCCTCGAGCTGCCGCCGGGCATCACGAGCCAGGAGCAGACCGCGCCGCTGGTGGGCGATTGAACCGCCGTCCGCAGCACGGATAGTGCTGATTTGCGGCCCCGTCAGACCGCCTCGCTGCGCGGGCATGCGGGCGCGCTCGCCCGAGCCTCGTCGAATCCGGCGGCCGTCAGCTCGTTCGTGAGCTCTTCGTACTCCTCGTCGGACAGGGGAGCGAGCGGCGGCCGGACCGGTCCGCAATCGATGCCGCTCAGCTTCATGACAGCCTTCATCGCGCGATGGCCGCCGAAGCGGACGAAGATGCTCACCCACTCGATCGAGCGAAGTTGGAGCCGCTGCGCCGTCGCGACGTCGCCCGCCGCGAACGCGTCGATGATCCGATGGTAGAGCGGTGCCGCGAAGCCGTACGTCGTGCCGACCGCGCCCTCACAGCCGAAGGCCAGACCGCTCAGCAGAGTCTCATCGCAGCCGAACAGCAAATCATAGCGCCCGTCGTCGAGCGCGACACACTGCGCGAGATCCATCAGGTTGTTATGGCTGAACTTCACGCCTGCGAGCATCGGGATACGATCCGCACCGATGCGGAGGAACTCGACCATCGGCAGGTCGACGTCGGTCAAGGCCGGCAGGTGGTAATAGTAGAACGGCACTTCCGGTGCCGCGGCGGCGACCTCGGCACAGTACGCGACGAGATCCTCGACGGTCCTCGGCTTGAAGAAGTACGGCGCGATGCACGCGATCGCGTCCACACCGGCCATCTGCGCTCGAGACGCCAGCGCCTTGGATTGCTGCGCACAGGTGCCGCCGACGTGCGCGATCACTGCGATGCGCCCAGCGGTAGCCGCGACCCAGCGCTCGCAGACCGCCGCGCGCTCCACCGCGGTCAACGACGCGAACTCGCCGGTCGTTCCGCACAGGAACGCGCCTGACACGCCGTCTGCGATAAGCCGCTCGGCCAGCTCGTCGACCTTGTCCAGCGCCAAGCGGCCGTCGGCGTGCATCGGTGTGTACGTGGCTGCGATCAGTCCAGTCAGCTTCGGCATGTCGATTCTCGGCAGGTCAGGGCAGCGCAACGTTCGACCCGATGGCTCGGGCCCGGCATCTCGCGGCAGGAGGCGAGCTACGAGTTTACGAATCGCAACCGCGCGGGCAACCGGAAACCGAAACGCATTCGACGCCGCCCGCGTGAGGCGGACCGCCCTGGAACAAGTAGTTGAGGAGATAGACGGCATCCGACAGATCGACGGAACCGTCGCCGGAGCCATCGAGAAGCGCGCGGTTCGCCGCGTCTCGTACCGTACCGTCGCCACACGGCAGGACCGGCAACGCGCCGCCGAACAGGTGGCCCAGGAGGCCGACCCCGTCTGAGATGTCGACGTTTCCGTCCTGGTTGATGTCGCCCGGACGTTGCAGGCCACCGTCGATGAGATCCGGCCCGGTACCCGGAGTGCCGTCGTCGACCTCGCTCGCGCTCCAGGACGTGCGCAGCCCCCACGTCTCGGGCGGTGCGGTGGCATCGATGATCTCGAGCGAGCGCCCGAGACCATCCGTGATGCGATGCCAGTTGTCGCTGTAGACGAAGTCGAGGGTCAACCGTCCGAGGGCGTCGACGAGGACGATGGACTCGCCGTCGTTGTCGAGGTTGCCGCGATACTGCCCGGCGATGTAGAGGTCCGTCACGTCGTAACGCGAACGGAACGCCTCCAGATTCTCGACGACGAGCACGAACTCGCCCGGCTGCAAGTCATCGGCCGGGTCCTGACTGCCCGCCGGGAACGTGAACTCGATCCCGGAGACGAACCGCATGCCGACGAGATTGATCGGCACGTCCCCGACGTTGCGAAGCTCGATGAACTCGAAATCGTCGTCGGAGAACGGACTCCCGCCGGGCGGATCGTCAGGGAGCACCGGCGCAGGCCGCGGGTGGTACATGATCTCCGTGATTCGGAGCACCGAGGAATCGACGACGAAGGTCGCTTCGTGCAGCGCGCTCCACTCGTCGCCGGCACGCGCACGGGATCGCGCGATCGTCGTACGGTCCAAGACCAGACCGACACCGCCCAAGCGAACCGCGTTGATCTCCGGCACGAACAGGAGATCGCTCGAGTTGACGCCGGAATTGAGACCGTGGATCGCCAAGACGTTCGTTCCTCGTCGCAGCGCGTCCACGTGCTCGCTGACGTCGATGCTCTCGAACACGGTTGCGGCGCTGTCCGTGTGACCACGCGTCGCTCCCGAATTCCACGTCAGGTCGTCGGGCGCGTTGCGCGACGCGATCTCGGTGCCGTTCAGGTAGGCGACGAATCCGTCGTCGTACTGCATCCGCAGGGTCAGGAGGCCGACGGCCGCCGGATCGCCATCGAGCTCGAAAGGCACGCGGACGTACACCGTCTCGTTGACGTTCCACGCCTGCGTTTCGACGTCGAGTCCGATGAGGTCCTCGAAGCCGCTCGAGCGCTCGAAGCCGACGCCGGTAGCTCCCGAGAGCCATGTCGCGTCGTCGAACGCTAGGTGGGTCCATTCGACTCCGAGCGCGCCGTCCGTGGGTACGAGAGCCCGCGCCGGCGCACCGGCGTTCAGGAGCGCCGCGCCTTCCGTACCGACCTCAGTGGCACTCGGGGACACCGAGCCGCCGGGCAGACGTGGATCGCTTCCATCCAGCGTGAGCCAAACGGTCCCCGCAGGCGCCGAGACCCGCAACGCGAACCCTGGGTCGATCGCCCCACCGTGCCGATTGTATACGGGCGCGTCGACGTCCGGATAGAGACCGATCGATCGGAACTGCCCCAGCGCGATGTCCGTTCGCCGCGGGAAGTACCGTCCCAGCTTGTCGGCGATCACGACCTCCCATGTGTCGAGTCGGTTGCGCGGGGGTTCGATGCGCGTATCGCCCCAGCGCGCGGCTTCGCCGTCCATCGCGTCGCGTATCTCGTCGGCGATGGCGGAAAAGCGCTCGCTCGCGCTCTCGGGCGTGAACGCTCCACCGTGAAACAGCAAGCGGTGCGCGTGGTCGCCGAACAGCACGCGGAATTCCTCGTTCGTCCGCAGCCGGCTGTACAGGATGCCCGGAGAGTGGTCGACGCTCGTATTGAGCTTGCCGGACTCATTGAGCCGGAAGATGAAGTTCTCCGTGTCCCACGCGATGAAACGAAAAGGCGTGCCGTCTTCGGCGTCGCGGATCGCGTACCAATTGTTGTGCGGCCAGTCCTGATTGCCGCCCCACAGGTTCAGGATCAGGTAGTCTGCAAACGCGCCGAGATCGAGGCGCTCACCGACCTCCGCATAGACCTCCGACGACGCGATGTCGTCCAGGACCAGATCGCGAAGCTCGTTCCACCCGGCCCGATCGCCGCTGACGAGATCGGGGGGGCTGCCGTTTCCGGCGCCGCGCGGGCGCTGCTTGAGGACGTCGTAGTCTTCCGGATCACCGCCGAAATAGGACGCGGCGAACTCCTCGTCGGGACGCTCCGTGACGTTGTACACCCCCCAGTACAGCCCGTCGATGTACAGATGCACCCAGGTGCCGTGCAGCGTGGTGTGGCCGCTGTCCGCTTGGCTGATGTAACCGAACGGATCGCGGAACAGCAGCGCGGCCTCCCAGCCGATCGTCTCGCCGTCGCCTGACGTATGCACGCTCCACGTGTCGAAGTAGTTGCCGCGCACGACCAGCGTGTCGAACTCATCGGCAGCGTCGAAGCCGAAGATCGGATACTCGAGCTTGCCGGGACCGTATCGGCTGCGGAACGCCAGACGGAATGACTTCTTGCCGAGAGACCGGAAACGACTGCCCGCGCCCTGGATCCGCACGCCGCAGTCGACCTGAAACGCGGTCGTGCCGTCCGGTAGAATCCACTCCGCAGAAGTCTCACGCTCCCACGCGAAGCCTCCCTGCGTCGGGTTCGCGTGGATGCCGCTCGGCCCGAACATGTCCTCGACCGGTAGCGCCAGGGACAGCGTCGGCAGCGAGCGCAACGCGCCGATCATGCCGTCGGCGTATCGCGGGTCGTCGACGACGTTCGGGTCCATGTCGTAGTCCCAATCCGGATCGACCGGAAACCCGGCGCCGGTCTGCCGCAGCACGTCCTCGAGAAACAGGTAGCTGTGGGTGATCGCTTTCGACGATGCGAACCCCTCGGCGAATGCGATCGCGCGGACGCAGGTCGTCGTCGTCACCTCGATCGGGCCCGAGTAGAGCAGCCCGTCGTCGGCGCTCGGCTTGCTGCCGTCGACCGTGTAGCGAATCGAGGCTCCCGGCGTCGCGGTCGACAACGCGAGGTCGAACGACGCGTCGTAGAAGCCGCGCGCCCGGCTGAACTCGGGGTCCGCCGTGAAACCGGCGACGGCCGTACCGTTCGGCGCGCCCGGTGTGGGCGTCAGGTAGTAACCATCCGGACCGTAGGACACGTCACGTCGCTGCAGTGGAAATGACGGTGCGAACTCCGTCGACACGCGCGTCCCGTCGGGCGAGACGAGCGCGAGGTACTCGCCGCTCGACGACAGAGAGAAGTTCGTGTGCAGCTCCGGCAGGTCGACTCCGCCGCCGGCACCGGGAGGGGGATAGGCCCCCGTCGCGTCCCAGCGCACCCAGTCGAGCTCGCCCGCGACTTGCACGCTCGAGCAGCAATCGATCAGGTAGACCGCCGTGCGGCCGCCGCTCGCTGCGCCGTCAGACGGAACATCATCGCCGAGGAGCACGCCGTCGCGCCAGACGGTGTACAGGCCGTCGGTCGCGTCATAGGCGACTCGAAACGCGACGAGTTCGGTGGCGTTGTCGCGTCCGTCGGGATCGAGGTCGATTCCCGACCACGTGCTGACGCCGTTCTCCTCGACGCGGAGAATCAGCCGCTCCTCGCCGTTGGCCAACCAGATGATCGCGCCGGGGTTCGCGCCGCCGGACGAGACGACTCGCAGCCGCACCTCGAACGTGTACGACGTCCCCGCGTCGATTCCCGCCTCCCATGCCGACCCGCCCGGCATCGTGATCGCCTGTTGGCCGGAGAGGACCGACTCGAATGCCAGGAGGCCATCGGCAACGTCGAGACTCGGCGGAGGCCCGCCGACGTTCCACGCAGCGTCCTCACGCCAACCATCGTCGCCCCCCTCGACCGATGGCAGCACGCCGTCATCGTCGAACTCGAGGCGGTGGGCGAAGGTCGACGAATCGCGACCGCTGTCGACGACCGCCCCACCGTCTCCCGTATCCGTCCGGTCTTTCCCAGAGGCGAAGACCACGAGGCGTGCGTCGGCGGGCAGCTCGAGATCGGGGAACGCCCACTTCAGGAGCAGGCTGTCATCCGTCAGGCGCCACCCGCCGAGCTCAACGCTCTCGGCGCCGGGATTGTGGATCTCGATCCAGTCAGACGTGTCCCCGTCGCTGTCGCGAAGCGAGCTCGAGTTGGCGGCGAGGAACTCGGTGATAACCGGGTCGTCGGCCAGTGACGGCACGCATGGAAGAAGCAGAGCGGTCACGACAGCCGCGACGATCCGGCTCGGACCGGTCGAGATCAGGAGGTTCTCGTGGGGGCTGTTCATGTCGCTATCGATTCTCGTAGGATCGATCACGGCCATCGCGATCGCTCTGCAACGGCGGCCGAATCAGGGACAGGCTTCGTACTCGACGCAGCCGAGATCACCCGGCGAGCCCGGCGCGTCGGAATCGGTGCCGCAGTCGGTCGGGCCGGGATCGACAGGCGGCGGTCCGCCGGTGAACAGGAAGTTCAGCACGCGGATACCGTCGGTCAGCTCGACCCGGTTGTTATTGTCCGCGTCGGCGGCCTCCTGACACGTCGTGTCCGGGCCGCCGAGGAACAGGAAGTTGAACACGAAGATCGCATCGTTGAGCTGAAGGAGACCGCTCGCGTCGGCATCGCCGCGACGGAACTGCGGCCGCTCCTCGCCGCCGTCACCGGGGGCGTAGGCGCCGGTCGCGTCCCAGCACACGTAGTCGAACTCGCCTTGCGCCTGGACGCTCGTGCAGCAGTCGATCAGGAAGACCGCCGTCCGGCCACCCGCTGCCGCGGCATCCTCGGGCAACGCGTCGCCGACCAGGACCTCGTTGCGCCAGACGAAGTACACGCCGCGGGCGGCGTCGTACGCGACGCGGAGGGCCACGAAGTCCGCCGTGTTGTCCTCGTCACTGAGCTGCTGACCGGACCACGTGTACAGACCGTTCAGATCAACGCGCAGAATCAACCGTGTCCCGCCGTTGGCGAACCACAGGGAGGCGCCCGGATTCGGAGCATCCGTCGCAATCATGCGCAGGCCCACCTCGAACGTGTACGACGTCTCCGGATCGACCTCGGCCGCCCAGGCCGAACCGGCCTCCAGCTTGATCGACTGCTGTCCGGGCAGGACCGACTCGAACTGCAGCAGCCCGTCGACCACGTCGAGCGACGGGGCCACGTCACCGCCGATGTTCCACGCGGCGTCCTCGGCCCAGCCGTCGTCCGCTCCTTCGACCGACGGTAGCACGCCGTCGTCCTCGAAGAGGAGCTTGTGCGCAAAGGTCATCGCGTCGCGCTCCGGGAAGCCCTCGAACTCCTCCGGTGTGGCGCTCTCTTCTGCCGAGTACTCGGACTCGTTGCCTGACACATCGACCGCCGTGACGACGTAGTAGTACGTGGTCCCCAGGTCGACGGCATCGTCGGTGTACGAGGCCTCGAAGAACGAAAGCGCCTCGGCGATGATATCGTACGGCCCACCGGCCGTTTCGGATCGGTACACGTTGTACGTGTCGAGGTCGAACTCCGGGCCGAGATTCCAGCTCAGCGCGACCTCGGCAAACTGCGTCACCACGGCGCGCAGGCCCGTCGGTGCCGCCGGCGCCGTGAGGTCGACACCTTCCTCCGGCGTGGCCTCGACCTCGTCGGACGGATCCGAAACGTTGCGGTTCACGTCGACGGCGTAGACGACATAGAAGTACGTCGTCCCGTTGACGACGGCCTCGTCGTCGTACGACGTCGCTCCCGTCTCGGCGATGATCTCGTACGGGCCGCCGGAGTCCTCGCTGCGTCCCACCTGGTACGAGCCGAGATCCGGCTCCGAATTCTCCTCCCAGCTCAACGTGACGCGCGACTCCTCGGCCACCGCGGCGAGACCCGTCGGTGCGTCGGGAGCTGTCACGTCGCCTTCGTCGACCGGCGGCCAGTACGCACCCGAGGCGTCCCAGCACACGTAGTCGACCTCGCCGGCCGCTTGCACGGTCGAACAGCAGTCGAGCAGGAAGAGGGCCGTGCGACCGTCCGCGGCGTCGGCGGGGATCTCCGTGCCGATCAGGGCTCCGTCCCGCCAGACGAAGTACAGCCCGCTCGCGGCATCGTACGCGATGCGAAACGACACGAACTCCGTGGAGTTGTCCCCTTCGTGAAGTTGGGTGCCGGACCACGTCGAAACGCTGTCCGTGCCGATGACGAGGACCAGACGCTCCTGACCGTTGGCGAGCCACATCACCGCGCCCGGGACTCCGCCGCTGGCAGCGGTGACCCGAATGGCGACCTCGAACGTGTACGACACGGTGGGGTCGATCTCCGCCGTCCACGCGCCGCCGTTGTTCGTCAGCGACCATTGGCCGGCGAGAACCGTCTCGAAGGCGAGGTGTCCGTCGACCACGTCGACGCTCGGCGGCGCCGCACCCTCGCCGATGTTGAACGCCTCCATCGTCCAGCCGTCATCGGCTCCCTCCTCGGTCGGCAGAAGCCCGTCGACGTCGAAGAGCAGCTTGTGCGGGAAGTCCTCCGCCTCCTTCTCGATCTCGTCGTCGATACCGATCGTGACGATGGAGCTGACCTCCGGCGTCGGGTCGGACGCATTGTCCGCATCGTCGTACGCCGCGACGATGTAGTAGTAACGCGTCTGCGCCGCGACGGCGTCATCCTCGAACTCGCTGATCGTCACGTCGTCCGCGAGGACGGCGTACGGGCCGCCGGCGACCTCCGAGCGACTGACGATGTAGCCGGCGAGGTCGCCCTCGAGGTTGTCGTTCCAGTCGAGGAAGATCGCGCCGCCGCGCGACGTCGCGATGAGGCCGACCGGCATCTCCGGAGCCGTCACGTCGACGCCCGACGACGGCGTCGCGTTCGCCTCGTTCGACTCGTCCGACTCGTTGTCGTTCGCGTCGACCGCGCGGACGACGTAGTGGTACGTCGTGCCATTCGCGACATCCGTGTCGATCGCCTCGCTCGTGAAGAGAGCGTCGTCGACGAGGTCGAACGGGCCGCCCGCGTCTTCGGAACGGTAGAGGGCATAACACACGAACTCGTCGTCGGTGTTGTCGTCCCAGTCGAGCAGCACGCGACCGTCCTCGCCGACCGCGGCGAGGCCCGTCGGCGCCGGAGGTGCGGTTTCGTCGTCCGGATCGGCGGGAGGCGCGAAGGCCTCGGTCGCGTCCCAGCGCACCCAGTCGAGCTCGCCTTCGACCTCGACCGACGTGCAGCAGTCGATCAGAAAGACCGCCGTCCGCCCCTGGGCGGCTGCGCCGCTGTCCGGCACGCGATTGCCAACCAGGACGTCGTTACGCCAAACCCAATACGTGGCGCTGGCAGCATGATAGGCGACGCGAATCGTGACGAAGTCGGTCGAGTTGTCGCCTGCGTCGAGCTGCTCGCCCCCCCACGTGAAGAGCCCGTCGACGCCGACGCGGAGAATCAATCGTCTCTGACCGTTCGCGAGCCACAGAACCACGCCCGGCTGCGCGCCGCCAGCCGCGAGCACGCGGACGCGTACCTCCATCGTGTACGACGTCTCCGGAGTCACCTCCGTCTCCCACGCCGAGCCGCCCCACATGGTGATGGACTGCTGGCCCGCCGGGACGGACTGGAAGCGTAGCAAACCGTCAGCGACGCTCAGCATCGGAGGCGTGTCGCCGTCGATGTTCCAGACCGCATCCTCGAGCCAACCATCCGCGAGGCCCTCGGCCGACGGCAAGACGCCATCGTCTTCGAACTCGAGAAAGTGCTCGAAGTCGATCGACTCGGCCCGCTCGAAGCCCGCATAGCACGGCATCGTCAGCACGAAGCCGATCGATACCGCCAGGAGTCGTCGTGGGATCGACATGTCGTTTCCTTTCGGGATCATTCGGAAGGGATTGCGAGCCGGGCGCCCGCTGGAAGAAGGCGCCGCGGCTCGTTCTCCTCGTTCGTCAAGGGGTACAGACGTCCGCACAGTCGACGATGCGGATGCACTCCTCACCGAGGGCGTGCGGCGGGCCGCCGAGGAACAGGTAGCCCAGCGCGGCGATGCCGTCGGAGATGTCGAGCTGCTGGTCCGTGCCAGCGTTGTAGTTCAACAGAGTGAGGTTCGCAGGATCGTCAATCGAGCCATCGCCGCAGGGCAGCTCCGGAGTCACGCCGGTGAACAGGAAGCCGAACAGGCAGAGAGCGTCCGACACATCGACCTCGCCGTCCTGGTTGCAGTCGCCGGGCAGCTGGAGGCCGCCAGGCTCGAGCGGCGTCGCTTCGGCTTCGACCGACTCGTCGGACTCGTTGTCCGCCGTGTCTGTAGCCGTCACCACGTAGTAGTACGTCGTACCGTTCACGACGGCGGTATCGACCCAATCGCTCGTCGCGAGGCCGCTCGCGACCTCGGTGTACGGCCCGCCGGTCGTCTCCGAGCGCAGCACGCTGTAGCTCGCGAGGTCAGCCTCGGCGTTGTCGTCCCAGTCGAGAATGACCTCCGCGTCACCGCCGACCGCCATGAGCCCCGTAGGCGCGCTCGGCGCGGTGACGTCCTCCGGAGTCGCCGACGCCTCGTTCGAAGCGCCGGAGAGATTGCCGCTCGTGTCGACGGCGACGACGACGTAGTGGTACGTCGTGCCGTTGACGACGTCCGTATCGACGTACGAGCTCGTCGCGACATCGCTTGCGATCACGTCGTACGGCCCACCGGCCATCTCGGATCGCAGCACATCGTAGGCCGCGAGGTCCGCGTCGGCGTTGTCGTCCCAGTCGAGCGCAACCTCGCCTTCACCGCCAGTGGCACCGAGACCGGTCGGCGCATCCGGCGCCGTGAGGTCCGGCCCGTAGATGCCGTCGGCCGTCCAGCACACCGAGTCGAACTCGCCGGTGACCTGCACCGACGTGCAGCAGTCGATCAGGAACACGGCCGTGCGCGCAGTACTGCCGCTGGGCGGCACGCCATCCCCGATCAGCACGCCGTTGCGCCACACGTAGTACAGACCGCCGAGCGCATCGTAGCCGACGCGGATCGTCGCGAACTCGGCCGAGTTGTCGCTCGCGTCGAGCTCATCGCCCGCCCACGTGTAGACACCGTTCGTGTCGACGCGCAGGATCAATCGCGTGCTGCCGTTGGCGAGCCACACGGTCACGCCCGAAGCGTCGCCGGCGCTCGCGTTCACCTTGACGTCGAGCTCCATGGTGTACGACACGCTCGCGTCGATCTCCGCTTCCCATGCCGAGCCTTCCCACATCGTGATTGCGTGCTGCCCCGCGAGCGCGGAGTCGAAGATCAGCCGACCGCCGAAGACGGCGAGCGTCGGCGGATCCGGATCGTTCTGGTTCCACGACGCGTCCTCTGCCCACCCATCGCCGGCGCCCTCGACCGACGGCAGCTCGCCGTTGGTCTCGAACAGCAGGCAGTGCGCGAAGGTCGAGGCGCCGAGCTCGTCGGGCGCGCTCGGCGCCGCGCTCGCCTCGTCCGATGCGTCGGACTCGTTGTCCGAACCGTCGACGGCAGTGACGACGTAATGGTACGTCGTGCCGTTGATGGCCGTCGTATCGACATAGTCGCTCGAGCCGACGCCTTCGGCGATGAGCTCGTACGGGCCGCCGGGCGACTCGGAGCGGTATGCGTTGTAGCTCGCGAGGTCGTCCTCGGCGTTGGAGTCCCAGTCGAGCATCACCGCGCCGATCCCGCCCGTGGCCGCGAGGCCCGTCGGCGCCGCGGGCGGCACCTCGTCGACGATCGACGCCGGCGGATAGATGCCGGTCGCGTCCCAGCAGAGATAGTCCATCGCGCCGGTCGCCTGAGTGCTCGAGCAGCAATCGATCAGGAAGACGCGGGCGTCGCCGGTCGACGCGCTGGGCGCGACGCCGTCGCCGATCAGGATGCCGTTGCGCCACACGTAGTAGAGGCCGCCGATCGGCTCGTATCCGACGCGGACGAGCACCAGTCGCGACGCGTTGTCGCCCTCGTGGAGCTGCGCGCCGTCCCACGTGAAGATGCCGTTCGTGTCGACGCGCAGGATCAATCGACGTCCACCGCCCTCGACCCAGAACACGAAACCCTGCGTAGCGGACGTCACGCTCAGGCTCGCCTCGATCGTGTACGTGCCGCTGGCGCCGACCTCGGTGTTCCACGCGGAGCCGGCCGTCATCGTGATCGCGTGCTGACCGGGCAGGGCGGACTCGAAGTGCACCAGTCCGTCGGAGACCGTCATCGTCGGCGGCACATCCGGCGTCGCGTTCCAGCTCGCGTCGAGCATCACGCCGTCCGCGACTCCCTCGACGTTCGGCAGCTCGCCGTCGACCTCGAAGTGCAGACAGTGACCGAACGCGTCCGCCTCAGCTTCCCCGCCGAAGCCCGGCGTCGCGCTCGCCTCGTCCGACGCGTCCGACTCGTTCTCGGAAGCGTCGACGGCGGTCACGACGTAGAAGTATTCCGTTCCGTTCGCCACCGTGTCGTCGACGAACGCGCTCTGCCCGACGCCGTCGGCGAGGAGAGCGTGGGGACCGCCGCTCGTCTCGGAGCGATAGACGTTGTAGCCGGCGACGTCGTCTTCCGAGTTCGAGTCCCAGTCGAGACTCACGGTCGAGACGCCCGCTTCGGCGACGAGACCGGTCGGCGGGGCTGGGGCCTCATTGTCCTCACCGGAGTCCGGCGGCGGGTACAGCCCCGCCTCCCAGCACACATAGTCGAGCTCGCCGCGGATCGCGAAGCCGCTCGACGTGTCGAGCAGGATGCAGCGCGCGTCACCATGCGCCTGGGCCTCGAGACCGTCGCCAATCAGGATGCCGTTGCGCCACACGTAGTGCCGCGCCGTCGCGCTGTCGAAGCCGACGCGAATCGCCACGAGCTCCGACGCGTTGTCCCCCTCGTGCAGCGTGCCCTCGCCCGAGTTGGTGAGCACGGCGCTCGGAGAGACGTTGAGGATCAGACGTCGACTGCCGCTGCCGAGAAACAGCGCGACACCGCTCGACGACGCATCGAGGACCCGAAGTCCGACCTCGAGCGTGAACGACGCTCCGGGCGTCACGACCTCGGCCTCCCACGCCGATCCGCCTTCCATGTGGATATCGGGAGCTCCTCCCGTGCCGCCGTTGACCGTGAACGTATCGAACTGCAGCAAGCCGTCGACCACGTCGAGGCTCGGCGGCGCACCGTCGACCTTCCAGCCGCCGGTCATCGTCCATCCGTCCGCGGCGCCCTCGAACTGCGGCAGCTCACCGTCGGTTTCGAACTCCAGCGCGTGAGCGAACGTCGAGGAGGCCGTCGACGGATCGAGGGCTCCCGCGGCCGTCCAGCGCACGTAGTCGATCTCGCCAGCGGACGCGAGGCTCGAGCAGCAGTCGATCAGGATCATCCGGTCGTCGTTGCCATCCGCCGGGGTCACGTCGTCGCCGACGAGCGCCTCGTCGTGCCAGATGTCGTAGGTTCCTGCCGACGCGTCGTATGCCAGGCGAAGCGTCACCGGAGCCGACGAGTTGTCCAGCCCCTCCACGCCGAAACCGCCACCGGCGGCGAGCGCGTCGGTGCTCACCTTGAGGTTCAAGAGGTTCGATCCGTTGCCGACCCAAAGGATCGTGCCGCCGCCAGCCGCGCTCGTCACGCGGATGCTGACCTCGAGGGTGTACGACGCCCCGGCAGCGACGACCTCGCCCGCCCACGCACTGGAGCCCCGTCCGTTCTGAATCCACTCGCCACCGGACGAGCTCGTTCCGTCACCGGTGAACGAGTCGTACCGCAGCCAGCCGCCCGAGACCTCGAGCGTCGGTCGACCCGAGGCCGAGACGCCGGCCAGCGTATGCCAGGCGCGCTCGCCCCAACCGTCGGCCGCGCCTTCGACGGACGGCAGCTCGCCGTCGGTCTCGAAGAGCAGCTTGTGCGCGAGCTCGCTCGCGTCGCGGGTACCGTCGTCCGGCTCGTACGCGCCCGTCGCGTCCCAGCGGACGTAATCGACGACGGCCGCCACCTCGTTGGCACCGCCGAAGTCGACGAGGATGACCCAGTTGTTCCCGTGCTGGAGATCGGACGGGCCGAGGTCGCTACCGATCGCTACGCCGTTGCGGTAGATCGTGTGCAGCCCGGTCTCGCCGTCGTGGGCGATGCGAACCGTGACGAACTCCGCCGCGTTGTCGCCCTCATGAAGGACCTGCGTCGTGCGCCCGTACATGACCTCGTCGGTGCGCACTTGCACGACCGCCGTCTCGGCCGCGACACCGTTGCCGAGCCAGAACGTGAAGCCCGGATCGCTACCGCCCTGCGCGGTGACCTTCAATCGCGCCTCGAACGTGTACGACGTATCCGGACCGACCTCCGCAGCCCACGCCGATGTGCCGACGGGCAGACGCAGGTCGTGCCCGCCGCCGACGCCGACGGTATCGACCGTCATCACGCCGCCGGCGACGCTGAGACTCGGCGCGGAGGCGCCGTCGATGGTCCACACGGTTTCCTGCCAGCCATCGGCAGCGCCCTCGACTGACGGAATCTCACCGTCGGTCTCGAACTCGAGCGCATGGGGAAACTGCGTCGAGTCCTTCATGCCGTCGAGAGCCGAAGCCGTCGTCGCCCACGCGCACGAAGCGCACACTGTTAGAAGCAGTACGAGCCTTCTCCGTGACATGTCGCTCATCCTCTCAGACCCTTCAATCCGTCGAGTGGCGCTGCGCGCCGACATCGTTCGTTCAATCCGACCGTTGGTTCGATTGACGCAGGAAGTCGAGCACGTATTGCCGCCCGACGCGGATGTGCTCGACCATCCATGCGCTCGCGGCCTCCGCGTCTCGGCGACGCAGAATGCCCACGAGGTTCGCGTGATCCTCACAAGTGATGGCTGCCACGCCCGGCGTCAGGAGCTCACTGGCGGACCGCAGCGGCGCGAATGCCTGCGACGCGAGTAGCAGATCCTTCGCGACCTTCGCGAGCCACCGGTTCCGCGCCGCGTCGATCAGCACGTGGTGAAACCGCTCCTCGGCGGCGGCCCACAGGAACGCCTGCTCCTGCGTCGCCACCTGGCTGTCGCTGGTGCGAATAGCGTCCGCCAGCTCGAGCCAGTCATCGCAGATTTCCTGCAGCTCCTCGATCTCGTGCTCGGAGATGTGCTTCGCCGCTTCAGCGACCGCGAACGGCTCGATGACCGAGCGCAGGTCGTAGAGCTGCGCGACATCACGCCGGTCGATGTGCCGCACGAACGCGCCACCGCCGCGCACGTACTCGACCAGACCCTCGCTCGCGAGCTGGTTGATCGCCTCGCGCACCGGCGTGAAGCTGACGCCGAGCTCCTTCGCGAGGGTGCGGTTGACGAGGCGCGTCCCCGGCGGGAATTCGCCCCGCGAGAGCTTGAGCCGGAGCTGTTCGTAGGCGCGTCGAGCGAGGGTTTCTTTCATGGCAACTCAGCGTTCGCTTTTCACTTCCTCGTGGACATCAAGCGTGTTATAACATGCCACAGCTGTCAATAACATTTTCCGGGAATGTCGCCCGGAGATCTTGCTCATGACGGTGAGAAGACTCTGGGACGGCACTCGCAGGATCACCGAAACTGTCCTAAGATGTCCCCTACGAGCGCTTTACGACGACATCCGCGCGCTGCGAACACGATGGGAGTGCCCCGGTGAGCCCGACGTCCCGAGACCGCGTTCAGACGGCGCTGCGCTTCGAGCGGCCGGACCGTCTCCCCGTTCACGAGTCGCCGTGGATGCAGACCGCGGCGGCCTGGTATGACGAGGGAATTCCGCGCGACGCCTCCCTCGCGGACTACTTCGACTTCGACATCGAGATGATGTTCGTCGACGCGTCACCGCGCTTCGAGATGAAGGTGCTCGAGCGCCGCGACGGCAACATCACCTACGAGGATCGCTACGGCTACACGATCACGAAGCAGGAAGGTCTCTCGTCGACGATGCACTTCGTCCGTCACGTGACGACGGACCAGGACGCGTGGACCGCCATCAAGGAGCGCTTCCGTCTCTCGGACGATCCTCGCGAGCCATCGCGCGTCGACGACGTGCAGTACTTCGGCCACTTCGACCCGTATCCCACCTGGAGCGAGGCGGTCGCGAAGTACGAGCGTCTGCGCGCCACGGACCGCTACATCCTCTTCATGGTCTACGGACCGATGGAGGCGACGTGGCGGCACCGCGGCATGGAGAACCTCCTGATGGACCTCGCGCTCGAGCCCGATTGGGTCAGCGAGATGGCGGGGACGTTTCAGGATCTCGTCATCGCCACGCTCAGGCGGTGCGCCGAGCTCGGCATGAAGCCCGATGGCATTCTCGCCGCGGACGATCTCGGCTCCTCGACAGGACCGATGCTGTCGCCGCAGATGTGGCGGAGCATCTTCAAGCCGCACGTCGCGCGTCTCGGCGAGTTCCTGCGCTCCGAGGACATCGCGTTCTGGATGCACACCGACGGTCAAGTCGAGCCGCTCCTCGACGACATCATCGACGCCGGCGTCCAGGTGCTCAATCCGCTCGAGGTCAAGGCAGGCATGGACGGAGTCGCGCTCCGTGAACGCTACGGCCGCGAGCTGGCGTTCTACGGCAATATCGACGCGACGAAGATGGCCGGCGGTCGAGACGCCCTTCTGGCCGAGCTCGAGCGCAAGGTGCCACTCGCGTGGGACGGCGGCTACATCTTCCACTCCGACCACTCCTGCCCGCCGGACGTCAGCCTCGAACGCTATCAGTGGATACTCGACAAGGCGAGGAGGATCTTCGATGACGGTCCCTGAGAGGCTGCAACGAGTCGCTCTCGTGCTCGTGGTCGGCTCGTGGTGTGCGGCGTCGTTCGATACCGCCGCCGCTGCCGCGCCGAAGCGCCCGAACGTCCTCTTCATCGCGGTCGACGACCTCGCCGATTGGGTCGGCTGCCTCGATGGGCATCCGGACGCGCGGACTCCGAACATCGACCGCCTCGCTCACCGCGGCGTGCTGTTCACGAACGCACACTGCGTGTCCCCGATCTGCGGGCCCTCGCGCGCCGCCGTGCTGACCGGAATGCGTCCGGAGACGACCGGCGTCTACACGAACCTCGGAACGTACGCCGATCGCGTCCCGAACGCTGTCGGCCTTCCTCTGCACTTCAAGCGGCACGGCTATCGCGTGCTCGGCGCGGGCAAGGTCAACCACGGCCTCGGTCAGCGGCTTCCCGAGCTCTGGCACGAGTACGGACCGGACTGCGGCATCGTCGGCACTCCGTTCACCCACGACGAGTTCCTCGCCGCGGGACTCGAAGGCGGCGAGTCGCGACGCATCGATCGAGACGGCATTCGCTGCACGCTGCCGATGAACGGCGGCCTGTCGCTCATCGATCGGCCCACGATGACGTACGACACGTTCGAATGGGGACCGCTGGACGTCGACGACGACGCGTTTCCGGACGGCAGGATCGCGCGCTGGGCCGTCGAGAAGCTCGAGAGGCGTCGAGACGCTCCGTTCTTTCTGGCGGTCGGCTTCTACAAGCCACACCAACCGTTCATCGTGCCGCGCAAGTACTTCGAGCTGTTCGACCCTCAGCGCGTCGCGCTACCGCCGACGATCGCCGGCGACCTCCACGATGTACCGCGAGCCGGCAGAGACCTTGCCGGTGCGGCCTGGTCGGCGGGAACACACGCCACGGTCGCTCGCGAGGGCCAATGGCGCGCCGGGGTCGCTGCGTACCTCGCGACCATCGCATTCGCCGACGCGCAGGTCGGCAAAGTCGTCGACGCGCTCGACCGCAGCGAGCAGGCGGACAACACGTGGATCGTCCTGTGGTCCGACCACGGCTGGTCGCTCGGCGAGAAGGAGCACTGGGGCAAGCACGACCCGTGGCGCGGCTCGCTGCGCGTGCCGCTCGTCATCGTGCCGCCGCGCGGTGCCCCACCGAGGGGCTTCGCGCCCGGTTCACGCTGTGACGCACCCGTCAGCCTTCTCGACCTCTACCCCACGCTGATCGACGCGTGTGGCCTTCCCATGCGCTCCGAGCTGGAGGGCAGGAGCCTGCTCCCTCTCGTCGGAGATCCACGTCGCGAGTGGACGCGGCACGTCGTCGCGTCGGTCGGTCGCGGCACGCACAGCGTGTTCACCGAGCGGTGGCGCTACATCCGCTACTTCGACGGCAGCGAGGAGCTCTACGATCTGGAGGTCGATCCCGAGGAGTGGTTCAACGTCGCTGCCGATCCACGGCACGCTGCGGTCAAGCGGCGACTCGCCGCGACGATCCCGGTCGACCGCCGATTCGCCCGCTTCGCACGTCACGGCAAGTGGAAGTGCGTGTTTCTGGCAGACGGCTCTGTGCAGCTGTTCGACATCCGCGCGACGTTCGGAGTGTCCGAGCACGACGACGTGTCGGCTGATCACCCCGAGGTGATCGCGCGCATTCGCGCCTGGATCCAGGCGAACCCCGCCAGCTCGCGCCACGTGAACATGCCCATCGACGAACCTGGAGAATCGCCATGAACGAGCCACGCCTCCGGGAGCTGCTCGCCGTCTATCGCGATGGCCTCCTCGGCGACACGCTGCCATTCTGGATCGACCACTGCGTCGACCGCGAGCACGGCGGCTTTCGGTTCGCGCTCGATCGCGACGGCAGCGTCCTCGATGACGACAAGGGCATGTGGCAGCACGGTCGGTTCACGTGGCTCCTCGGCACGCTCTATAACACGGTCGAGAAGCGTCCCGAGTGGCTCGAGCTCGCCGCGCACGGCGTGCGCTTCATCCGCGAGCACGGCTTCGACGACGATGGCCGCATGTTCTTTCACGTGACGCGCGATGGCCGACCGCTGCGCAAGCGCCGCTACGTGTTCACCGAAGCGTTCGCGGCGATCGCGCTGGCCGCCTACGCGCGCGCAAGCGGCGACGACGAGGCGGCTCAGCAGGCGCGAGACCTGTTCCGACTGGTCATTCGCTACTTCGCGACGCCCGGGCTGATTCCGCCGAAGGTCGATCCGCAGACGCGTCCGGCCAAAGCGATCGGCGCGCCGATGATCCTGCTCGGCGTCGCGCAGGTGCTGCGCGAGACGATCGACGATCCTCTCGCCGATGAACAGATCGAGAAGTCGATCGACGAGATTCGTCGCGACTTCGTCAAGACCGACCTCGAGGTCGTGATGGAAGCGGTCGGTCCGAACGGCGAGGTCATCGACCACTTCGACGGCCGCACGCTGAATCCCGGTCACGCGATCGAGGCCGCGTGGTTCATCCTCGACGAAGCGCGCCACCGCGGTGGCGACAGCGATCTGGTCGAGCTCGGCACGACAATGCTCGACTGGATGTGGCGCCGCGGTTGGGATCAGGAGTACGGCGGCATACTGTACTTCCGCGACCTGTGGGACAAGCCGGTGCAGGAGTACTGGCACGACATGAAGTTCTGGTGGCCGCACAACGAGACGATCATCGCGACGCTGCTGTCCTTCGCGCTGACCGGCGACGAGAAGTACGCGCGCTGGCACCAGGCGGTACACGATTGGTCCTACGAGCGTTTCCCCGATCGGGAGCACGGCGAGTGGTACGGCTATCTGCACCGGGATGGCCGCGTATCGGTCCCCCTCAAGGGGAATCTCTGGAAGGGGCCGTTTCACCTTCCGCGCATGCAGCTCGTCTGCTGGCGCATCGTCGAGGAGCTGCTCGGTCGTGCGACCGACGACACTCCCGGGAGTCCGTCGATCGATGGTTGAGAAGATGCTGATCGCATTCGGCCTTGCCGCGCTCGTGGCCACCGTCCCCGCGCAAGACCGCGCTCGCGAAGATCGCGCCGATCCCGCGCTGATCGCCGCAGAGGGCTTCGAGGCGGCGAAGTCGGGACCGTTCGAAACGTTGACCACTGCCGTCGGACGCTGGTCGGCCGAATCGGGGCACGCCGAGATCGATCCGCATCACCGACACGGCGGGCGCCAGTGCTTGCACATCTTCGGCGGCGCCGATCGCTCGGTCGAGCTCGTGCCGTCCGTCAAGCCCGGCGTCTCGTATCGCCTCTCCTTCTGGGCCGAGCGCTGGACGGCCCGCAAGCCGTTCGCATTCCGCATCGAGGGGCTGCGTCACGATGAGTGGAGGACACTATACGACGGCAGCCGCACGATTCGCGTCGGCGGCTTCCTGACCGAGGTGGCCGTACCCGTCGACGCAGGAATCGAAAAGCTGCGCTTCCTCTGCACCAGCCCGCAGAAATCCGGCCTCCTGATCGACGATGTGCGCCTCGAGAGGCCGGTGCCGATGAAGGTCGTCTCGGCGACGGCCGCTCGGTCGGTCACACCGGTTCTCATCGGCCTGCCGGGGAACCCGGTCACGGGCTTGACGATCGAGGCCGCGGGTGCCCTCGATCCGTTGAAGGTCACGTCGATCGAGGTCTCGACGCGCGGCACGACCGACTTGGCCGACGTCGAGTCGGTCACGGTGTACTTCACGGGCTCCGGCTCCTGGCGCACGCGTACCGCGAACGTGTTCGCCGGCGCGACGGTTTTCGGCAAGCCCCAGGCGCCGAAGGGATCGCTCGCCTTTCGCGGCGAGCAGGAACTGCGCAGCGGCGCGAATCGGTTCTGGGTCGGGTTCCGGCTGCGTGCCGGTGCGAACATCGATCACGTCGTCGATGCAGCCGTCGTGTCGGTCGGACTCTCGAACGGCAAGACGATCCGACCGGTCGCAGCATCCGGCCCCGCGAACCGACTGGGCGTCGCGCTCCGCAACGGCGGTGATCAGGGTGTCCACACGTATCGCATTCCGGGCCTCGCGACGACGAACGCCGGGACGCTGATCGCGGTCTACGACTGCCGCAGGCGCGGCGGCGGCGATCTGCCAGGAGACATCGACGTCGGCATGTCGCGATCGACGGATGGAGGGCGAACCTGGGAGCCGATGCGAGTCGTCATGGACATGGGTGGCGACCGGAAGTGGCACTACGACGGCATCGGCGACCCGGCCGTGCTCGTGGACCGCGGCACGGGCACGATCTGGGTGGCGGCGACGTGGAGCCACGGCAACCGCTCCTGGCGCGGCTCCGGCCCGGGCTTGAAGCCGGAGGAGACGGGTCAGCTGATGCTGGTGCGCAGCGACGACGACGGCATCACCTGGTCGAAGCCGATCAACATCACCCGGCAGATCAAGGACCCCGCGTGGTGCTTCATCCTCCAGGGCCCCGGCAAGGGGATCACGATGCGCGACGGCACGATCGTCTTCCCCGCTCAGTATCAGGATCCGCCCGCAAAGAAGCGCCTGCCCCATTCGACGATCATCTACTCGAAGGATCACGGCGAGACGTGGCGCGTCGGGACGGGTGCGTTCGATGACACGACGGAGTCGCAGGTCGTGGAGATCGAGCCGGGCGTGCTGATGCTCAACTGCCGCTACAATCGCAAGTCCGCGCGCGTCGTGATGACGACCCGCGATATGGGAACGACATGGCAGAAGCACGCGACGTCCGAACGCGCTCTCATCGAACCCCGCGCGTGCATGGCGAGCTTGATCGACGTCGATGGCGAACTCCGCAAGGAGGCGGGCGGCTGGCTCCTCTTCTCGAATCCGAACAGCGTCCGCGGACGCCATCACATCACGATCAAGGCATCGCGCGATCGCGGCATGACGTGGCCGGAGACTCATCAACTGCTAATGGATGAGGGCCTCGGCGCCGGGTACTCCTGCATGACGATGGTCGACGAGGACACGGTCGGCATCCTCTACGAAGGCAGCCAGGCGCACCTCGTATTCCAACGCATTCCGTTGCGCGACCTCGTGGCGCCGAACGACGCCCGAATCATCTTCGAGCAACGGAACCTCCCTGAAAGCGCTCCTCGCGAAGGCCATGCGAGAAACGCGACGAAATACGGCTACCGCATCCCGTCGCTGCTCGTGACGAAGAAAGGCACCATCCTCGCATTCGCGGAGCGGCGACTGGGTCTTCACGATCACGCGCAAAACGACATCGTTCTCAAGCGCAGCACGAATGGCGGCAAGTCGTGGAGCGACGAGATCGTAGCCCACGAAGACGGCATGAATTCGATCAACGACCCGTTGACCGTCCAGCTACGGTGCGGGCGCATCCTGCTGATGTTTGCTCGCTTCCCGTACGGTCGGCACGCTCGCGACGCCGGCTGGATCAAGATGGCCAACCTCGGTTACGACGATCCAAAGGCCAACGTCCTGACATTCGTCTGTCACAGCGACGACGACGGCAAGACGTGGTCGAAGCCAGTCGACATCAGCCGCCAGGTCAAGCCGCCTCATCTCCTGAATGCCAACACGCCGGGCGCGATGATCCAGTTGACGAGAGGCCCACACGAAGGCCGCATCGTCACGGGACTGTGGGGAACGCTGCCGGTCATCAAGAACGGCAAGCGCTCGCGCCAGTGGCAAGTCGTCGTGGCACACAGCGATGACGACGGGAGCACCTGGAAGCGAACCGAGCCGCTTGCCGATGCGAGTGGTAAGGGCTTTCCCAACGAATGCCAGGTGGTCGAGGCGTCGAACGGCGATCTCGTGCTCATCGCTCGAAACCAGGGCGGCGACCTGTTCCGCAAGAAGGCGATCAGCCACGACGGCGGGGAGACGTGGAGCGCGTTCGACGTCGACCGTGGCCTGCCCTCTGTGGCCTGCATGGGCAGCGTCATCAAGGGGCCGATCCAGCCGGACGGCAGGTGGGGCTTGTGGGCGTCGTTCCCGTCCAATGCCGGCCGCAAGAACGGACAGATCGCGGTGTCGAGGGACAACGGCAAGACATGGCACGTCGTGAGAGTCATTCACGGCCCGTTCGCCTACTCCGCGCTGCAAGTGTCGGCAGACGAGAAGAGCCTGCTGTGTCTCTACGAGAGCAGTGGGTACAGGTCGATGACCTTGATCAAGCTGCCCTTCAGCGACCTTCTCCCGACTCAATCCACACGCTGACTCGAAGCCACAGACGACCATGAACGCTTCGCGCTGCACCACTCGCGCCGTCGGCGTCGTCCTCGCTGCCCTCGCGCTCGTTGCGACGCCTGTCCGGCTCGCCCGCGCCGAGCACTACCGCCTGTTCCTCCTGACCGGACAGTCGAACTCCCTCGGGACGACAAACGAGCCGAACCAGCCCGATCCGTCACCCGGAGTCGATCCGGTGGACGCCAAGGTCTGGTTCTTCTGGCGCAACGTCGCGAACGCGTCGACGACGATCGGTGACTCTGGCGGCGCGTTCACGACGTTGCGCGAGCAGCAGGGAGGTTTCTATCCCGGCAGCGCGACGCATTGGGGCCCCGAGTTCGGCTGTGCGCGCACGCTGTACCGGTCCGGAGTGCGCGACTTCGGCATCATCAAGGTCAGTCGCGGCGGCGGCGGCAACGCACACTGGTCGCGGTCGACGGGCGGCCACATGTACGACGAGATCATCGCGACGGTAGAGCGCGCGACGGCCGCGTTGATCGCGGACGGACACACGTTCGAGATCGTCGGCTGCCTGTATCTTCAGGGCGAGAGCGATAGCGCCTCCGAAGCCTCTCTCGCCGGCGACCGTCTTGCCGCGCTGGCGGCGAACCTGCGAGCCGATCTACCGCGAGCGACGGGCATGCACGTCGTCATCGGGGGCATCGCCGCCGCCGGCGCGACGCGGGACCTCGTCCGCTCCCGCCAATCGGCCCTGGCCGCAACCGATCCGACCATCACCTATGTCGACAATCTCGATCTCCGGTCGCGACTGCACGACGACCTCCACTTCGACAAGGAAGCGAAGCGGGTCGTCGGACAGCGATTCGCATGGGCATTGATCGATGCCGGCGTCGTCGATCGCGATTACGGCGACCTCGTCGTGATCGGCGATTCGATCACGCAGGGAGGCGCCGGGCACCCGAGCTATCGGTACGAGCTCTTCAAGCACCTCGCGGATCATGGCGCTGCGTGGACGTTCGTCGGCTCGGTGACCGGCGCGTATGCGCGCGGAGCCGTGTCGACTCCCGACTACCGCGGGCGGGCGTTCTCGAACGTCCACGATGGTCACTGGGGCTGGCGCGCCTACTGGGAATCGGGCCGGCTGCCACTGCCATCCGGCCGGCGCGGCAACAACCGCGGCGAGGGAACGTTGCGGAACTGGACCGGCCAGACCGCGCAGTACGAGGTCGACACGGCGGGGAATTGGGTCCCCTACCCCGACCCCTCCGCGAGCGACACGGGCAACATCGGCACGACGTACACGCCGGACACGGCCGTCGTGATGATCGGCACGAACGACATCGTCGAGGTCCTCCCGAACCAGGTGCTCGCGGACGTCCGAACAATGACGTCGCAGCTCCAAGACGCGAACCCGCACTGCACGATCTACCTGACATCGCTGCCGTACGTCGGCTCGGGCCACCGCGCCTTTCCGGCGCTCAACGACAGAATCGATGCGTACAACGCGCTCCTCGCGACTGCTGTCGCCGAGTGGTCGACGGCGACTTCGGCCGTCCTGCACGTCGAGGTGACGGACGGCACCGACGCCGACTTGTTGACCTACGACGACGTCCACCCGAACGGTGCCGGCGAGCGTCACATCGCTCGCGAGATCGCGCGTGCGCTGGGCATGGACGTCGAGGCACGCGGTGACGGCACGATGCTCGCCCTGAGGGACTCGGCGACGTTCACACGTCAGTTCGACGCCGGCGCGATCTGGGACGGCACGAGCTACCGGAACGGCTGGTCCGACGACGGCGGAGTGGAGCTATCGCGGAACGCCGACGGCTCGCTGCGCCTCGTCAACACGACCGACACCGGCAACGCGGTGCTCAACGGCACGGCGTCGACAGCGGATGGTGGCGCGACGACGTGGAACACGGCGAACGGCGGCGATTGGACCGTCGAGATCCGCCTGCGCTTCGACGACATCGCCGCGGGCTTCGCTCTATGGCTCGGAACGGGTGACGATCTGATCCTCGTCGAGATCCACGCTCGAGCGACTCGCTCGACGACGTTCGAGGCCGAGCATGGCGACAACGAGGACGGTGCGTTCCACGACTATCGCGTCGCCCACGTCAGAGCCGCTGGCGCCTACCACGTCTGGCGCGACGGCATTCGACTGACTCCCTCCGCTGGAGCGGGCTACAACTCGACGCGAGACGACCCTCGCCTGCTCTTCGGCGACTACACACGAGGATCGTTCGGAGACGGTTATCGAGTCGACATCCGCCACGTGCGGTACGACACGACCGGAGCGTGGTCACCGCCCGTCGCGACGGCCCTGCGCGGGGACGGGAACGGCGACGGAGCGGTCGACATCTCCGACGCGGTCTTCGTGCTTCTCGCGCTCTTCGACGGCGGCGAACCGATCGCCTGCGCCGACGCCGCCGACACGAATCACGACGGAGCGCTCGACGTGAGCGACGCGATCGCGCTGCTCGGCTTCCTCTTCATGGGCGGTCCTCCGCCGACGCCGACCAACGCTGACTGCTGACCTACTCGCCGATGCAGTACAGATACTTGTCGGATCGCAGCAGCAAGTGCTTGCCCGCGACCGCGGGGCTGCCGTTGAAGAGGCTGCGGTCGGACAGGTCGTTGACCGCGAGCTCCTCGTACTCGGGCTTGGCGGCCAGGACGACCGTCCTGCCGCGGCGGCCGACATAGTACAGCCGGCCGGCTGCGAGCAAGGTCGAAGTATAGACCTGGCCGATGCGGGGCAGCCGCTCCTGGTACACGATCTCGCCCGAATCCGCCTTGGCGCAGTACGCGATACCTTGCTGCTCGTGCGCCCAGTAGAGGTGCCCGTCGAGGAAGACCGGCGACGAGACATTCGAGCCCTTATTGCTCGTCCAGAGTCGATGCGTGTCGGTCACGTCGCCGCTGCCGCCGGTGCGCACCGCGAGCGCGGCCGTTCCCGAGCGACCGCCGATGCAGTACACGATTCCGTCAGAGGCGACCGCACTGGGAACCATGTACCATTTGATGTCCGTCTTGCACGACCACAGCTGTTCGCCGGTCTGCGGTGCGAAGGCCAACACGTGGCCCGCCCTGGCGATAATGAGCTCTTCGCGTCCCGACTTGGCGTCGACCACGAGCGGCGTGTTCCACGATTCGCGGATGCCCTCGGCCCGCCACTTCTCGTCGCCCGTGCGGGGGTCGAGTGCCACCAGCGACTGGCTCTCGACACTCGCGTTGACGAACAGCAAACCGCCGTGCAAGATCGGAGACGCGGCCGAGCCCCAGCCGCTCGTGCTCGAGCCCACATCGGCGAGCCAGAGCTGCTCGCCTTCGTGGTCGAACGCGATGACTCCCGACTTGCCGAAGAACGCATACACGCGATTGGCGTCCACCATGACCGAGCTGGCCGCGAAGCCGTGGTCGCGAATGCGCTCCTCCTCGGGCAGCTTGGCCGGCACCGCCTTGTTCCAGATGATCTCGCCGTCGGCGAGGCGCACAGCGAGAAGGTGTCTCTTCAGATCCTCCTGGCTCCCTCCCGATTGACCGGGAACGAAGAACCCGGTGTAGCACGTGATGTAGACGCGATCGCCGTACGTGATCGGACTCGACGCGCCGGCGCCGGGAAGCGGAGTCTGCCATGCGATGTTGGTCTCCGCGTCCCACTCGAGAGGAAGGTCGGTCGCGCCGGAGACCCCCATGCCCTCGGGGCCGCGGAACCGAGACCACCCGGCAGACTTCGAGGTCTTCGACGCGGGCTTGCCCCGACCGGCAAACTCGCGAATGTAGGCCTGGTCGGCCGCGGAGAAGACCGCGATGCGATACGTCGATCGCCGCCCGGATCGCCGTTCGACGGTCACGCGGTCGCCGTCGACACTCACGATACGCGCCCGCAACGTGCGTCCCTCGCGATTCGTGAAGCGGCGATAGGTCGCCTCCCCGCGCTCCTCCTGTGCAGCCACCGGCGCCGGCGAGCACGTCGCAGCCGTCATCGCGAGACAGAGGGGAATCCACAGCCACTTCGACATGACGCACCGTCTCCGCATGATAGCCCCCCGCGGAAGCTCCGCAGGCTTCGTGATCACGCCAACGACGCTACCCCGACGTCGCCAGAGTTTCAAGCTCGCTCGAACGCGTAGGCACTCGATGCCGGTCGCGCCGCCATCGCGCCGAATTGCCTTTTGAACGGCTGATCGCCGTGGGAAACCGTCGCGGCGGTCCCGCCTTGCTACCGCCCCGGTCGGGCGTGGCCTGTGTAGAGATTCATCTTGCCACGAAAGTAATTGCGTACGGCAGGCTGCCCCTTGGTGTTGATCCGCTTTGCCAATGCGTCCAGCTGATCGATGGTGAAGCGGTAACTCAGGATGTAGGGAGACTCGCCAGCGTCCCAAGAGCCGTAGGTGGTGCTGACCAGAGTCCCATCGGGCAATTGCTCGATGGCCGGGTATGCGCAATCCCAGTCGTGATGATTGTCCCGCACGCGGATCCGGTACTGCCCCTTCCGTCCATGAACCAAGTCCTCGAAGGTGCCCACCCAGCCAGCCCAGTCCCCCTCGGTCGGGCTGGACCGGTTGCCCTTTCGTCTCCTCGGCGTGAAGTCACGGAACTGGATCAGCAGCCGACCATCTCTGAGCGTTACGACCTGATGCCGATCACCCCACAACGCGCGAGGCAACGGACGCGGCTTCGTCCAAGTGCGGCCCTCGTCCCGGGTGAACATGATCTGTGACGGGGCGGTGCGACTGTTCTCCCGCAGCAGCACGGCGATGGTCGAGCCATCGCGTACGAAACCGCCTTCGCACAGGGCCAGGTCGTCGTCCTGCGAGGAGTGGATGGTGACCGGGTCGCTCCAGGTCAGGCCTCCGTCTTCCGTGAAGCAGGTGTACAGAAGGTAGGTTCGCACGCTGTCGATAGGCCAGTCCATGTGGTAGCTGGCCATATAGTGACCCGGCGTGTCCTTCACGGCGATCAGGTCGCTCATGACCACAGATCTGCCGATCTGGTTGGGGATAGGCTCGAGCTCGCCCCAAGTCAGCCCGCCGTCGTCGCTGACAGCCATGCGGTTGGGCGGGCCCGGGCGGTAGCGGTTCTGGTGTCCGCTGAACATCAACACGCGGCGCGAGCCTGTCGCATCGACCGTCTCGTAGAGCGTGGGCACCTCCTTGCTGGTCGCCCAGCTCTTGGGGGTCGGCAGGCGCTCGGACCATGTCTTGCCACCGTCTTTCGAACGCTTGTAGACGACGGCGCCGCTGCCGTGGCCCTTCGGGTAGACGCACAGTATCGTACGCCCGTCTCGTAGCAGCAGCGTGGTCGGATGGCCAAGGTACTGGCCTTTCTCACGATCCACGACGGTGCGAAGGTCTTCACGAGCGTCCAGATCGACAATCGGCAAGTCGAATCCAGCCGGAGCATCCGCCTGGCTGGAGACAGGTGCGTTGAGACCGAACATCAGAGCGGCGATCAACAGATTACGGTGTCGGACGATGCGGATCATGTCAGGTTTCCTCGTTGGTGTCCTTTGGAAGCAGAGACGTGTCTCCATCGCCTTGGCTCGCTACCACGGGTCCGTCCGAAACGGTGCGGCCGGCAGCTGCTCGGCATTGACGAGGTTGACGTCCGGATCGCTGCACCACGCGTAGCGCACCGCGACGGGGCGCTGCACCTTCGCGCTCGACACCACGACGCGGTCGCCGCGAATCGCCGCGGTCGCTGGGTGGAAGACTCGATCGTCACCCGCGATCGTGAACTCGCGCAACGCCTGGCCGTCCCGTGACGCCAGGCCTCCTCCGACCTGGTCGAACGACACCCGGATCTCTGCGCCGACGGTTTCGTGCGCCCGAAGCACGGGTCCGCCGGCGACGATGTCCTTGCCGTGAACATGGGCGAGGGCAAGACGCGCGAGGCGCTCCCCCACCGGCTTCTTGCGACGCGGATGCACGTTCGTCGGATGGCCGACGTCGATGGTCACCGCCATGTGGACGTTCTTCGTGTCGCGCGCGACCTGCGCCTGCACCTCCCGGAAGACCGTCCACGGACGGTCGAGCCCCGGCAGCTGAGCGAACAGGAACGGCAGTTCCGGATCGTCCCACGCACGACGCCAGCTCTCGATGAGCGCCGTCAACTTGCGGCGGTTCACCGCGGCAGCCACCGGTGCGCCGCGAGCGCCGTCTTCCGTCGCGTTCGACTCGCCCTGATACCACGTGAAGCCGCGCAGCGGAAAGGCCGCGAACGGCCGCATGCCGGCATCGAACAGGAATCCGGGCTCGAACGGGTGATGCGGTGCGGGGGGCTCCGGCGCGGCGAGCCACGCGCTCAGATTGAAGGCACCGCGCTGTCGACACCACGCGGGATACTCGGGGTTCTCGTACCAGTGCACGAGGAGCGGCGCGAGCTGTGGATCGCCCGCGAGGAACTCGGCCGGAATGTACGCCTCCATCGGCACGCCGCCGACCGCATTGTGCACGAGCCCGATCGGCACGCCGAGCTCGCGGCGCAGCGCCGCGCCGAAGGTGTACGCGACGGCCGAGAACGTCGGAACCGTGTCGGGTGAGCAACGCTGCCACCCGCGGGTCGAGTAGTAGCTCTCCGCGGTCACGCGTCGCAGGACGTCCAACGGGTACTTGCGTCGCGACGGGTAGATGCTCCCCGCATAGTCCAGCAGGCGGAGTTCGGGATCGGCCGCTGCAGCGATCGCCTCGGCGGCACCTGCGGACTGCCGCACGGTGAAACGCATGTTCGACTGGCCCGCGCAGAGCCAGACGTCACCGACGAGAACGTCCTCGAGACGCATGACCTCGGCACCAGACCTGACGACGAGCTCACGCGGCGTCGAGCTCGCCGGCAGCGCGTCGAGCTTGACACGCCAGCTTCCGTCGGCGCCCGCGGTCGTGCGGGCGGCGTGAACGCCGAACCGTACTCTCAACTCGCGACCGGCGTCCGCCGTCCCCCAAATGACAATCGGCTTGTCGCGTTGCACGACCATATGGCTGCCGAACGGACGGCCGAGCCGCAGCGTGGAAGTGTCGGACCGCCCGTCGCGCCACGCGGCGAATCGATCGATGTGCTGCCAGCGGAAGCCCTTCTTTCGTCGATAGTCGGTCGACCGCGCAGCGTCCTGTTCGCGCACGAAGAGCTCGAGCATCTCGGGGTCACCGAACGGGTCGCGGGTCTCGTTCTGCCAGCGTTCGAGCGTCGCGATCAGACGCTTCTTCACGGCCGCATGCTTCGAGTCGGGCGCGAGGTCGAGGAACTCGTGCGGATCGTCGTGCAGGTCGTAGAGCTCGTACCGCGGCGGATGGAGAAATCGTCGATACGCGTCCTGAACGACCGGCGACGCGGCGCGAATCTCCTCGGCCGACGTTCCGGCCGCGAAGTGGACGTTGAAGCGGCTCGCGTACGCCGCGGCGAACAGGCTCTCCCGGCCGGCCTGGGGCGACGAGATCAGTTTGTAGCGATCGTCACGCACGGAGAGCTGCACGAACGAGATCGAGGGCGCTGCCCCGGTCGTCACCGCGAAGATGTGCTCGCGCCAGCTCGGCATCTCTCCACGCAGGAGGGGAACGAGAGAGCGACCGGACAACGTCTCAGGGACCGGACGGTCCGTCGCCTCGAGCACGGTCGGCAGCAGGTCGACTGTCGAGACGAGCTCCCGTCGCACGCGACCGGGCAGCGCGCGTCCCGGCCAGCGCACGATCATCGGAATGCGCAACCCCGCCTCGTAGACAGAGCACTTGCCACGCGAGAACTGCGCGCCGTGATCGCCGATGTAGATGACGAGGGTGTCGGCCGCCTTGCCGCATCGCTCGAGCTCGTCGAGCAAGAGTCCGACGCCGACGTCGAGACGCGCCAGACAGTTGTAGTAGTCGGCGGTGAACCTCCTCAGCCGTTCGGAGTCGGCGCCGACCCAGGGCAGCGGCCGCACGCTCTCGGCGCGGATCGGAGTCGCCGGCACGCCGAACTGCTGGCGCAAGAGCGGAAAGTGCGCGTCGGGATAGTTGATCGACAGGAAGAACGGCGCGTCCGAGGCGCGGAAGAACTCGGACGCCGCCTTCGCATACTCGACGACGTTGCGCTTGTTGAAGTTCGCGGACCGGATGGCTCGGAAGTCGAATGGAAACGCCGACTCCGGGTTGACGTGGAGCTTGCCGATGAGCCCCGTGCGATAGCCGGCCTTCTTCAGCAAGCTCGGCATCGACGCGAACGCTCGGTACATCGCGAAGCGATGCGTCGCCAGCCCCAGGTGCCCGTTCTGATGCGGATAGAGCCCGGTCAGGAAGCACGCGCGCGACGGACTGCACACCGAGTACGGCACGAACGCCCGTTCGAAGCGACAGCCCTCGGCGGCGAGCTGGTCGAGGATCGGCGTACGCGCGTAGGGATCGCCGTAGCAGCCGAGCTCCGGGCCGTTGTCCTCCGAGACGATCAGCAGGACATTCGGCGGGCCCGCCGCAACCGGCAAAGTCGGCCCGCAAAGAAGTACGAGAGCCGCGACGACCGTTCCGATTCTGAGCATGGTGCTCCCCCCTCTACCCGGACTCTCTCGTCTCATCGCGGCCCGGTACCAACGAGCGGACCGTCAGCTCGGCGTCTCCACCGCGCGTCGGCAGCGCGTAGCTCGACAGAAGCGCCACGATGAAACAGGTTCCGAGCGACAGCACTCCGTTGAGCAGGAAGTGCAGGTCGCTGTGATGCCGCGCCAGGTACAGAACGGCGACACTCGCGACGATACCGAACCAGGCGTGGATCGAGCTGCAGCGACGTAACAGGATCCCCACGGTGAACAAGCCCCCCAGCGTCCCGAGCAACAAGCCGGTGATGGACAGGAACACGTCCCACAGGTACTTGATCTCCATCGTCGCCATCAAGATGGCCGACAGCGTCCCGATGACACCCAGGAAGACCGTCAGCACGCGCGCGAAGCGGAGTCGCGCCGCCTCGGAGCTATCGGGTCGGAAGCGACGATAGAAGTCGGTGGTCACCGCCGTCGCGATCGAATGCAGGCTGGAGTCGAGACTGGACATCGACGCGGCGAAGACGCCCGCGATCACCAGACCGGCGACGCCGGCGGGCATCTCGAGGGCGATGAACCACGGAAAGATCTGATCGGGCTTCTCCAGCGGCATCAACGCTTCCGGACGTGCGCGGTAGAACACCCAGAGCGCGGTTCCGACGCCGAAGAACAGGAGAGACGCCGGCACGGCGAGAATGCCGTTGGTCCAGATCGCGCGACGTGCCTGTCGCTCGTCGGCCACCGTCATGTAGCGCTGAATCACCGCCTGATCGCTGATATAGGGCAAGATCGAGTTGAACACCGCGCCGAGCAGGATGACGAGCACGCCGTCCCTCGCCCAGCTCAGGTCGTGCGAGTGGAACTCCGTGACGAGATCGACCTTTCCCGCCTCCCACGCCGCGGCCAACAGCTCCGGCAGACCGTCGCCTACGTTGACGAGGATCATGACGACTGCCGCGATCGCACCGCCGATGAGCACGACGACCTGCAACACGTCGGTCCATACGACGGCCTCGATGCCTCCGAGGACGGTGTAGAGCGTGCTGAGGACTCCCATCACGACGATGCAGAACAGGATGTCGATGCCGGTGACCGCCGCGAGTGCCAGGGCTGGCAGCAGGACGACGATGCCCATGCGACCGAACTGGAAGAGGATGAACGACGCGCTCCCGAACAGCCTCACGGAGACGTTGAATCGCGCTTCGAGGTACTCGTAGGCACTCGTAACGCGCAGCTTGCGGAAGAACGGCAAGAACAGAAAAGCGACGATTGGCGCGACGGCCAGGATGCCGAAGTTCTGGATCAGCCAGCTCCAGTTCGTTCCGTACGCCCGCGCGGGAATCGACAAGTAGGTGATCGCAGAGAGCATCGTCCCGAAGATGCTCAGTCCGGCCGCCCACCACGGTATGCGTCCTCCGGCGGTGAAGAAGTCCTCAGTCGAGCGTTCGCGTCTCGAGAAGTAGAAGCCCATCCAGACGAGGACCGCGAGATACAACGCCAGCACGGTCCAGTTCGCGACGCCAAAAGAGACCGCGCCGCGATCGACGGCGACGGAGAAGACCCTCGGCGTGCGGACGCCGGGACTGATCTCGCCGCTCGGCACGACGACGGCGCCTTCCCAATGCACCGCTACGGTCGTCACCGGCGCGCCCGTAGCGACTCGCTCGCCAGGGTCGACCGCCGGCCCTGACGGCACGCGCTCACCAGCCGGGAATTGGCCGACGCGGCTCCACCGGTCGGTGACGGCGTTGTAGCTCAGGACATCCCGGCTGAAGCCGACGTGGCGATCGTAGAGCGCGAGTCGTTCAGCGCGCAGGCGATCAGCGAGGGCCGTGTCTCCAGCCTTCTCCGCCGTCGCGATCTCGCGCGGCAACTCGTTCGCGTGTCGCAGGAGAACATCGCCGCGCGCCCCGCCGACGACGAGGATCTCGTGCGTGCCGACCGCCGCTGCCGCCCCGCCCATGACGCAGCGTGGTGCCGTGTCGTCCGCTACGCGCACGTCGGCGAGGCGATTCCAGCGCTCGCGGCTCGGCTCGAATCGGTAGGCGTCCGTGTGCAAGCGAAACTCGCCGTCGACGACCTCGCGACCGCTGACGACGTACAGGCACGTCTCGCGTCCATCGCTCTGAGCCGCGACGACCGGCAGCACGCGAGGACGGCCGGGCCATGCGGGCAGAGACTCCCATCGCCACGAGTCGTCGCTCTTCGTTCCGTTCTTCGCGGAGGACAGGGGACGCTGCGACAGATCGAGCCTCCAGAAGCTGCGCGTCGCCCCGTCGCCGTCATCACCTCCGACGATGTAGACGTGATTCCCGATCCGTGCTCCACCGGCAAACGCGATCGGCGAGGGGAGGCGCGGGAATCCCGGCTCGATCTCGATGTCGCTACCGCCAGGTCGTCGACGCACGAGGAGGACCTCGTCCGATAGCACCCGCTCCGACGCGTACTCCCTCTTCTCGTCGTCACGGCGGTGATCTTGCCGCTCCCCGCCGATCAGCAGCAGGCCGCCCGGGACCGCGACGCTGACACCGTACGCGATTGGTCGCGGCAGTCGAATCGTCGACTCACGCCAGGCAGGAGGCCCCCCGGCTGCAGCCCGCTCCTGCTCCAGCACGAAGATCCGTTCGTGGTAGCGCTTCGGCGACGTCCAGCCCTCGCCGGTAAGATGCCACGGAACACCGTCCGGAAAGTTCGCCCCGCCCGCGACCAGCAGATCGCTATCGACCACGCCCGCGAACGGACCGGCGAAGCCGTGCGCGTCGGGAAGCGGCGGCAGCTCATCCCAGAGCAGCCCGTGACCGTACGCGGTCACGCCGCTCCGCTCGCAGCCGAGCCCACACGTCAGGAGCGCCATGACGACTACGAGGATCGGGAGACGCGATCCGAGCCCCCGCTGAGAAACGGCCGCATTCATGGTCACTCTCCAGCAAAGACGTCGTCCGGCCGGAAGCGTCGGACGTACAGATCGCGGTGGTTGCGCGCCTCGTAGACGAGCGCGATGCGTCCGTCCTGCAGCTCGACGAGGCTCGAGTACGCGAACTCGCTCTCGACGAGCATCGCGCGTCGCGGCCAAGTGCGCCCACCATCGGTGCTCGCGTAGACCGTACCGTGCGTGCGTCTCGGGCCGGCTGGAACCGAGCACAGGAGTACGTCGCGCCCCGCCTCGTCCTGAACGCACAGCAGGCTGCCGTTGCAGCTGACCGCGGGCAGGCCACGGTCGACCTCCTGCGGCGTCCACGTCTGCCCTCCGTCCTTCGAGAACGCGCGCACGCGCTCGGGCGTGTGTCGAACGTTCTGGACGAGCGTGCCGTCCGCGAGCTCGGCGACCTTGTTCTCGAGACGCACGTTGAGACCCTTGACGCGATCGCGGGGCGCGATCTCTCCGACCCGCCACGTCACGCCGTGATCGTCGCTGTAGAATGAGCGGTTGCCCCATCGATTCTGGAATCCGCCGGGCACGACGAGCCGGCCCGCGTGCGATCCGCGACGCAGCTGAATGCCCTCGCCGGATCCGAACACCGTCGTGTAGCCTCCGCTGCCGAGCATCGCGGTGATGTCGCGAGGCTTCGACCACGTCTCGCCCCCGTCGGAGCTGCGAACCTGGAACTGCCGACACTCGCGCCCCTTCATCGGACGCCGCGAGTCGGGCTTCCGGAAGTCCCAGAGAAACACGTTGTACAGCACGTGAATCGTGTCGGTCTCGCGATCGTAGACGGTCGCGTTCGGGCAGATCGAGTGATCGCCCGTCTCGGCCACGAGCACGGTCGGCTCCCACGTGTCGCCCCCGTCGTCACTGAAGCGGCAGACGAGGTCCTGGCCCGATCGATCGCTCCACGCGCTCTTCTCGCGCCCCTGCGCGACGACGACCAGGCGTCCCGCGTTCGTCACGGAGACGCAGCCCTCACGAAACTGCGCGTAGCACGAAGGCGAGCGTTCGACGCCGACAACGGCCGTCTCGCGCGCGACGAGCACGGGAACCGCGTCCTCGCCCCGCGCGCTCGTGGCGCACCGCCGGCGCCAGCTCTCGAGAGCCTGACGCATCGCGGTCACGCGCTCCGGTCGCTCCGCGGACACATCGTTCTGCTCGGCGCGGTCGAAGCGAAGATCGTAGAGCTGCCAGCTCTTCCCGCCGTCCATGCTGACGAGCTTCTCGTCGCCGTCGATCCAGGCCAGCTGCAGGCCGCCGATCTGCATCCACGCCTTCGTGTCGCGCGCCTTGCTTTCGAGCCGAGGCGACTGGAATCCGATCGGCCGCGTGCGCTGTTTTCTCTTCCCCGCGAGGATCGGCAGCACGTCCTCTCCGTCGAGCTCGACGTGACGCGGCGGACCGGATCCGGCGGCGGCCAAGGCGGTCGGCAGCAGATCGCTCGTCACGATCGGCACGTCGACGCTCCGTCCTCCCTCGAGCCCTGCGGGCCAGTGCACGAGGGCCGGCACGCGGATCCCACCTTCGTAGAGGCTTCCCTTGCGGGCGCGCAGACCACCGGTCGTGCCGTGCTCGTGGACCCAGGTCGGTCCGTTGTCGCTGCAGAACCATAGAAGCGTGTCGTCCACGACGTCGAGCTTTTCGAGCCCCGCCGCGAGTCGACCGATCGCCTCGTCCATCGCCGAGATCGAGCCGTACCAGTGCTGCTCCTCGATCGATCGATCCGGGTAGAGCGCTCGGTGCTTCGGACCGGCGACGACCGGGGTGTGCGGCGTGGAGAACCACACCAACGCGAGAAACGGCCGGTTGGCGGCCTTCGACTCGCGCGCCAACTCGAGCGTGCGATCGACGAGCAGGTCCGGAACAGGCCCCGTCAACCACTCGTCGACCAAGGTCCCCGGTCCGGTCCAGAAGCGGTCGCGCCAGACGAATCCGCCCTGGCGCTCGCCGCCGCGAATGGCACGGTCCAGGACGAATCGATAGCCCTCGGTGCCGAACTCGCCGGAGTGCATGTAGTACGGATCGAAGGTCGGAATGCTGTTGAGCACGCTGAAGCACTCCGCGAAGCCGTGCTCCCAAGGCGGGGCGTAGGCCTGCGGACTCGGGTCGCCCGGCGCGTAGCCCTGCTTCACCGACGGGCTCAGGAGGCCGAGGTGCCACTTTCCGAAGTGCGCGGTGCGGTAGCCGAGCGCGCCAAGCGCCTCGCCGATCGTCGTCTCGCGCGCGGGTAGCGCGCCTGCGAACGCCCACGGAATGCCGACGCGGTACGGATGGCGCCCCGTCACGCAGCTCGCGCGTGTCGGAGAGCACACCGGCGCGGCCGAGTAGAACCGATCGAGACGGACGCCACGCGCCGCGAGCCGGTCGAGGTGTGGCGTCTGGACGATCGCGTTTCCCGTGAAGCCGACATCGCCGTAGCCGAGATCGTCCGCCATCAGCAGAACGACGTTCGGCGCGGATTCCCGCGGCTGCTGCGCCTCGACCGACGCGGCGACGATCCACAATAGGGTTGCAAACGAAGTGCTGCGCATGGTCCTGCGTGTCATCTCCTCTCCGGAGGCGGATTCGTTCGGTGATCCGGGACGACAAGGCGCACCGGCAGCTCGATCGTGGAGCTGTCGATTCGCTCCCCATCGACGAGCGCTCGCAACATGCGCGACACGATCGCCGCCTGGCTCTCCTCGGTCTCCTCGCAGAAGACGTGAGGGCACTGCAGGACGTCGCTTAGCTGGGTATCCTGCTCGCTCTCGTGCGGATGGTCGAACACGACGTCGAACTCCTCCGGCACGGCGGCGCCACGCGCTCGAATAGCGTCCAGCACGATTCGCGCCCGCGACGGCATGCGGCAGATGAACGCCGTCGGCGGCTCGGGTGACGACATCAGGTCGCCCAACTCGCTTCGCAGGACTTTCTCCTCCAGAGGCAGTCCTCGCACGAGCACCGTCGCGCGCCCTGCAGCTTCTGCCTGCACACCGTCAAGGAACAGGTTGTCCCCGGGAAGCCAGACGTCGTTCGCCATCACCGCGAGCCGCCGGTGCCCCCGCTCCAGGACACAGCGCGCGAGCAGTCTCCCCGCACTCTCCTGGTCCAGGTCCACCGAGGGCAGGTCTCGCGTCATCGGATACACGTGGCCGAAGACGACCGCCGGCACCCTGCGGGCGTCGACGAGCTCCTGCGTCGCGCGTCCACACCCGATGACGATCAGTCCGGCCAACGATCCGTCCTCCGTGCCCCGGCGAAGCAGCTCGGCCACGTACGACTCCTCGTCGGCGGCCGGGAGGACGTTGAACTGAACGCCGTGGCCCACCAGCTCGCGCTGCACTGCCTCCAGCAGGTGCATGCCGGACAGCCCGCGATGGTAGCGACTCTCCGAGACCAGCACGTGCACACACCGCAGTCGAAACTTGCGATACTCGCGCAGTCCGGGCCCGACGATCGTGCCGGAACCCCGGCGGCGCACCAACAGCTGGCGTTCCGCGAGGACGTTCATCGCGCGGCTGGCCATGCGCGGGTGGACTCCGAAGCGCTCGCCGGCTTCCTGCGCGGTCAAGTACCGCTGATCCGGCAGAAGATCCCGACGCAGCAGATCCTCCTCGATCAGCCGCGCGACCCTGGCGATGCTCGTCCCCGCAGGTGATTCGATTTCCATGGCTTACCAGCCCGTTGAGGAGGGGCGATTCGGCGATGGCGGCCATTCCAGCCGGGCTCTTCGTTGCCAGAACTCGGAAATGCACGACGAGGGCCAATCTTTTGTCCGTATCGACAGCACACAAAGATGCCACGGGCGAAGCAGGACCAAAAGGACTTTTCCAGTCCCTTTCCTCCCCTCGGCCGCGCCGGAGATCTGCCGCGACCTCGCGCTGCCCCCGGACGCCGCCCCTGGCAGGCTCCCTCGCGAGACGAGATTTGCTATCGTCGAGAGTCGGATTCCCTACCACCCTGTCCGCAGCGAAGACGAGACCATGCGAACGACCACCCCTGCGGTCCTCCTCGTGTTGCCCGCGCTCTCCCTCCTGCCCGCCGTCGTTCTCTGCGACGATCGGCCGCTTCCCATCACGGCGCCGCCGGCGCGGATCCAGGTCGACCCGTTCTACAAGAAGTACGTGGATTTCCACGGCATCTCGATCGTCAGCTCGGAACGCGTCGCGGACGAGGCGCTGCGCGAGGTCGCGCACCTCATCGCGAAGATGCTCGAGGAGCGCCCCAAGGTCCTCGAGGCGATGGGCGAGGTCGGCGTCCGCTTCGTCGTGATCCACTCGAACGAAGCGGTCACGGACATTCCCGAACACAGCCGCATGAAGCCGAACCTGTTCTGGAATCTGCGCGCCCGCGGCTTCGGCGGCCAACCGGTGAGCTGCGGCGAGGAGAACCTCCTCAACCTGCCGGGCGACCGCTACGCGAACGAGAGCATCCTCGTTCACGAGTTCGCCCACTGCATCGACGGCACGATGCGGCGTCTCGACGAGACCTTCAGAAGTCGCTTGCGGGCGACGTTCGCTGCGGCCCGTGAGAAGGGCCTGTGGGAGAACACCTACGCCGGCACGACCCCCGGCGAGTACTTCGCTGAAGGCGTCCAGTCCTGGTTCAACACGAATCGCACCAACGACTCGCTGCACAACCACGTCGACACGCGCGAGGAGCTCAAGGAGTACGATCCGCCGCTGGCCGCGCTGGTCGAAGAGGCGTGTGGCGACGGCGCGTGGCGGTATCGACGCTACGACCTGCGGACGACGGGGCGCGCGGCGACGATGCGCTTGGCGCGGTTCTACTTCGATCGCGACTTCTCGCCGGCAGCGCGCATTCGTTTCATCCGCTCCGGCGATCTCGACGGCAACGGAACACCCGATCTGATCGCAGGCGGCGACGGCGTGCTCTTCGCGTACCAGACGAAGGGTCGACGCGTCGCCGAGTGGAAGCGCTTCGGCAATCTCGACGCGAGCGGATCGATCGGCGCGGACGCCGCGGTGCTGCGCGATGTGGACGGCGACGGCGACCTCGACGTGATCAGCGCGAAGAAGCGCGGCGCCCTCGGCTGGTGGGAAAACCCGGAGTCGCCGTGGTCGGAAGCGAAGTGGACGTTTCATGCGATCGCCACGAGCACGCTCGATCTGCGCGATCTCGCCGCGGCCGACATCGACGGTGACGGGAAGGCCGACGAGCTCGTCGCAGCCTTCACCGATGGCGACGAAGACGCCCCACGCGTCACCGTCTGCTGGTTCGACCCGGCGCCGGACGGCACCTGGCAGCGTCGCGCCATCGACGAGGGACACCCCCTGAAGTCGCTCGGCGGCAAGTCGGGCCTCGACGTCGGCGACGTGGATCGCGATGGCCGTGTCGATATCGCGTTCGCGAGCGGCTGGTACGAGGCGCCGGACGACCCGGTCGGCAACTGGGCGTGGCACTCGGTCGCGCCCCTGCAGGGCGTGTCGCACACCGAGCTGCGCGATCTCGACGGGGACGGCGACCTCGACCTCGTCGTCGCCGCAGGCCACGGCGGCGACACGGTCGCGTGGTTCGAGTGTCCGGCCGACGACCCGCTCGGCATCTGGCGTCGGCACGAGGTCGCTACCGCGATCAACGCGCCGCGCGGTCTCGAGGTCGTCGACATCGATGGCGACGGCGATCTCGACGTCGTGACCTGCGACTTCGATCCGGCCCGATGCGACCAGCAGGTCCATCGCGTGATCGTCCTCGAGAACCGAGGCGCGTCGTCGACACCGCAGTGGCGGCGCACGGACGTCAGCGGCGCCGGCTATCCGTGCATCGATCTTCAGGTAGCAGATGTCGACAGCGATGGTCGACCGGATGTCTTCGGCATCGGCGGGAAGGCTGGCGTCGTGACCTTCTATCAGAACGTCTCGCCTGCGTCAGTGCGCCGAAGATGAATCGCGTTCGCGGATCGTGTTGACCGGCTCGAAGACGATACGAGCCCGCCCTTCCACTTGGCTTCCCTCGTGCGGCACGGCTACAATGCGCGCGAGAAGAAGTGTCAATCGCGCGCGTTTCCTTGTCCCTGCAGCGGGAGAGTAGGCGATGAGATGCGGGTCGAACGTACGACGCTGTGGACGATCGGTGGTTCTGGCGCTCGCGGTCGTCGCGCTGCTGCTGCGCGGTACCGCCGAGCCAGCCGAAACCGCAGCGGCCGGCAAGTTCGAGATACCGGCGTGGGCCTTCGATCGGGGCAACGCGGACGTCTACGCGAACCCGGACCTGTACGCCGACTATCGCGACACCTATCCCGAGCTCGTCGCAGGCTCGTACGCGCGCGCCGCCCGGCCGTGGTTCGTCGAGTACGACATCGACTTTCCGGTCGACGCGACCTACACGCTTCACGTCCGGTATGCGTCGTCCGAGCGGCGTCCGATCGAGATCTGGCTCGACGACGATAGCGCAGGCACGTACTGCGGACGAGTGACCGGCGATCTGCCGCCGAACCCGTTCCGTCGCCCGAAGCTGCACGATGACAGCCCTGCTCCGAGACGCCGCGGTGCGGAGTGGGAGGAGACCGCCGACATCCCGATCACGCACGGCAAGCACACGCTGAAGCTCACGCGCCGAGGCGCGCCGCCCAACGTCATCGCGTTGCGTTTCGAGTCTCCCGTCGGCTTCCCGAAGGACTGGAAGCCGACCGGGCCGACGACGAAGCTTCCGCTGAGCTGGAGGGGAGAGAGGTCGCGCCACGAGCTCGGGTGGGAGCGCGCCGATCCCGACGCGAAGATCTCCCGAGTGCCGCCGATCTACCGCAACGCGTTCCTGCCGCCCGGCAGCGTCAACGTCGCGACGCTGCGGCTGGCGATCGAGGACATGATCGCATCCTTCGGCTCGCAGTATCCGAACGGCCCGCGCTATCTCGAGAGACTGGACGCGCTCGAGCTGGCGCAGTCCGTGCTGCGCGACGACCGAGCTCACCACCCGGAGGAGGCGACACGCGTCGAGGACGATCTCGTCGCCCTGCGACGCGAGGCCATGCTCGAGCATCCTCTGCTCGACTTCGACCGACTGCTGTTCGTCAAGCGACAGACATACTCGTCGAGCCACATCTACAGCGACCACTGGGACGGCAGCGGCCGGATGGGCGGCAACCTCTGCGTGCTGTCGCCGGTGGCACCGGACGGTCGCGTCACGGAGATCGTCCCCGAATTCGCCGGCGGTCTCTTCGGTCGATTCGACCTGTCCTTCGACAGCGAACGCGTCGTCTTCGCCTACAAGGCTGCACCGGGCGAGGGCTATCGCATCTACGAGGTCGGAATCGATGGCAGCGATCTGCGACAGCTGACCTTCGACGACCCCGAGGAGAGTCGACTGCGCGAGAGCTACGGTGATCGCTTTCGCTTCGAGGACGTCGATCCTTGCTATCTTCCCGACGGCAACATCCTGTTCGCATCGACGAGGTCGAAGCGCCGTGTCTTCTGCTTCGGCTCGACGGTCACCTCGCTCTACCTGATGGACGAGAGCGGCGCTGACCCGCGCTGCATCTCGTCCGGGCCGGTCAACGAGCTGTCCCCCTCCGTGATGCACGACGGCCGCGTGATCTACACGCGCTGGGAATACGTCGACAAGGGCTTCGGCAATGTCCAGAGCCTGTGGGCGATGCGCCCGGACGGCAGCCACTCGACTCATGTGTACAAGAACGATCTGATCCTGCCCGCGGGAATGGTCGACGCGCGAGCCATTCCGGGAAGCCAGCAGGTCGTCACGGTCGCTGCGCCCCACTGCGGCCTGTCGGTCGGCCCGGTCGTATTGGTCGATCGATCGGTCGACCCTCGCACCGTGTCCGCCATGACGAACCTGACGCCCGAGCTCGGCTACCCCGGAATGAGCCACCACCGCAGCGGCAGGACCTTCGGCTACTTCAAGGAGCCCTACCCGCTGTCGGAGAAGCTCTTCCTGGTCGCCCACAATCCCGGCGGAGCACACTGCAGCGCGCCGAAGGCCTACGGCCTCTACCTGCTCGACGCGTGGGGCAATCGCGCCGAGCTCTACCGCCATCCCGACATCTCCTGCTTCCAGCCGTTCCCGCTGCGCCCACGCCGCAAGCCGCCGGCGATCGCGCCCTTGGAGTATACGGGCGAGCCCGCGACGCCATCGTCGACGACGTCTCACGATCTCGAGCCTCCGAAGCTGGCGACGCTCCTGCTGCAAGACGTGTATCACGGCCTGACCGGCGTCGAACGTGGCCGCGCGAAGTACCTGCGCGTCATGGAGGCGATCGGCATCTCGTGGAACGAGGGGTGGCGCTCGGCGCAGAACGGAGACGGCGCCGGCTTGCAGGCGTCGGCCGTCAGCATGCGGTGCGACGTCAACATCAAGAAGATCTGGGGCGTCACGAAGATCCACGCGGATGGCTCGGCCCACTTCGCCGTGCCGGCCGGGAAGAACCTCTTCTTCCAGGTACTCGATGACGACTACATGGAGCTGCAGCGCATGCGGACCTTCGTCAACCTCATGCCGGGAGAAACCCGCTCCTGCATCGGTTGTCACGAGGGAAGCGAGTGGACGCCGGACGCTCGGTCCGCCACGCCGCTGGCGCTGGCCGGCCCGGTGCAGACGCTCCAGCCGCAGCCGGGCGACATCGGGCCGCGCACCGTGCACTACGCGGTCGACATCCGCCCGCTTCTCGACGAGCGCTGCGTCGGCTGTCACGACGGCGAGAAGCCCGCCGGCGACCTCGACCTCTCCGGCGAGCTCACTAGGTTGTTCGATCGCTCCTACGAGAACTTCATCGAGAAGGGGCTCGTCAGCTATCTGAACGACGGCTACGGCTCCGCCAACGTGCCTCCGGAGCTGCCGATGACCTTCGGCTCGCATCGCAGCACGCTGGTCGAGCGCATTCGCAGCGCCCCCTGTGGCAAGGGCGTCACACGCGAAGAGTTCATCCGCATCGTCACGTGGATCGACGCCAACGTGCCCTATTACGGCACGCATCTCGGCAAGAAGAACTTCCAGTGGCGCGACGAGCCGGACTTCCGCCCGCTGCCGTTGACCGCGATGAAGAACTGACACCAGCGGGCACCGAGTACGAACGAGGAGATCGATCGATGCAAGCCATCAGCCGTAGATCGTTTTGTCGTGCCGCTCTCGTGTCGACCGCCGCGGTCGGCATGGCTCCTGCCTTCGCGGCCGCGGCTCCGCCAGGAGAAGGCAAGCGCCGCATGACGATCGACCTGCGCTGCGGCAGCATCGGTGTGCGCGCCGACCAGCGCCGCGCTGTCGAGCTCGCCGCGCGTCATGGCTTCGAGTCGGTCGAGGCGAAAACAGCCGACCTCGGCAGGCTCTCCGCAGCCGAGCTCGAGAGATTCCTCGCCGATCTGACGGAAAGGAAGCTCGTTCTCAGCGCGGGCAATCTGCCGGTCGCCCTCGACGCCGGCGACGGGCGGTACCGCGACGGGCTCGCGAAGCTCGCCGCTGCCGCGAAGGTGCTGCAGCGCGCAGGCGTCACGCGCATCGGCACGTGGATCCGCCCGTTCCAGGACGATCTGACCTACCTGCAGCAGTTCAGGCGCTACTCGAGGCGGCTGCGCGAGGTCGGTTCCATCCTGAAGGACCACGGCTTGCGCCTCGGTCTCGAGTACATCGGCACGAAGACGCTCTGGACGCGCTCGCGACACTGCTTCGTGCACACGATGGCCGAGACGAAGGAGCTCCTCGCCGAAGCCGGTCAGGACAACGTCGGCTTCATCCTCGACAGCTGGCATTGGTACACCGCCCGCGAGACGCCGGACGACATCCGCACGCTGAAGAACAAGGACGTGGTCGCGGTCGACCTCAACGACGCGCCGACCGGGGTCGACATCGACAAGCAGATCGACAACCGACGCGAGCTGCCGATGGCCACCGGAGTCATCGACGTCGCCGGTTTTCTGAAAGCGCTCGTCGAGATCGGCTACGACGGCCCCGTCCGCGCCGAACCGTTCAACCGCGCGCTCAACGAGATGGCTGACGACGAAGCGGCCGCTACGACAGCGAAGGCGATGAAGAAGGCGTTTGCGCTGATCGAGTGAGGTCTGCGATCTCGACGTCTCAACGCACTCGTGACGCGATCCGCGACTGCAGCAGGACGATCGCCAACAGCAGCAGCCCCGTGATCAGATTGACGTACCAATAGGACAGCGTGCCCTGCAGGTTGATCACGTTGGGTATCACGCCGAGAATCAGCACGCCGTACAGCGTGTGACTCATCCGGCCGACGCCTCCTGTCAGCGAAATGCCTCCGATGACGACGGCGGCGATGGCGGTGAGCTCCCATCCGGCCGCAGCGGTCGGCTGCCCGGAGCCGATGCGCGACGTCAGTAGCACTCCTGCAATCCCGGCGAGCGCTCCTGAGATGGTGTATGCGAACAGCTTGTTGCGCTTGACGGCCAGCCCCATCGTGATGGCCGCCTCCTCGTTGCCGCCGATCGCGTAGAGAGCGCGGCCGAAGCGTGTGCGACCGGCCACGACGACGGCGAGGAGAAACGTGAGCAAGTAGATCAGCGCCATCGCCGGGATGCCGAGTAGATCCGCCTTCGCGATCTGCGACAGCACTCCGGCCTTGTCCGCACCCACCGGCTTGCCTCCTGCGACGATGAACGCCAGCCCTCGCGCTCCCAACATCGTCGCGAGCGTCGCGATGAAGGGCTGAATCCCCGCGCGGGTGATCAACGTCCCGTTCATCATGCCGATGCCCGCGCCGACCATCGTCGGCACGACGATGGCCACCGCGCTGTCCCCACTCCACCTGGCTGCCAATACGGATGCGACCGCCGCGATGGACCCGACGGAGAGGTCGATGCCGCCGGACAGGATGACGAAGGCCATGCCGATCGCGACGAGACCCGGAATGCTGACCTGCCGGAGGATGTTGGCCAGGTTCGTCGGATCGATGAACGAGCTGCGGTAGCAGGTCGCCGCGACGCACAGCACGAGCAGGGCGACGAGCGGTCCCTGGGATCGGATCACGCGCAACATGTCGCTCCCTCCCGCCACGGGCTGCTACCTCCTCCTCTGTGTCCACAGCGCCAGGATCACGATCACCGCCTTCAAAGGCAGCGAGTAGTGAAACGCGATGTTGTTCATGTTGACGACGACGGTGACCAATTGAACGGTGATCGCGCCGACGACCGTGCCCAGAATCCGCGCGCGCCCGCCGGAGAAGGGCGTCCCCCCGATGGCGACCGCGGCGATCGCATCGAGCTCGATCAGCACGCCCAATTGGCCCGCGTTGACTTGCGTGACGCGGCAGGCCTCCATGACGCCAGCGACCGCGCAGAGCATGCCGCACAGAACGTAGACCGTCGCAGTGACGAACACGACGCGGATGCCGACCAGACGCGCCGCGCGCGGATTGTCGCCAATGGCCTCGACGCGCTTCGCGAAGGCGGTCTTCTTCGCGACGAAGAACATCGCGGCGACGACGGCGAGCAGGATCGGAATCTGCACCGGAACCACGCCCGCGACCTTCAAGCGACCGAACTCGCTGAATGGGGTGAACAGCAGCGACGTGGCCGGCTCGCCGAGAACGATCTGCGCCAGGCCGCGCCCCGCGATCATCACGACCAGGGTCACGATGATCGGCTGGATCCTGAAGCCCGCGACGAGGACACCGTTCAGCAAGCCGCACAGTCCACCCCCGACGAGAGCGCAAGCGATCGGCAATGCCAAGCCGACGTCCGCAGTGTAGACGCGCGCCAGGACGGCACCGGCGACGGCCATGATCGCTCCGACCGAGATGTCGATTCCCCCTGACGAGATCACGAGCGTCATGCCGAGAGCGACGAGTACGATCGGAAAGGCCTGAACCAACGTGTTCTCGAGCGTCCCGAGCGAGAGGAAGTTCGGCGTGAAGCAGGCGTTCAGGACGATCAACGCCACGAACGCGATCGCTGTCTCGTACTTGCGAAACATCACGCCATCACGCCTCACGCCCGTGAGCCATCATGTGCAGAAGGCTCCCCTCGGAGATCTCTCGCGCACCGAGCTCCCCCACCTTCCTTCCTGCGGACAACACGACGACCCGATCGCACGATCGGATCAGCTCCTCCAGCTCGGACGAGATCATGAGGATCGCGACGCCATCCTCCGCCAGCTCGCAGATGATGTCCTCGATCTCCGACTTCCCGCCGACGTCGATGCCGCGGGTCGGCTCGTCGAGGATCATCAGCACCGGGTTCATGCAAAGCCAGCGCGCGAGCAGAACCTTCTGTTGGTTCCCTCCGCTCAACTGCCCAGCCAGCTGGTGAGGCCCGGAGGCGGCGATCTGCAGCTTGTCGATGTACCTTTCGACGACATCGAGCTGCGCCCTGCGAGAGAGAACGCCCAACCGGCTCAGACGAGGCAACATGGCCATGGTCATGTTGTCCAGGACGGACATGCCGGGGAAGATACCCTCTTCCTTGCGATCCTCCGAGCAGAAGCCGACGTGTAGACGAACGGCATCTCGCGGGCTGCAGATCGCGGCTCTTCCTCCTCGAATCTCGAGCGCGCCCGCCTCCGGTCTCTCATCGCCGAAGAGGATACGGGCCAGCTCCGTGCGCCCCGATCCGAGCAGCCCGGCCACGCCGACGATCTCGCCCGTGCGGACTTCGATGCTGATCTCGCGCGTCCTGCGACCTCTGGACAGACCGGTCGCCCTCAGAAGCGGCCGCTGTTCGTCCGCGACCTCGGCGCCCGTTCTTTTCCGCTCGAGGACCGTCTCCGCTGCTCGTCCGATCATCAGCGAAACCAGCTGCAGCTTGTCCAGTTCCACGAGCCGGTACTCGCCAACCAGCTGCCCATCGCGCAGAACCGTCGCGCGTTCGCAGATCTCGAACACCTCGTCGAGCTTGTGGCTGATGAAGATGATCGAGATCCCACGCCGCTTGAGAGCGCGAATGACCTCGAACAGCACTTCCACCTCGCTCTCACTGAGCGACGAGGTCGGCTCATCCATCACCAAGAGCCTGGCGTCGACCGATACGGCCCGCGCGATGGCGACCATCTGCTGCACCGCGACGCTCTGGCGATGAGACGGCGCGTCGACATCGACATCGCCGAGCCCCAGGTTGCCCAGGATCTCATGCGCCCGTCGCCTGACGGTGCGCCAATCGATGAGCCCCCGCTTCAGAGGCTCGCGCCCGACGAAGAGGTTCTCGGCGACGCTGAGGTGCGGAATCAGGTCGAGCTCCTGGTAGACGGAGCTGATCCCCGCTCGCTGGGCATCGGCTGCCGTAGCCGGAGAGAGATCCCGTCCATCGAAAACGATGTCGCCGGCGTCGCACCGCAGGATGCCCGTGAGGATCTTGATGAGGGTCGACTTCCCCGCCCCGTTCTCGCCCATCAGCGCGTGGGCCTCTCCCCGCTTGACGAGAAAGTCGACGCCCTGCAGCGCGTTGACGCCGGGAAACGACTTCGTGATCCCCCGCATCTGAAGCAGGTGTTCGATCTGGGGCGGCGACGATGTCATCTCCTGTCGCAGATGATCAGAAGCCGCTGTCCATGTGCTCATCCACGGTGGCCGCGCCGATGACGATATCCTCCACGCGGATGTACTCCGGAAGCTCCTCGCCCCTGCGGTGGGCCTCGATCGCATCGAATACCTGTCCGGCGTAGTACGGCGTCACCGAGACGATCTTGTGATACTGCCCGGCCTTGATCGCCCGCAGACCATCCTTGGTGCCGCCGTTGCCGACGACGATGATCTCGCCCTTCGACGGCTCGCTGCCGATCTTCTTGCCGGCGGCCATCATCGCCTGGATCGCGCCGATCGCCTCCTCATCGAAGTGTCCGACGACCGCATCGAACTCGATGCCGGACTGGAGGATGTTCTCCATCGCCTTCAACGCGGTGGCGCGGTTGAAATCGCCCAATTGGGACGACACGATCTTCATCCGCGGAGACTCCGCCATCTTCCTCCGGAACCCCTTTTGCATGTCGATGGTGTTGCCACCGCCCGGGGTGCCGTGAAGCTCGACGACGCGGATTTCGGCCGTGTCGGCCGGGAAGGCGTCCCGGATCAGCTCCGCCATCTTCCCGCCGATCCACTCGAAGTCGGAGTAGATCTTCGTCACGTAGTCCTCGCCGGCGACGCCGACGATATCGCGATTCACGACGACGACGGGCACGCCAGCCTTCTTCGCGATGCGCAGCGCGTCCGCCGATCCCTCGCGATCGATCGGGCCGAGGACGAGATAGTCGGGCTTCTGCACGACGATGTCCTCGACGTCGGAGATCTGCTTCTCGATGCGAGCCTGAGCGTGGGTGACCCGGAACGTGTAGCCGCGCTTCTTCGCCTCCTTCTCCAGGTCGGCGGAGAACGCGAGGAACCACGGGTTCGGATCGCCGACGGAGGAGTACGCCACCGTCAGGCCGCTGGCTGTGGCGGCACCGGTCGGCTCGTCGACGCCGGACTCGTTGCCGCAGCCGGCCATCCACCCTGCGACCAAAGTCACGAAAACGATTCTCGACAGCGTCGTCTTCATCACGCCCTCCTTGGCGGCACGATCTCCGTGAACGCACGGAAAGTCAACTCCCGTGTGGCCCATCGCAGACCGTTGATGCTTTGCTGGATCTGCCATAGGATGCGCGCCCACTCGAGTCCCGAACCAGAGCTCGGACCTGCTATTCCGCATCTCTGCGTATCTCTCATCACACCAGGAGTCAGTAGGGAGGGGAACGAACATGACGGCGCGCATCAAGCGGCTCGGACTGGTCCTGCTGGCGTCGTGCGCAGCGGGCTGGCTGTCGGGTTGCATCGGTTCGAAGTCGGACACCGAGATCACGGCCGAGACGACCGAGGCGGTTCCGGTCACGACGTCGGAGCTCTTCCTGACGCTGCCCGATATCTGTCCGACGCCGGATGGCATGACGATGGACGGGGAGGGCAACATCATCCTCGCGTGTCCGAACTACGGCGACATGACGAAGCCCGGCGTGTTCATGAAGATCGCCAAGGACAACACGGTCTCGCTCTACGCCGAGTGCCCGAAGCTCGAGAAGACGGCGCGCTCGTGCCCGATGGGCATCGACATGGGCCCTGACGGCAGCTTATACGTCGCGGACAACCAGGGCTGGCCGGGCAAGCCCGAGGGACAGAACGAGGGGCGCATCCTCAAGCTTAAGATCGCGAACGGCAAGGTCGAGCAGACCGAGGTCATCGCGTCGGGTATGAGCCATCCCAACGCGGTGAAGTACTACAAGGGCAAGATCTGGGTCACGCAGAGCATGCTGCCGGCCATCGAGTCCGAGCAGCTCGTCAGTGCCGTCTACCGTTTCGACGAGAAGGACAGGAACGTCCAGCTCAAGAACGATCGCAGCGATAAGAATCTCCTGGTCGAGTTCAAGACGCTCAACATGGACTGCCAGTACGGGCTCGACGGCATGTCCTTCGACAGCCAGGGCAACCTGTTCGTCGGCAACTTCGGCGACGGCACGCTCCACAAGGTCACGTTCGACGAGAACGGCGCGGTGAAGACCAACGAGGTCTTCGCGAAGAGCCCGAACATGCGCACGATCGACGGCATCTGCATGGACGCGCAGGACAACATCTACGTCGCCGACTTCTCGGAAAACGCCGTCTGCAAGGTCACCCCGTCGGGCGAGGTCACCGTGCTCGCCAGAAGCCCCGACTGCGATGGATCGAAGGGCGGTCTCGATCAGCCCGGCGAGCCCATTCTGCGCGGCAACGAGCTCATCATCTCGAACTTCGACATGGTGACCGGACCGGACAAGGTCAATACGGCGCACGACGCGCCCTACACCATGTCGGTCATCCACCTCGACAAGATCAAGTGAGCTGATTGGACCGTCCCGGCTGCTGTCGACACGGAGCCGGCCTGATCTGGAGAGAAACACATGAGAGCAGTCGCAGTCGTCGAACCGAACCGCGTCGAGCTCGTGGAAATCGGTGCGCCCGAGGTCGGCCCCTATCAGGCCAAGGTCCGCACCGAGGCGGCGCTCGTCTGCAACTCGACGGACAGCAAGCTCGTCGCCGGCAAGTTCCCCGGCGTCGAGGACTACCCGCTGATGCTCGGTCACGAGGTGGCCGGCGTCGTCGAGGCCGTCGGCGACAAGGTCCGCAACTTCAAGGTCGGCGATCGCGTCATCGGCGGCCTCCTGTTCGAGTTCGACGATCCGAAGTACGCGACCGGCTGGGGCGGTTTCTGCGAGTACACGCTCGCGAACGACCACGACGCGATGGTCGAAGATGGCGTCGCGGACGCCGAACACGGCTGGTTCGAGTGCTACGAGATCCAGCGTGCGGTCGACGCCGACATCCCCCTCGAGGCCGCCGGGCTGCTGTGCACCTGGCGCGAGGTCTACGGCGCCTTCGGCGACTTCCACTTCCAGGAAGGCGACGACATCCTCGTGTTCGGCGGCGGCCCCGTCGGCCTGAGCTTCGTGAAGTTCGCCAAGCTGCTCGGGCTGGGCTGGGTCGGGCTCGTCGCGCCTCTCGCTCACAAGCGCGAGCGAGCGACCGCGATGGGTGCCGACCAGGTGTTCGACCTCGGCGACCCGGAGATCGGCAAGCTGACCGAGAAACGCGGCAAGCCCCTCGACGCCGTCGTCGACGCGGTCGGCAAGGAGGAGATCATCAACGCGGCGCTGCCGCTCGTGAAGCTGGGTGGATCGATCTGCGTCTACGGCGTGGTGTCAGCCGAATCGATCGTCGTCAACAAGCACACCGGCCCCTACAACTTCAATCTCTTCGTACACCAGTGGCCGACTCGTGCGCGCGAGCGCGCCGCGCAAGCGCCGCTCTGCGACTGGATTCGACAGGGCAAGCTCAGCCCGGGCGAGTTCATCACGCATGAGTTCCCGGTCGAACAGATCAACGATGCGCTCGCGGCCATCCAGCGCGGCGAGGTCATCAAGGTTCTGTTGCGATACTGATCCCGACAACCCCGAGATAGCGCTGTGAACAACCTCCTGGCTCTGGACGTCGGCACCCAGAGCGCCCGCGCCGCGGTCGTCTCCGAGGCCGGCAGCATTCTGGGCATCGCGCAGATCCACCACGACGTCGACAGCCCGCAACCGGGCTGGGCGCAGCAGCGACCGGACGATTGGTGGCGGGAGACGTGCGCCGCGATCCGTCAGGTGCTGTCGGAGACCGGCGTCGCCCCTGCCTCTATCGCGGCGATCGCCTCGTGCGGGCAGATGCACGGACCGGTCGGGATCGACGCCGATGGCAAGGTGACGACGGAGTGGGTCCAACTCTGGTGCGACAAGCGCTGCGACGCGCAAGTCGACGCCATCTGCGAGAACCACGACGCGGAGCGGCTCGCGAAGATCGCCGGCAGCTATCCGAACCCCGCCTGGGTCGGCATCAAGGTGCGCTGGCATCGCGATGAGCAGCCGGAGGTCTACGACCGCGCCGAGGTCTTTCTCGTCCCGAAGGACTTCATCAACTACCGACTGACCGGCGTCGCGGCGGCGGACCCCAGCGAGGCGTCCGGGTCGTTTCTCTGGGACTGCCACGCGGACCGCTACTCGAGCGATCTCGCCGACGCCGTCGGCGTGAGCATCGACAAGTTCGCGCCGGTGCACCCATCCTGCGCGGTCATCGGCCACGTGGCGGCCGAGGCCGCAGCGCTCACCGGTCTGCCGTCGGGCGTTCCCGTCGTCGCTGGCGGCGGCGATTTCCCGGTCTCGATGCTCGGCTTCGGCATCGTCGGGGACGGCGTCACGGCGGACGTCACGGGAACGAGCGCGCTTCTCGCGACGCACAGCGAGCGGCCGCTGCTCGATCCGGCGATCCAGAATCTGCGCCATGTGGTCGACGGCTGGATCCCGTTCACACTGATCGACTGCGCCGGCCTGAGCGTGAAGTGGTGCAAGGACTTCGTCGACGGCATAGCGGGCCGCGACGTGCCGTACGACGAGCTGGTCGCGATGGCGTCACGGGCTCCCGTCGGCAGCGATGGACTTCTCTTCTACCCCTACATGCTTGGTGAACGCCGCAGCGAGAACACGACCGCGCGCGGCGGCTACTTCGGGCTGTCGCTCAACCACTCTGCGCCCCACTTCGTCCGCTCCGTGCTGGAGGGCGTGGCGCTCGCGCTGGGCAAGGACGCGGCCCAATTCAGGAAGCTCGGGCACGAGATCACGCGGATATTCAGCGTCGGCGGCGGCACTCGCAACAAGCTCTGGAATCAGATCAAGGCCGATGTGATGGAGGTGCCACTCGAGCTCTCCGACGAGCCCGAAGCGGGCATCAAGGGCGCTGCTCTGCTCGCAGCAGCCGGCGTCGGGCTGATCGACGATCCGGTCGCCACGGCGGTCGAGCGCAGGGAATCGAGCACCACCGTCGAGCCGGACCGCGAGTCGGTCGCCGCGTACCGAACCGTCCAGACGGAGTTCATCCGCGTCTACGAGCACATGCTGGGATTCTGGAAATGATCGCGTCCGAGCTCACCCCCGCCACCAAGCCCAGCTTCTACTTCGTCGGCGTGACGACCGGCCAGTCGTCGATCATGAAGGTGTTCCCGAAGTGGGCGGAGCACCTCGGCATCAGCGACCGCATCCGCGGCATCGACTGCAAGCATCACGACAATCCCGAGGTGTACCGTCGAGTCGTCGATTTCCTCAAGGCGGATCCTCTGTCGCTCGGCGCGCTCGTCACGACGCACAAGCTCGACCTGCTCACCGCGGCACGCGACCGGTTCGATTGGCTCGATCCGTACGCGGAGCAGCTCGGCGAGGTGAGCTGCATCTCGAAGCGCGACGGCCAGCTTCGAGGACACGCCAAGGACCCGATCACGGCCGGCCTGTCCTTCGAGGCTGTCAGGGACACGACCCATTGGGGCAAGTCGGGCGCCGAAGTGTGCCTTCTCGGCGCCGGAGGCTCGTCGCTGGCGCTGACGATCTACCTGCAGCAGCAGCCCGCGGAGCGACGCCCGGCGCGGATCCACGTCACGAATCGCAGCGCGCCCCGGCTCGAGGACATGAAGGCGGTGCACGCCGCGATGGACTGCCCGATTCCCGTCGACTACACGCTCTGTCCGACGGCGGCCGAGAATGACGCCGTCGTCGCGCAGCTGAAGGAAGGCTCGATGGTCGTCAACGCGACGGGACTCGGCAAGGACGCGCCGGGTTCGCCGCTGACGAATGCGGCGGAGTTTCCGCAGGGCGGCATCGCGTGGGAGTTCAACTATCGCGGCGAACTGGTCTTCCTCGACCAGGCCCGCGCCCAGGAAGAGTCGAAGGGACTGCTTGTCGAGGACGGTTGGGTCTACTTCCTGCACGGTTGGCTCTCCGTCGTCGCCGAGGTCTTCGATCTCGACATCCCGTCGAGCGGCCCGGAGTTCGACAGGCTGTCCGAGATCGCCGCATCCACCCGGAAATAATAGTCGCCATGTCGATGGAGAATCCGAACTCGCTGCTCGTCAACTTCAGCCTGACCAACGGCCTTTCCCCTGACGTCGAACCGATCCGGAGGAAGCTCTCGGCCATGAAGGGCATGTATCTCGACGACGAGAAACACGCCGCGATGGTCGCCGAGAACGACGTCCTGAACTACGAGTTCTACGACATGGGGCGGCCGGAGAAGGACACGGAGATCGCCTTCGGGACGAGCATCGTGTACCCGGGCAAGGTCGGTGACGAGTACTTCATGACGAAGGGACACTTCCACACGGTTCTCGATACGGCCGAGGTCTACTACTGCCTGAGCGGGCACGGCTACATGCTGATGGAGAACCCCGAGGGCGATTGGGAAGCGCGAGAGCTCGAGCCAGGTGACGCGGTCTACGTGCCGGGTCGGTACGCGCACCGCAGCGTCAACGTGTCGCTCGAAGAGCCCCTGATCACGTTCTTCGCGTTCCGGGGCGACGCCGGCCACGACTACGGGACGATCGAGACGCGCGGCTACCGCAAGCTCATCGTCGAGAGGGATGGCAAGCCAGCGATCGTCGACAGTCCGAAGTGGCAAGAGAAGTGAAAGTACTCGTCACACCGCGTTCGATCACTCGTAGCGGGCATCCGTCGCTCGACGTGATCGAGGCCGCCGGCTACGAGGTCGTGTTCTCGACGCCGGGAACGTTGCCGACGGAAGAAGAGCTCCTTGCCCTCCTGCCCGGCTGCGTTGGCTATCTCGCCGGTGTCGAGACGATCTCCGCGCGCGTGCTCGACGCCGCGTCGGACTTGCGAGTCATCAGCCGCAACGGCACCGGAGTCGACAGCATCGACCTCGACGCCGCCGAGAGGAACGCCATCCGGATCTGCCGCGCCGAAGGTGCCAATGCGCGCGGCGTCGCCGAGCTGACGATCGGACATGTCCTCGCGCTCGCCAGGTCGCTGCCCTTCGGCGACAACGCGCTGAAGACCCGAAAGTGGGAACGGCGCAAGGGAATCGAGCTCGAGGGACGAACGCTCGGCATCGTCGGCTGCGGCAAGATCGGCCAGCTGGTCGCGGGACTGGCGCGCGCCCTCGGCATGCGCGTGCTCGCATACGACCCGTTCCCGAGCGGCGATCTCGAGTATTGCTCGATGGGCGAGCTCCTCGCACAGGCCGACGTGATCACGCTGCACTGCCCCCCGAGTCCCGACGGCAGCCCCATCATCGACGCCGAAGCCGTCGCGTCAACGAAGCGCGGCGTTCTGATCGTCAACACGGCACGCGGCGGCTTGCTCGACGCCGACGCGACACTGGCGGCGCTCGAGGCGGATCGGATCGCCGGCGTCGCTCTCGATGCGTTCGAGTCCGAGCCACCCGAGGATTGGCGCCTCGTCCAGCACCCGCGGGTCATCGCGTCGGCGCATGTCGGCGGCTTCACACAGGAGAGCGTCGATCGGGCGATGTCGGCAGCGGTCGAGAACCTCCTCGCGGTATTGCGGGGCTGACGCCCGGTTCTCGCTCGCCGAGGGTGTCCACGACCGCTCCAGGGGGTAGGATCGACGTCATGCTGTCGCTTCGAGTTTCCCTGCTCCTGCTCCTCGCATCCGCACACGTCTACGGAGGCGATCCCCCCGTTCCGTCGGGCCGGCGGCTGCGCGAGATCGTCGCGAGCCACTTCGAAGAAGGCCGCGTGCTCATCGGCGCGACGACCGGATCGTGGGCCTTCGGCACGAGCCAGGGCACGGTGCTGGATCGCGAGTTCGCCTACGTGACTCCGGAGAACGACTTCAAGCAGAGCATCGTGCATCCGAGTCCCGACAGGTGGAATTGGTCGCGCAGCGACGCGTGGGTGCAACACGTCGTCGAGAACGACCAGGTCCTTCGCATCCATGGCCCCGTCAGTCCGCAATGCTCCGATTGGGCGCGCGACGACTCCCGCACGGCTGCCGAGCTCGAGCTGAACCTGCGCGAGTACTTCACCGCCCTGTGCCAACGCTACAATGACCGCCCGGGGTTCGTATCCATCGACGTGGTCAACGAAACCGTTCGCAACGGCGACTGGCACAGGGACAGGGCCGGTACGAGCTGGGAGTGTCCGTGGTTCAAGATCGGCCGCGACACCGACGCGCGGCGGACACCGCTCTACATCCGATACGCCTTCGAGATCGCCGCCGAGCACGCTCCGGATCTCAAACTGATCTACAACCACCACGAGTCGCCGAGCACCACGGCTTCCTGGGATCTCATCAAGGAGACCGTTCAGTACTTGCGCGATCGCGGGCTGCGCGTTGACGGCATCGGGTGGCAGGCTCATGTCGCTGTCGGCTGGAACACGTCGTCGAATCGCCGCGCGCTGCGCCTGTTGATCGATTGGGCCCACGAGCGCGATCTCGAGTTCCACGTCACCGAGGCGAGCGTCTTCATCGACGATGACTCGACCGATCAGCTCGAGGCCCAAGCCGGGACCTATCGCCGCATCGTCGAGGAGCTTCTGGAGAAGCGGAGCGGCGGCGTGGTCGGCTGGAACACCTGGCACATTTCCGACGCGCACGGCTGGCGGCGAGACGAGTACCCGTCCCTCTTCGACGAGCAGTACGGTCCGAAGCCCGCCTACTACGCCGTGCAGGAGGAGCTCGAGGAGCATCGCGACCTGCCCGTCTTCCTGCGCGGCGACGGCAACGAAGACGGCATCGTCGACCTGTCCGATGCCGTCTTCGCCCTCAGCTGGCTGTTTCTCGGCGGCCGTGGGCCCGGCTGTCTCGCGGCGGTCGACGCCAACGATGACGACATCGTCGACGTAGCCGATCCGAGCTACCTGTTGAACCACCTCTTCCTCGGCGCCCCGCCTCCACCTGCTCCCTACCCCGAGTGCGACATAGCGGAGCTCGACGCGGACGTGACGCTCGACTGCGCGACGCGTCCGCCGGCGTGTCCGTAACCCGACGATGAGGCTGTTAGCGGGCGCCGAACGCCAGTGGATTCAGGCCGTCCGCTCGGGTATCGTGCTCCGCAGAAGAAGAAGTCGGAGAGTGCGTCATGACGCGTCAGCAAGACCGTGTCGGGCGAAAGCGACGTGGCCGTCGCCTCGCGTTGGCCTGTGGGTTCATCAGCCTCGTCATCGTCGCGTGGATCGGACGTGAGAGCTGGTACCACCTCCGCGTCTGGCGTCACGAGCGACGCATCCAGCAGGATAGCAATCCCCAGGGCCACCTCGACGCGATCGCGGCCATCGATCACCCCGCAGCCGTCCGCGTCCTCGAGCGGTACGCGCTGAAGCCGCTTCCGTCGCTGCGACGGAATCAGGCGGTGCGGCTCCTCAATGCCTGCTTTCCCGAGTCGCGCATTCCGCGCGGCATCGCGGAGTGGAAGGACATCGTCGGCAGAGGATACTTCGGGCCGTCCGGCTGGTGGCGCCACGACGAAGACCGTACGCCGTCGGCCGACACGACGCGAGGCCTGCAAGGCTGGCTCGAGAGGCACCGCGTGCATCCGGGACGCGACGACGCGTGCCTGGTCGTAGCGCAACACTACGCGAAGACTTCGCCCCAGGACTCCCTGCGCTGGCTCGTTCAGGGTTTCGGTGAACCCGACGGAGACAAGCGCGAGCTCGTCGCGAACTACTTCCAGCGCGTGCTCGAACGATTCGCGACCATCGAGGACGTCCTCGCGTTTGCCGACACGAAGCCGGCACGCCACCTGGCCGACAACCTGTTCTACGTCGCGGGGCTCAAGAGGATGAGGGCCCACGACTTCGGCGGGGCAATGGAGCTCTTCGAGCGTTCGGTCGCAGCGCGCGAAGATCGCAGCCTCGAGATGCGAGGCACTTGGCCCGGCTGGCCCGACGTCAGCACGCCACCGCGTCGCTCGAGACGCTCGTCCAGTACAGGCGACCTCGTGGCGGCCATCGACGATCAGATCGAAACGTGCCGCTGGTTCCTCGCACAGGAGGAGGCGAGAGAGCGTGGGTCCGACGACGAGACAAAGGCAGCCATCCTCCACGAGTGCGGCCGGCGCGCCTTCCGGGCGGCCGACGTGTTCACGAACCGGCTGTACTACGACTATCCCCGCGACGCCTCCGTGCCGCGGACCGGCCCGTTGGATCTCGGGCACGTGAGCGCCGGAAGCCACTATCGCCAGGCCGCCGAGTTCTTCCAGCGGATCGCGAGCGACTATCCGTCGTACAGTCACATCGAGGAGGTCGAGTACTCGATCCCGCTCTGCCTGTGGCGGCTGCGCCGCGCCTGGAACGTGAGGTTGGGCTCGCGGCTCGACGAAGAGGTGGCGCGCGGCTTCCAGACGTTTGCGACCAAGCACCCTCAAAGCTCGATGGCCGACGACGCGCTCTTCCTCGCGGCGATACACGATCCCCGGCGCGGCGAGGACGCATCGCGGCCGCACGCCAACCTCGAGAAGATCGCCCGGGAGTTCCCCGACGGGGATATCGTCCAGCGGTACGGCAAGACGAGCCGACAGCTGGCGGCCGCGATCAAGGCGCGCCCGTGATCCCGGTTTCGGGGTGCGCCTGGCATCCCTCGGCTCAGCCGCTCTTCGAGCGAAGTGTGGCGTAGCGCAATCGCACGACCATCGGTTCGCGGACGGTCATCGTCCAGCCCTCGCCGTCTTCCTGCAGAGGCAGAGGCTTCTCCTGCGTCCAGCGCTCGCGCAGGAAACTGCCCTTCTCACCCGCGACACGGCTCGCACCTCGAATGCGCAGATCCGCCCTGGGCGTGGCGACGATCAGCTCGCCCGACTTCGATAGAACAGCGACGCCTGCCGAGGACTTCGAGACGCGACCGTGACCTGGGTCGCAACCGACGCTGGGATTCCGCGCTTGCTCTCAGATCCATTCTGTTGAGGAATGGTGGCATGACGCGCAACGGCTCCCACCACCGACCGAGCTGGGCTCTGCTCCTTCTCGTCCTCGTGTTGGCGACGAGCGGCATCGCACAAGAGGATCGCGGCCCCGGCGGGACGAGCCGCGTGCTGCACATCGACTGCGGCTTCTACAGCCCGTCGAATCCCGCGTGGCGTCCGGAACACGACGAGGTCGTCGCTGCGCCGGGCTACGATTACACGGTGCGCGGCCGCAGCTACCGCGGCGGCCCGACCGGTGGCTACTGCTGGTACTTCGACCGCGGCGGTTTCACGATCCGCTGTCCGCAGGGTGTCGAGGGCAAGCTGTACCTCCACTTCATCGATCTGAGCAACAACCAGCGCCGGCAGTCGGTGACGGTTTGCGGCGAATATCGCGACGTCATCGAGAAGTTCTTCGAGCCTGCCGGCAAGTGGCGCGCGTACGACATCCGGAAAGCGCACACGGCGAACGGCAAGATCGATGTCGGAATCGTTCGCCTCGCGGGGGCAAACGCCGTGGTCTCACGCGTCGATTTCGTCCCGAAGGGTATGCCCGACGCACTGGCGCCGGAAGCGGTTCCGGACTGGAACGATCCCGACTGGCAGATCGAGAACGACTGGCACCGTCAGGAACGCGCGAAGAGGCGGCGGCCGGGAAGCCGGCAGGCGGTCGACGACGTCATCGCTCGCGGCCGTCTGTTGGCGACGGATCTGCGCGAGCTCGGCGCCCGCAACGTGGCTCGTGTGACCGACGAGAAACTCGCCGTGTGTCGACGCCGATTCGACGAGCTCTGCAGGAAGGAGAGCGAAGGCCTGTCGGCTGCAGACGGTTGGCCGCGGCTCTATCGCGACGCTCGCCGCGTCGTGCGAGAAGCGGCCTTTGCGAATCCGCTACTCGACTTCGACGAGATCCTCTTCGTCAAGAGGCACACCCCGCCGATCGGGCACCAGTGCTCGCACCACGTCGGCTCCGCGCAGATACCCGGCGGCGACCTTTGCGTCCTTCGCGGCCTGCGGCCCGACGGCGACGTGCGGAGCCTCATCGGCGACCGACTACCCACCGGCGCGATCGGCCGCCCCGATCTGTCGTACGACGCGCGCCGCGTGGTCTTCCCGTACGCGGCTCCACGCCCGGAGCCGACGGTATACCCTTACGGCAAGCCCGGCCGCGTCGGCGGCGCCTGTCTCGACTATCAGCTCTGCGAGATCGGCGTCGACGGCACCGGCCTGCGTCGATTGACCGATGGCCCGGGCGAGAACACCGAGCCGTGCTACCTGCCGAGCGGGCGCATCGCCTTCACGTCATCGCGCTGCGAGAAGTACGTGCAGTGCGGCGATTGGGCGATCGTCTTCTCGCTCTTCTCCATGACCGCGGACGGCTCCGACGTCCAGCCGATCACCGTGGCCAAGGAGGGAGAGTGGTTTCCCAGCGTCCTCGATGACGGCCGCATCCTCTACATGCGCTGGGAATACGTCATGAAGCCGTTCAACACGATCCAGTACCTGTGGACCGTGAACCCCGACGGCACGCGAGCCGCCCTCGCCTACGGCGACCACTTCGCATTCAGCCCCGGCCCGTTGTCGTTCATCGAGGCCCGGCAGATTCCGGGCACGTCGCGGGCCATCGCGACCGGAGCCGCGCACCACAACAGCGGCGCTGGCCCCATCGTCATCGTCGATCTCGACCGCCCGCGAGCGACCCCGGGCAGCCTCGCACGCGTCACGCCGGAAGTGCGCTACCCGGAAACATCCGAGATGCGCGGCACGGGCCCGTCCGCCGGTGGCTGGTACAACTCGCCGTATCCTCTGTCGGAGAAGCACTTCCTCGTCTGCTACTCCTTCGAGCCACACGACGCGGCCCCCGCCGGCTACGGGCTCTATCTGATGGACGTCCACGGCAATAAGGAGTTGATCTACCGCGACCCCGAGCGCTCCGTCTACAGCCCGATTCCTCTCGCGCCTCGAAAGCGCCCGCACGACCTGGCCGGCGCTCCCCGCCCAATCGACAAGGAGAAGACGGGGACCCTCGTGCTCCTCGATGTCTACGACGGGCTGGAGGGCGTCGAGCGCGGTCGGGTCAAGCACCTGCGCGTGTTGGAGACGATCGTCAAGCGCGAGCACTCGATCCCGCAACGACTCGATGTCGGCATCGGATCGGGCTGGGAGCCGCGACGCATTCTCGGGACTGTCCCGGTCGCGGAGGACGGCTCGGCGATGTTCGAGGTGCCGGCCGACACGGCGCTCTTTTTCGAAGCGCTCGATGAGAACTACATGGACATCCGCCGCATGCGCAGCTTCACGAGCCTGCGCCCGGGCGAGACCGCCAGCTGCATCGGCTGTCATGAGGACTACGACTCCGTACCCGCGAATCAACCGCCTGCCGCGCTGGCTCGTTCGCCCGTCCAGATCACGCCGCCACCGTGGGGGGCGATCCCGATGAGCTTCCGCGACGTCGTTCAGCCCGTGCTCGACCGCCGGTGCATCGGCTGTCACGACGGCAGCGATGGAGAGGACAAGAGCTTCGACCTGACGGGCCGGCACCTCGTGCCCGCGAAGGGCGCCGACAACCAATCGCCGGGCCCGCCATGGCCGAACGTCCCCCATCTGGTGACGACGTCTTTCGCCCGCCTGATCCCCTTCGTCGACTTCACGAAGCTCAGCGGCTATGGCGGCGGCAATCTGCCGCTCGCGCCGTACTCCGTCGGTTCACACCGCAGCCGACTCGTCGAGTTGCTGGATCGCGGTCACTACGACGTGCGACTCACGACGGACGAGCGTCGCGCCATCGTCGCCTGGATCGACTGCAACGCGCCGTACCTCGGCGGCTGGGACGAGTACGTCGCCCGAGCGCCGGAGTAGCCGTCACTCCGCAGCGGCTGCCAGTGCATTTCCGAGTCCCGACAACGAAGAGCCTGGGCGAAATGGCCGCCATCGCGCCGGATTGCCTTCTTCAACGGGCTGCCAGAGCCTGATCGATGTCCGCGATGATATCGTCGATGTGCTCGGTCCCGATCGACAGGCGCACCATGTCCTCCGACACGCCCGCCTTCTCGAGCTCTTCGGCTCCGAGCTGGCGGTGCGTCGTCGAGGCGGGGTGGCAAGCGAGCGTCTTCGCATCGCCGATGTTCACGAGGCGCGTGACGAGCTGCAGCGCGTCCATGAAGCGCGCCCCGGCTTCGCGGCCACCGTCGATGCCGAACGACAAGATGCCGGAGGCGTGACCCGAGAGGTACTTGTCGACCAGCTGGCGCGACGGACTCTCGTCGAGACCGGCGTACTTCACCCACCGTACCTGCGGCTTGCCCTGGAGGTGCTTCGCCACGGCGAGCGCGTTCTCGCAGTGGCGCTCGATGCGCAGGGGCAGCGTCTCGATGCCTTGGAGGACGAGGAACGCGTTGAAGGGCGAGATGGCCGCGCCCATGTTGCGCAGACAGACCACCCGAGCGCGACCGATGAACGCCGCCGCCTCGAAGGCATCGGTATACACGACGCCGTGGTACGACGGATCGGGTTCGGAGAACCGCGGGAACCTTTCAGCGTGTTCCGCCCACGGAAACTTGCCGGAGTCGACGAGAACGCCGGCGATCGACGTCCCGTGACCGCCCATGTACTTCGTCAGCGAGTGGACGACGATGTCGCAGCCGTGGTCGAACGGACGACACAGAACCGGCGTCGGCACGGTGTTGTCGACGATGACCGGCACTCCCTGAGAGTGCGCGACACGAGCAATCTCCTCCAGGTCCCCGACATTGCCGTGCGGGTTGCCGACCGACTCGCAGAAGACCGCGCGGGTCTTGTCGTCGATCGCGGCCTCGATGTCGGCGGGCGACGCCCCGTCGACGAACTTCACCTGGATACCGTAGTTCGGGAACGTGTGCGCGAACAGATTGTACGTTCCGCCATAGAGTGTCGAGGTCGAGACGATGTTGCTTCCGCTCTCTGCCAGGGTCATCACGGCGTACGTGATCGCCGCCATACCGGACGCTAGCCCGAGCGCCCCGACGCCGCCTTCCATCTCGGCCACTCGCTGCTCGAGGACCGCTGTCGTCGGGTTCATGATCCGCGTGTAGATATTGCCCTCGACCTTGAGGTCGAACAGATCCGCGCCGTGCTGCGCGCTGTCGAACGCATAGCTCGTCGTCTGATAGACGGGCACAGCGACCGCTTTCGTGGTCTCCTCGGGCGAGTATCCCCCGTGAATCGCGATCGTCTCGATCTTCATCGCCGATCCTCCCTGACGGTGTCCAAAAGAAGAAGAACCGCAGAGTCTCCCCGATCGCCGCGGCGCGGTCAACGGGCGAGGCGGCGGACGCCGATCTGGCAGCAGCGACCTGCGTGGTAAGATGCGGCCGCTTCGAAACCTCACCGGCACCGTGATGAATCCAAAGGAGAAGAGAGTGCGTACACGCATCGCGTCGATTCTGGTCGCCCTGTCCATCGGGCCGCTGAGCCCGTGCACCGCTGCCGACGATCTCGCAGCGCTTCAGGCAGATACGAAGTTCTTCACGGACTCGAGCTGCAGCGAGCTGCAGGCGAGCGTGCAGTCGAAGGATCTGGCTGGCTTCAAGAGCGACATGCTCGAGAAGGTGGCAGCGCAGCTGCTGAAGGGAACATACGACAAGACGTACCGGACAGCCGGCTACAAGGCCTACCCCTCCCCCCGCGCGTTGGACAAGGCGATCAAGCTCGGCGACGGATTCAGCCGTTACGAGAACATCACCGGCATCTTCCTCGAGGAAGGCGAGCACGTCGTTTTCGTTGGAAAGACGGCGGGCAAGAAGCTCTCGCTGTTGATCCCGAACTGGATGCGCAAGCCGCCCCCCGGAGTCAAGCCGACCAAGGATCCGAACGGCTGGGGTCTGAAGAAACGGCAGTTCGCGATCACGGAAGGTGTGAATCCGATTCGAGTCGAGAAGGCCGGCAACGTCTATGTGAGCTACTACGACGACGAGCCCGAGACGGCTCCCGAAGTGACCGTGCACTTCCCGACCGGCAAAGTGAACGGCTTCTTCGACGTCTCGAAGCACTCCAACGCCGATTGGGACCGCCTGCTCGACGATGCGGTCAGCCCGATCCTCGACGCTCGCGGCAGGCATATCCAGGTCGCATACCCCGTCGAGTGGTTCAAGGTGTACACCCGCGGCAAGGGAGTCGAGCTGATCAAGAACTACGACACCATGCTCCACCACCACTACACCGTGCTGGGGCTCGTGAAGTACGACAAGATCCCGTCAAACCGCCTCCTGGCGCGGGTCAACTTCAACTACTACATGTTCCGTGACCGCGACGGGATGGCGTATCTCGGCAATAAGGGAACCATGCGCATGGTGGCCGATCCCGCGGTCGTCATCCGAGGCGATCCCTGCTGGGGCTTCAGCCACGAGACCGGTCACGTGCTGCAGATGCGTCCGCAGCTCACCTGGGGAGGCATGACGGAGGTGAGCTGCAACATCTTCTCGATGTACACCGTCACGCGAATGGGCAACAGGAGCCGCTTGAAGGCTCAGCGCAACTACGCGTCGGCGCGCCGAAAGATCATCGAGGCGGATCCGAAGATCTCGTATCTCGCCGTGTCCGACGTGTTCGACCGCTTGGTCCCGTTCTGGCAGCTCCACCTCTACTTCGAGCGCCACGGCAAGCCGGACTTCTACGCCGACGTCATGGAGGAGATGCGGCGACGTCCGCACGCCGGCAAGGGAAACGACTCGATTCGCAACCAGTTCCAGTTTGTGAAGATCTGCTGCGACGTCGCGAAGCTCGACCTGACGGAGTTCTTCGAGAAGTGGGGCTTCTTCTGGGTCGGAAAGCTCACGGTCAAGGACTACCGCACGTATCGCTATGAGATCACCCAGCAGATGGTCGACGAGACCAAGTCGTCCATCGCGAGCAAGGGCTATCCGAAGCCGGCCGACGACATCACGCTGACCGAAGACTGAGCCGAACCTGCCCATCGAAGGATCACGAGACATGACGTACGGAACCCAGTGGCTGGCTGGTCGTGTGCTGGCGCTCTGCATGATGACGGCTGCCGGCGTCGACGCTGCGGAGAGCTCGTTCGAGCTCGCGTCGCCGAGCGGCAACATCCGGGCGCTGATCGCGTTCGACGATGCGACCGGCAGCCTGTCGTTCCGGGCCGCGAGCGGCGGGACGATCGTCCTCGAGCGCAGCCCGCTCGGAATCCTGACCGATCGCGTCGAGTTCACCGCCGGCTTGAAGACCGTCGGCACCGCGAGAGCGGTGATCGACGAAACTTACACCCTGCCCCACGGCAAGACGTCCACGTATCGCAATCGCGCGAACGAGCTGACCATCTCCCTCGAGAAGGCGGGGAAGAAGCTCGGTGTGGTTTTCCGGGCCTACGACGACGGCATCGCTTTTCGATATGTCATTCCCGGCTCGGGCGATATCGCGATCACCTCGGAGGCGACCGCTTTCTCCGTCGCCGGCAGCCCGTCGTACTGGGGACAGTCTCACCCGAACGCGTACGGATACGAGTTCCCACTGGGAAAGATCGTCCACGAGTCGTACTCGCTGGCGCTTCTTTGTGAGCTCTCGCAGCAGAAGCACTGGGTCCTGCTGGCCCAGGCGGCAACATACAGCGATTACTGCATCCCGTATCTCAAGCGCAGGGATCGGAAGTCGAATCTGCTGAAGGTCACGTTCCCCATCGATCAGAAGGAGCCGATCCGGACGACGCTGCCGTTCGCGTCGCCATGGCGCGTGGCGGTCATCTCCCGAGGCGATCTGTCCGCAATCGTCGAGCAGACGCTCTTCGAGAACCTGAACCCGCCGACCGAGCCCGAGCTGGTCGACGCCGATTGGATCCGACCGGGCCGCTCGAGCTGGGATTGGTTCGCCGGCGACAAGCGGAACTGGAAGGGTTGGCTCGATTTCGCCGCGGAGATGGGCTGGGAGTATCACCTGATCGACGATGGCTGGGAGGGCTACGTCGAAGATCCGCTCGCTGCGAACGAGTACGCCCGGAGCAAGGGTCGCGGGATCTTCGCCTGGCGCCGGACTCCCGGCCTGATGGAGGCGGAGGC
>CAYMRB010000001.1:95283-99550 GCA_964392615.1 uncultured Planctomycetia bacterium | reverse complement strand
GGACTCCCTCCCGGTCCGACGACGCCTGAGGGCCAGCTTCAGAGCAGAGGCGAGGGCTGCGCAACTCCATGGGTGCACCCACTCTGCCGCGAGGAGTGACGATCGACCCCTCGTTGGGCTACGATAGCCGCGCTCGGTCCGCGTGACGGCGTCGTGTCGCGCCGCTTTGCGGTCCCCCACCAGGAGCCGCCGTCGATGCGTCCCATCTGCACCGCTCTGACCCTGGTCGCTGCCATCTCGCTCGCCGCGTGCAGCACCGTCGAGCCCCTCCCTCTCGGCGAGGCCGTCGAGATCCGCGCCGAGAACTTCACAGTGCCACCCTCGACCGGGCCGGTGACTCACGTCGTCGTACGCAATCGAGGCCGCACGACACGCAGCGGCACCATCGGCCTGCAGGCTCCGGACGGTTGGCGGCTCAACGCGTCCACTCGTGACGTCGAGGTCGCGCCGGGCGCGACAGTGCGCGTGCCGTTCGCGGTCGAGCAGGCGGAGGATCGGCTCTCGAATTCCTATCCGGTCGAGGCGACATTCGCGTCGAACGGCGCGACGCTTTCACGACGACAGGATGTCTTCTGCGCCAGCGCTCCGTACGGCAAGCCGCAGATTGACGGCGATCTGAGCGATTGGGCGGACGCGATTCCGGTGACGTTTGCCTCGTCCGACGAGAGCGGCGAGGCGAAGGCGACCATCGTGCGGACTCTCTGGAACCAGCGCGCGTTCTGCGTCGCGGTGGAGGTCGAGGAGGACCGCCTGATTCACCACGATCCGACCGTGACCGGCAAGCCATGTGACGCGATCCAATTCGCGATCGCTCCCCGCGACGCGGTGACGCCCGATAGCGCCGACGACGCGAACGAGGCGACGCGTTTCGAGTTTCTGGTCGTCGCTTCGGGTTCACCGGACGGCCGGAGCGAAGGTCAGTGCTGTCTGCTCATCGAGCCGGGCACGCCGATCTCGATCGCTGTGGAGCCGGTTTCCGTCGAAACGGCCGTGTTCCCGGAGGGCAAGGTCGTCGTGAGACGCGACGGCGTACGGACGATCTGGGAGTGCTCCGTGCCGTTCTCGCTTCTGCGCCGTGCGGTTCGACCCGACGTGGGACGAGAGCTGCGCTTCTCGCTCCTCGTGCACGATCCGGACGGCACCGGAGTGCGCGATCTCGGTATCGCCGCCGGCTTGGGGGCAGGCGTCCGCAAGCCCGAGGCGTGGTCTTCGTGGAGCGGGGTCGAGTGGGGAGAGACACGACCTTGCGATAGCAAGATAGAATGGGGACTCTGTTCGTCGAAACACTGAGTGAACCGAGAAGGGACGCGGGAAGACATGTCTACGCAGAACGGATTCGAGGCGTTGCGAGTCATCGGGCTGTCGGCAGTGATAGCGTGCGTGCTGAGTTTCGTCGGATGCGGTACGACGCCGTCCGGCGCGGACGTCGAGGTGGCGACGCCGGCGGACATCACGATCCGCGTCGCGTCCGCGCAGGGTGACGATCCGCTCGCGGCGGGTAAGGCGGCCGCCACGGCGCTCGTCGACAGCATGGGCGGCGCGAAGATCCAGGCGGTCATCATCGCGGAGTGCTTCGAGGACGAGGCCGCGAAGCGCCAGACTCTCGAGGGCGTGTGCTCGGTCGTGCCCGCAGCTGTCGTGTACGGCGGATCGACGTACGGTTCGTTCGCGCAATCCGGTTGCGTCGATCTCGACGGTATCAGCCTGCTCGGCATCGGCGGCGACGGCATCGGGATCGAAACCGCTGTCGTGCGCGAAATGGGAGTCGGCAAGCTGTCGATGGAAGAAGCGGCGGACGAGATTGAGAGCCGCCTGCGCAAGTCGGGATCGGAGCTGGCGCGTGGGCTGAAGCGCTCGGAGAGCGATCGGCTTCTGATCGTCATCCCGGACGCGCACTCGCCGAAGAACGCCTTCGTCGTCGCGGGGGTGCAGGAGGTCGTCGGCAAGGACTTCCCGATCACCGGCGGTTCGGTCAACAAGAGCGAGGGGCAGACGGCGGTCTACTACCGCGGAGAGCTGCTCCGCGACGGCGCCGTGGCGCTTCTGCTGAGCGGCGACTTCGAGGTTGCGCTCGCCGGTCGCAAGGCCCAGGACAATGACGCGGTGATCGCGACGGCGAAAGACGGCGCCACGGAAGCGTTGAGCAAGCTCGGCGACGCGAAGCCGTTCGCTGCGATCGCGTTCGACTGTGGCGGCCGCAAGGGCAAGCTCGACAACATCGAGGACGAGCTCGCCGCGATGAAGGCCGCGTTCGGCGAAGAGCTGCCGCTGTTCGGCTGCTACTGTGCCGGCGAGATCGGCCCCGCCGATCAGTCCGAGGCGACGCCGGGAACGCTGTCGAGCGGCGTCGGCTGGCACGTGATGTTCGCCGTGCTAGCAGCCCGTTGAAGAAGGCAATCCGGCGCGATGGCGGCCGTTTCGCCCAGGCTCTTCGTTGCCAGAACTCGGAAATGCACCACAGCCGCTGAAGTCATCTACCAACGAGGAGAATACGATGCTCAAGGTCCTTCCCTGGTCCTGCTGCCTGCTCGTCATCGCGCTCGCCGCGCCGGTCGACGCACTCGCTGATTCGTTCGCCGGCCGTTGGAAGCTCGTCGCCGAGAGTTCGGACGACGACGAGAAGCACGAGTACGACCTCATCCTGAAGCCGACTGCCGCCGGCGGTCTCGCCGGCGAGATCCGCGGCGGCATCGGCCGTCACTCGCTGTCGAACGTCCGCACGCAAGGCTCGTCCGTCGACTTCGAGGTCACGATCCCGCACGACGGGGAGGATATCGTGTTCGCGGTCCGGCTCGAAGCGAAAGGAGCCGACACGCTCGTCGGCAGATGGCAGGTCAAGGCCGACGCGAGGATCGGCGGCGAGTGCAAGGCGCAGCGCGTGAAGACGCCGTCGTTCGTCGGCAAGTGGAAGGTCGTCGCGCGCAGCCCCGACGGCTTCGAGGAGTACCCGTCGACGATCGAGATCACGCAAGGCAAGAACGGCAAGCTCGGGGGCAAGGGCAGCAGCGAGCAGGGAACGGCCGATCTGCGGTCGGTGCGATGCGACGGCAGCAAGGTCGGCTTCGAGATCACGCTCGAGTTCGACGGTCAGGCGGTGACGTTCGCGATCGCAGCGAAGTTTGACGGCGCCGACGGGCTCGTCGGCAAGTGGAGCGTGAAGGACCGCGACGACGTCGTCGGCGAGTGGAAGGCGAAGCGCGTCGCGACGAAGAAGACGCCGATGGGCGCGGCGGCGGGCCAGTGGGCTGTCGACGTCGAGATGCCCGACGGCAGCATCGGTCGGTTCGTCGCCGAGTTCAAGGTGACCGCGGCCGGCCGCGTCACCGGCACGATCGGCGCACGCGGAGCGAAGGCCATGAAGATCCGCAACGGGCGCATCGACGGCGACAAGATCCGCTACTCGTTCGAGTACCTCGAGGACAACGGTCGCGAGACCACCGTCGAGATCGAGGCACAGCTCGACAACAAGAATCGGATGCACGGCACGTGGTCGTCCGGCATCGACTTCGGCGACTGGAAGGCCGTTCGCAGAACGGTGATTTGATTCGCGGGGTTGCAGCGCTCGCCGCGCGGCCAGGATCGGCGGCAGAGCGGTGCCGTTCGACCGCATCGACAGCGCTCCGGAGGAGCGTGAGCTCGTCGAGCTCGAGGCCACCGAGATGCTCGAGTCGCACGGCTTCGCGTCCCCGCCGATGGTGCGGGGATCCGCGCTCGAGGCGCTGCAGGCCGCCGAGGACGGTCGTCTCGACGCTGTCGCGACGCGCTGCATCGACGAGCTCATCGCCGCGATGGACGAGCACATCCCGGAGCCGGAGCGCGACTTCGAGAGTCCGTTTCTGATGCCGATCGAGAACGTCCACACGATTCCCGGTCGCGGTACGGTCGTCACCGGTCGCGTCGGTCGTGGGGCGATTCGGGTCGGCGACGAGACGGAGATCCTCGGCCTCACGGCTGCGAGCTCGAGCGAGCCGCGTCGCGTCGTCGTCACCGGGACGCAAGCGTTCCACCGCGATGTGCCGCAGGCGAGCGCCGGCATGAACGTCGGTCTGCTCCTGCGCGGCGTGCGTCGCGACGGTGGAGTTCGAGCTGCGCAAGGCCGTCGGTGTCGAGGTCGGCATGCGGTTCGCCGTTCGCGAGGGCGGTCGCACGGTCGGCGCCGGCGTCGTCACGTCGATCGATTCGTAGTCGGCCTATCTCACGGGCCCGGGGGGCGGGGGGGGCCCGCGCCCCCCGCAGGGGAGCGCCGGGCCGCCCGCCCCGCAAGGCG
>CAYMRB010000001.1:0-95273 GCA_964392615.1 uncultured Planctomycetia bacterium | reverse complement strand
CGCCGCGCCCGCCCGCGGCCCCCCCGGGGGGCCCGTCTCTTCGCTCGCCGTGGCCATCGCGAGAAGTCCTCTTGAGTCGCGCGTCGCGGTATGCGACCGTGGTAGCGGAGAAAGGGGGCACGACCATGTGCACACCGCGAGTGGTAGAGATCGGCAGCTTTCTCGATGTTCCCGACGAGTTCGACGCTCCGGACGAGGTCTTCGGCTGGCCGCGCGTCGACGATGATTGGCTGAGCTCGTTCGGAGACGACGAACGACAGGACGTTCGCGAACTCGAGAGGCGTCTGATCGCCGTGGCCTCGACCCGGGCGCGCGATGTGGTCGCCGGGAGCCGGTCCGAGCTGCAGCTGGCCCGCGCGTACCGAGCGATCCAATCCGACCGCAATCGACGGCTCGCGATGATGGCGCAGTCGGATCTATTCGCCAGCACGCCGCCTGCCTTCGTCGCGGTCGTGGCTCGGCTGTACTCCGCGGTGGTCGACCGCCAGCTAGAGCTCATCGACGAGTACGCGCGCCGCGCGTTCGGCCGCGGCGTTGCCCGCAGCCCCGCCAGGGCGATCGCGATCTTCGTCGTTCTCGGCTGCGTGCTCGCGATCGCGCTCTACCTCGCGATCGCCGCGTTCATCGGCGCCGCGGGGGAGTAGCTCGGCATGAAGCGAGCAGCTAAGCGGCGGCGGACTCGCAGGAGAAGGGTGCTTCAGCCCGCGGAGATCGTCTGGACGGTCGCAGCGCATTGGGTGTGGATCGCGCTTCCGGTCATCGTGTGCACTGTCATCGCATGGAGCGTGGAGGTCGTGCGGCCGACGGTCTGGGAGGGCCACGCGCAGCTGCTCCTCGTGGAAAACGACCCGATCGCCGCGCGACTGCTCGCGGCGGACGGGCGTTCCGGCGGGGTCGAGCGCAACGAGGACGAGCACGAGCGCTACCTGCAGCAACAGGTGCGCCTGCTGACGACGGAGACGGTCTACCGCCGCATGTACGGGCTGCTCGAACAGGAAGGGATTCCCTTGCCCTCGTCGCCCGGCGAGGAGAGTTCGCACCCACCAGGCGGCATCAAGCAGTTCATGGACGGCGTCCTGAATCGGGTGCGGTCCGTCGTTTCCCCTCCGCCAATCGACATCGACCGTCGCTACGTCGCTCTCGATCGGGCCGCAGCCGATTTTCGCGCGCGGTCGACCGTCGCGTATGCGATCGAGCGGAACACGATCGACCTCGTCGTACGCGGCCCCGAATGCCAACGCATCGAGCAAGAGCTCCTTGCGTGGATCGAGTCATACATCCGGTACGTGGCAGACCTCTCCCTCTCCCACTGGGGCGGTTTTCTGAGCTCTCGCCAGCATCACTACCATCAGGCGGCAAAGGCCGCAGAAGCCGACCTCGAAGCGTTTCGCCACCGCCATCCGGGCGTCGTCGAGCAGGATCTGGAGTGGCTCGAGGCCGAGATCCGCACGCTGCGGCAAGACATGGGCCACATTCGCCAGCGGATCGATCTCGTCGCGTCGCTCGCGGTCGACGCCGAGGCGGAGTCGGCCGTCGCAAGCCACAAGGCGGAGCTCGAGGCGTTGCTCGCAACGGTCTCGCACAGGGCGGAAGAGCGCATGCGGCAGCAACGGGAGCTCGACGAGGTCCTCGAGGTCCTGGCGCGGTTGAGAGCCCGCCGCGACGACGCGCACGCGCGCCGCGAGAACTTCGAGAGGCTGGCGCAAGATGCGTCGAACCTCATGGAGTGTAGGAAAGTCGTCGAGATCCAGGTCAGCGACCCTCCGACCGTGTCGTCCGAGCCGGTCGACCACGACCCCATCGGAAACATCGCCATTGCCGCGCTGGCGGGGTTCGGGATCGGCGCGCTGCTGACCCTGTGGCGCGAGCTCCGCGTCGTTCCGGTGCGGCCGCGTCGCCGCGCCCGGTCAGTCCAGTCTCGGGCTGACCGAGCGCGACGGCGAAAGAGGTGACAGCGATTCTCAGCGTGTCTCCAGGAGCTCGACGTCGAACACGAGCGTCGCGCCGCCGGGTATGACACCACCGGCGCCGGCCTGGCCATAGCCGAGGTCCGGCGGGATGATCAGCTTGCGCTTGCCGCCGACCTTCATCGTGGCGACGCCCTCGTCCCAACCGCGAATCACGCGGCCCTTGCCGACAGGGAACGAGAACGGCTGGCCACGGTCGACCGAGCTGTCGAACTTCGTTCCATCCAGCAACCAACCCGTGTAGTGGACGACCGCCGTCGCGCCAGCCGCGGGGCACTCTCCGGTGCCTTCGACCGTGTCGATGTACTTCAGGCCGGACGGAGTCTCGATTGCGTTCTCGAAGTCTTCTTGGGACACGATGTCGCCTTTCGAACGAGGAGTGGAATACGGAACAGCAGACACGCGCGCGGGATCGTACCAGGTTTCTCGCGGGATGGAGACCGTTCGCCGTCGACGCCGCTCGTCCGCACTCACCTCGAGACGACTCGAGCTCACTCCACGACGACGATCGGGTCGTACTTGAGCTGGATCGGTCCTGGCGCGCTGGGCGCGACAGGGCGAGCGCTCCCGCCGGGGCTGGGCAGCAGTGACACTTGCGGCTTTGGGACCTGCGGAGTCTGGGTGATCGTGTCGACGTCGACGCCCTGCTTCTTCAGGAACGCCTTGAACTGTCGGATGTCGGTATAGCCCTGCGGAGGCCCTCGCTCGGCCTGGCTGAACTCGACACCGAGACTGATCAGCGGCAGCTTGCCCTCGATCTTCTTGCCCGCCTGGAAGCCGAGCTCCGCCTTCGCTCCTACTTCGGTCGATCCCGTCACGCAGATGCCTGCGAGACAGCCCCGGTATTGGCCTTTGAACGATACGAAGTTCACTCCGACGCCGGCCTTGAGGCCCTCCTCGGGACCGATTTCCGCTCCCAGGGTGAATTCGTCGTTCGTGATGACGAAGTTCGACGACACCTCTCCTTCCTTACTGGAGAGCTCACCGAGCGTTTCGCGTTGCCCCGTGAGTTTGACACCCGCTGTCGTGGTGAAGTCCGGCTTGACTCCGAATTCGTACTCCAGGACACCGCGTTCCGATGTCCCCTCGAAGCCCCCCTTCTTCTCGAACCCCTCCTTGCCGCCGACCCCTATCAGCATCGGATAGGCAGTGGAAAACCGACCGCCGCCTGTCGACGACCCGACCTGAGGGGCCTTGAGCTCCGGCTTGGAGCGGACGACCTTTCCCCTCTTCTCCTCGAGTCCCGTCGGGTCGATCCAATTCACCGGGTTGTTCCGGACGTACGTGTACAGCCCGAGCCGCTGCGGATCGCCCCCGTCGCCGAAGCCCTCGACGTAGAGCGGATCCGCGCTCACGAACTTGCCGAGCACGGGCTCGTAGTACCGAGCGCCGTAGTAGCAGAGCCCCGACTCGCGGTCGCGCTCCTTGCCGGTGAACCGGTAGTCGCCGCGCCACCACGGCACCGCCGTCGCCTCGTTGCGCGGCATTCCGAACGGGTAGTACGCGGTCTCCGCGACGACGTTGCCGGCGAGGTCCGTCACGAGGGTCGCGGAGTCCAGGTGGTCCGCGTGGTAGAACACCACGTCCTGATCGGCCGTTGCCGCGGGCGCGAAGGTCGCCTGCGGTCCGCCGAACGCCCACAGCCCCGATCCGGGCGCGACCGGCGCGACGAGGTTTGTCGCCGCGCCCGATCCCGCGAAGTCGCGGACGAGCCAGGCACTCGACGCGCTGTCGAAGGCCCACGCCTGCGTCAGCCCCGAGAACGCCGCGTCGACGCGCAGCGCATCGAGTCGCGGCCACGCGAGGACGTTGAGCCCCTCGGCGAGCGCCGGAGGGGCCGCCGGCGGCTCGTGGTCGTACGGGCCGACGAGTGTTCGCACGCGCGGCACGTCGGAGTACACCCAGTACGACACGCCCCGCTCGATCGGCTCACCCCGGGCGAGGGTCGTCGGGCTCGCGCCGTCAAAGCGGACCACTGCGACTACCGCGTCGTCCGAGCCGAAGCCGAACGCCGTGTCCGTCGTCTCGAGCGGCAGCTCGACGGCGAGAGCGTGCACGCTCCAGCCAGCGGCGATCCGCAGGCGCTGGATGCGCGGCCGCGTCGGGTCGAGCGTTCCCTTGACGCGCGCGATGCGCTGACTGCCCGCGTAGACGTATTTCGTCGGCTCCTCTCCGTCGCGGATTTCGAACGTCGGATCGACGTAGATCGTGTGCACGGAAGCGCCGAACCGCGTCACGCGCTTCACGACCCGCTGGCCCGCGTCGTCGTAGACGTAGTCCGTCGACTTGCCGTCGGCCTCGAGGTGCACCAGGCGGTCGGCGTAGTCCCACGTGGCCGCCTGACCGTCGATCGACGTCATGTTGCCGACGTCATCGTAGGCGTACGCCCGGCCCGACTCGGTCGCCGTCGCCGCGTGAGGGCCCGGAGGATCGCCGGGAGCCCTGCCGGTGCGCCCCTGACGCCCCCCGGCGTAGGTGTAGTCGCCCAGGTTCACGACGTCCTTGCCGCCGTCGGTGTGCGCGATGTGGCCCGTGCCGCTCGGCGAGCTCTTGTGGAGGAGGTTGCCGATACGGTCGTAGCGGTACTCGATCGCGCCGCGGTTCGACGACAGCGCCGCGTCCGTGAGCCGATACCTCGTCAGCCGGTAGAGGTCGTCGTACTCGAAGACTTGCGAGTTGTGCCTCGGATCACTCGTCTCGACACCACGGAGATCGCGAATCGACGCGATGTTCGACACGCCGTCGAAGCGATAGGCGCAGTGCAGCAATTCCGTGCCCGCCGTCCCGCCCGCGCCCGCCGTCACGGTCTCGACGAGCCGCTGGCGCGAGTCGTAGTCGTGTGTCACGACGACGCCGTTGCCGTAGGTGAACGCCTCGACCTGATCGGAGGGAAGGTAGGTGATGTCGTCGATGATCACCTCTCCGGTCGGCCCGCCGCGCACAGACTTCAGCCGCGAGCGGCGATCGTAGGCGTACGTGACCCGGTCGTTGTCGGGATAGATACGCGCCACGATGCGATCGAGGTCGTCGTACTCGAGACGCGAGGAGTAGGCGACCGGGAGACCCGTCGGCGGATCGGGGACGACTCGCACCGCCCATTCGAGCCGTCCCCGGTCGTCCCACGAGCTGTGCCGTTCGCCGGAGAGGTCCTCGACCGACACGAGACGCCCGCGGACATTCCGCGGCGTCCGCATCGTCCCGTCGCCCATGTCGACCTGTCCTGCGGCCGTGTCGTAGCGGTAGGTCACGTCGACGGGGTCCGTCGCCGTATCGCCCGTCTGGTCGAGGGTGTTCACCGTCAAGAGCCGATCGACGCCGTCGTACGTCCAGATCGTTCTCTGCCCCTTCGCGTCGACGAGCTCCGTCAGGTTGCCGGCTTCGTCGTAGGTGTACTCGCGTCTACCCTTGTCGAGGTCGTCGAGGAAAACCCTGCGACCGAGACCGTCGTAGCGCTGATGCTTGCGGTTACCCTGCGCGTCCTCTACGGCGACGAGCGCGCCCTGGAGATTCCAGACGTAGTGCGTCTCGTACTCCGTCGCGTCGTCATCGGGATCGGTCTCGAGCGCGTTCCTCTCGACGACGCGTACCGTGCGACCGAGGCCGTCCGCGTGCGTACTAGTGTACGTGCCCTCGTGGGGCCCACCCTGCCGCGTGTCCTCTCCATCCCACGCGTCGACCTGGAACGGCCGGTACACCGTGCGCGATTCGTGGCGGAGTCCATCGGCGTCGGGCGGTGTCACGCGACGCAACGAGCGTCCGAGCGCGTCGTAGTACGCATTGCTGTGCGGCGCCGTACCTGCGACGGGCGGCACGAATCCGTCGCCTTCCTGCTCGTAGGGCTGGAAGCTGCACATCGTCAGCCCGCGCAGGTTGTGCCAAGCGGCGCCGCTGACGACCCAGCGCCCTGCCGCGTCCGACTCGCTCAACGTCGCCAGCGACACACCGTCACCATCGACGTACGCGATCGCGTCGATCGTCGACGCCTCGCCCGAGACCTCGCGCTGCGAGGTGCGCACGCTGCTCACGACCTGCTGCGCGTCGCTCGTGAAGGTCAGGTCGCCGGCTCGATCGTATTCCCACCGCAGCGGTGTCGACGCGGCGAGCGGTGCGTCTTCCGGGCGCGGCCGTAGACCGACGAGCGGCCGCGGGTTCGCGTGCGCGTAGCGGTAGGTGAACGTCGGGAGCTCGCTCGTGTCGCCGGGGCGCACCACGGCCGTCAGACGGCCGAAGCTGTCGTATTCGTAGGCGGTGACGTCGGAGTCGAAGTCCCGCGACTCCACGACGACGCCGTGGGCGAGATGGTAGTCCACCTCGGCGGTCAGCTCGACGACCGGGCCGCCGGTGAAGATCGTCTCCGTTACGGGGAAGGTGCGAAGCCACGGATCCCACGTCACCTGTCGGAGGTGATTCCTGGGACCTCGCACGCCGATGACGTTGCCGTACTCGTCGTACTCGAAACGCGCCGTGTCGATCGAGGCTCCCGGCGTGCGCGGATCGCCGACGCGCGTCGATTCCTCCGCGATCGCCGGAAGCGGCGCGCTGGCGGGCAGCCAGTCCGGCGGGGCGGAGACAAACGCTTCGCTGCGGTGCAGCAGCCCGCGATCGCCGATCTCACCGAGCGGCAGCCCCGTGAACGGATCGCCGTCGTAGTAGCTCCGCGTCTCGCTGACGAATACACCGCTCGCGTCGTCCGCGCGCGTCTGCGAGCGCGTCGTTCGGCCGAGGACCCACGCCGCGACGTTGTGCGCGTATTCCCAGGACGTGTAGCGTCGCTCGCCTGCCGGTACGCCACCGATCAGCTCGCCGTGCTCGAGCGTGAACAACGTATCGCCAAGGGCGTTCGCATCACTCGTCGATCGTTGATGTCTGGACGCTCCGCGGCCCTGCTCGATGGTGTGCCGATCGGTCTGCGTGCCGACCGCGAGCAGAACGCGGCGGTCTTGCGCGACGGCGCGATACCCGTCGTCGCCGAGGAGCTCCGGGAGCGGTCCGCCCGACGGCGTCGAGAGATCGCGCACCTCCCACGTCTCGATGGGCGCCACCGTGCGCTCGAAGACGACCGAGTCGTCGGCGTGCTCTCCATCGGCGAGAGGATCGTCCGGCAGGCCCGCGGTTTCGCTCCAGAGCGTGACACCCTTGAGCGGCTCCTCCTCGCGCCCCATCCACTCCTCGGACTCGTCTGTCTCGCCGTCGCGATCGTTGTCGACGCCGTCCGGTGCGCCGGTATGGAAACGCGTGCGCGTCACCAGGGTGGGGCCGGACACATCTTCCGGAGCGAGCCCGTCGCGCTCGTCTCCGTGCGCGATCCGCTTCACGAATCCGAAACCGTTGAACTCCCGGCGCACCGAGTCGTAGTAGCCGTCGCGATACACGAGGTCGACGGCGCGAACGTCGACTCCCGGCACCCCGTCGAGATCCACTCCGGTCGAGCTCTCGACGCGCGAGACCACCCGCACTGGCTTCGGGCTCGAGCTCTGCCACGGGTTCCCTGCGGCGCGCGCGTCCTGGTAGTACTCGCTCGAGGATCGGTAGGTGACCGCGGTGTGTTGCCCGAGGCCGTTGTCGATCGTCGTGAGGAGCCGCGGGTGCGACGTGCCGTCGACGACGAGGCCGAGGTCGATCACCCGCACGCGCAGGCTGCCGCACAGTCGCGAGTCGCTGTAGACGACGTCCGTCGTGCCGTTGCCGTTCATGTCCGCCCAATCGACCGCGGCGTCCGGCGCGACGTCGTGCAGGTCGAGGACGATCCTGCGCCGAGAGAACGCGTCCGTGCCCAGGTTGAGCCAGAACCACAACGCTCCCTGCTCGGCTCGCTCGACCACCAGGTCGGCCAGGCCGTCGCCGTTGACGTCCTCGAGCGTCGCGCGCTCGTGCTGATCGGGCTCGAGCACGACGTCGGGGAGGGCCAACTCCACCGGCGGGGCGTACTCCCCGTACCCGAGGCTCGGGCAGTACACGACCCGCGTCGCCTCGATGCGCGCGACGTCCACCGGGCCGTCGCCGTTGAGGTCGGCGAGCTTCACCCGCCGGTCGCGGAACTCGAGCACCTCGCCGTCGACCACCGCGCCGCAGGTGAGCGTCGGACGCGAGTACGCGTCGCCGCCGCGGTTGTACCAGACGACATAGCCCGCCGCCGAGCTGCGCACGACGTCGATGCGTCGGTCGAAGTCGAGGTCGAGCGTCTTCACCGAGGTGATGCGCTCTTCGCTCTCGAAGACGAAGGGCGGCGGCGGCGCCTCGCCGTCGATCGACATCTCCCGCGACTCGTCCCAGAGGGTGCTGTCGCCTGCCGCGCCGTCGACCTCGACCTCGAGGTCGCCGCGGTTCGGGTAGTAGCGCACCAGATCGCCCTCGGTGACGACGAGATCGGCGAGACCGTCGGCGTCCATGTCGGCCAGGTGCACGCGGCCCTCGACCAGCCGGTGCGCGAGCGACGCGGGGATCTCGCCGCCGAGCTCCGGATCGACGCCGTCGCTCCATTCGATGCGGCGGACGCCGGTGGAGCATCCGCCTTCACCGCCGTCCTCCGGGTAGAGCTGCAAGCCCTGGTTGAGGTAGCCGCGGTGCAGGCTCGCCGTCGTGTGCAGGAAGTCGGGCAGACCGTCGCCGTTGAGGTCGATCAGCTCGACGTCATCGCGGTCCGCGGCGACCGGCGGCGCGTTGTCCGCGTAGATCAGATGCTCTTCGTCGGCGACGAAGGTGCGCTCGACGTCGAGCTCGTCGTCGGTCGGGCCGTAGCGGTACGCGACGGGAGGGAGCGAGTCGACGCCGTCGCAGCCCAGCACCGTGATCTGTGTCAGCAGAGACCAGTGGCGATGGCTCTCGTACGAGATCTCGTAGCGGCGGATCAGCACGTCGTCCTGGCCGTCGCCGTCGAGATCCTCGATCGCGCAGCCCGCCGTCGTCGCGGCCGGCGCGCCGTGGATGCCGACCGAGACGCGCCGCAGTCGCCACGCGGTCTTGACGGCGAACCCGGCGCGACAGTCGACGAAGGAGTCGGCGCGCTCCTCGTAGTGGAGCACGACGAGGCGGTAGACGTCCCACGGCGCTGAGCCCGCCCCGTAGCGGATTGCCGTCAGGTACTTGCGGCGATCGTCGGGTCGACCGAGGTCGCTCCAGTCGTAGACGACCGTGTTGCCGTGCACGTCGGTCTGGCGCTCGAGGAGCCATCGAAAGATCCGCTCGCGGCCATCGGGGCTCTCCGCGGCCGGCAGCGACACGCGACCCTGCGCGGTGAGGCCGAGCTCGTGGAGCGTTCCGTCGCGCGAGTGCGCCTCCCAGTGAAACACGCCGGGCGTCGCGGTCTCCACGCGGCGGTAGCGCACGAAGGAGCCTTCCGTGCGGCCGAGGAAGTAGCCGTTCTGGAGCTCGACGAGCTCCGTACCGCCGGTCGACAGGTACGTGTCGTCGCTCTGGGGTTCCTGATAGCGCGGGATACCGCGCTCGACCTGGCGCGCGACGCTGCCGGGTTCGTACTTCCAACCGAAGCCGGACGGTCCGTTGCCGAAGCCTCCGTCGTAGCGCAGTGCGAGTGTCGGACCGTGGCCGGCGGCCCCGGGAGGCAGGGCGAAGCGAAAGACATGCGAGGCCGTACCGGTCTGCAGCATCGGCTCGAACGACTCGCCGAGGCCCTCGATGGTGCTCGGGCCGGACGGCAGCGACACGGTATTGGGCGCGACGCCGTTCTTCTCGCCGGCGGAGAGGGGGAGGGCGCAAGAGGCCAGCAGAACGGCGAGACGGAGGAGGCCATCGCGAGCCAACACGTCACGCCACACCGGAACCACGCATCGCGGCGGTGGGGTGGGGCTACTGTTGAACGTGCGCTGTGCTCGCATGAAATCGAGCCGCCGGAGGCCGGCGACAACCGCGTGCAGCGTGACGGCGCCGCTCGATCAGGGCTTTGGATGGACCCGATCGTACGCGGCCTGAATCTCCCTCGAGTGGATCTCCTTCCCCGGCTTGAGAAGGTCGAGATCACTCCCGTAGAACGTGTCCTTCTTGACTCCCCCACTCATCTTTCGAAGTATGAGTACCCGGCGGACGAGCTCCTTCTGATAGGCTCTCGTAAGAAGTGCCTTCCCGGGCGTGTTCATGTATCCCATCATGTCTGGCACGCCACCGGGCAGCATGACCAACTTTCGTCCTCCCGGGTGTTTCGTCTCTTTGCCCTCGGCGTCGCGGACCGTGATCGTCGTCGTCGTATATCGCGCAGCCACGGCATGCGGCAAGCCGAGGCCGTGGAGGATCTCGTGGAGATGCCCCGCGCCCGAGTACTGTACGTTTCCTTTGGCATCCACACGGAAGTTCGCAGCGTCGGCCGTGCGACCCTCGTCCTCGCCGAACCAACAGCCTCCGCCAGTGCCGCACCGTCCCCATATGCCCCCCTTGTCTTCGGCTTCTGTCCGCCGGCGAATGCGCAGCACCACGGACTCCTTCTTCTGTGCTGCGGTCAGTTTCGGCTTGTCCTTCACGACCTTGAACTTGACGCGCACGTAGAAGTTCCCCCACGTGTGCCCGGTGTCCTTTACACGAGACTCGAAGTCCTTCTGCAACTTCTTCTCGAGAGCCTTCGCACGCTCCGCCCACTTTCCTCCCTTATTGGCATCCTTGTAGAAGTCGGTGTCCTTGTCGAAGTGAACGTAGACGGTGGACTCTATGCCATAGCTGAAGAGCTTTCCCTTGGCGTACGGGGTGATCGTGTGTTTGGCGTCGAGGCCGCTCGGATCGGAGAGGCTCAGCGGCGAGTTCACCGCATACGCGTAAACCCCGAGCCTCTGCCCCGCGCCGCCGAAGCGCCCGACGTAGAGCGGATCCGCGCTCACGAACCGCCCGATCACCGGCTCGTAGTACCGCGCCGAATGGTAGTGGAGCCCCGACTCCTCGTCCCTCTCCTTGCCCGTGAACTTGTAGGCACCCTCGAACCACGCGGTGTGGCGTTCCTCGTGGCGCGGTACACCGAAGGGGTAGTACGCGGTCTCCTCCGCCACGTTCCCTGCGAGGTCGGTCACCAGCGCCGTCGAGCCCAGATGGTCGGTGTGGTAGAAGAGTACGTCCTGCGCCGCCGTCGCTGTGGGCTCGAAGCGGCGCTGTGACGCCGCCGCCCCGGCATCGCCGAAGGTCCACAGGCCCGAGCCTCCCGCGAGCGATCCCGTCAGGCTCGTCGCGCTGCTGCGCGGGTCGAAGTCCTTCACCAACCATGAAGAGGACACGCCGTCGAACGACCACGCCGAGACGAGACCGCTGAAGGACTCGGCGACCCGCAGCGCCTCCAGCCGCGGCCAGCCGACGACGTCGAGGCCCTCGGACAACGCCAGCGGCTCCGTCGGCGGCGCGTACGGCCCGACGTGCGTCAGAATGCGTGGCTCGTCGGCGAACACCCAGTACGGCACTCCCCTCTCGAGCGGCGCCGCCGGGTCGTCGATCTCCGTGAACGTCGCGCCGTTGAAGCGATAGACCGCTGTCACCGCCGGGTCGACGCCCAGGCCGAACACCGTCGTCGCCGTCTCCAGCGGCAGCTGAACGGCGAGGCACGCCATGTTCCAGCCGACTGCGAGCCGCAGCCGCTGGACGCGCTCCGCCGTCGGATCCAGCGTCCCCTTCACCCGTGCCACACGCTTGCCGCCGACGAAGACGAACTTCGTCGGCTCCTCGCCGTCGCGGATCTCGAAGCCCGGGTCGACGTAGAGGACGTGGCGCGTGCGGCCGCCCTGAGTGACCCTCTTCACGACGCGCTCGCCGCCCGGGTCGTAAACGTACTCGACCGTCTTGCCGCCGGCCGCCGCGCCGCCGCGTTCCTCCAGACGCACCAACCGGTCGGCGAAGTCCCACGTCGCCGCCTTGCCGTCGAGGCTCGTCGCGTTGCTGCCCGCATCGTAGTCGTACGCGCGTCCCGAGGTCGTCGCCGTCACCGCCTGCGGGCCCGGTGGGTCTCCCGGCGCGCGGCCCGTACGCCCGCTGCGGCCGCCGGCGTACGTGTAGGCGCCGATGTTGACCACATCCTTACCCGCCTCGATGGGTTCGATATGACCCGGCGCGCCCGCCGCCGGCGAGCCGCGGAAGAGCAGGTTGCCGATCCGGTCGTAGCGGTAGTCGATCTGACCCCGGTTCGCAGAACCCGCCACATCCGTCAGCCGGTAGCGCACCAATCGGTACAGGTCGTCGTACTCGAAGACCCGCGAATCGTGCCGCCGCTGGCTGGCAGGTACGGGGCGCAGATCGCGCACACGCGTGATGTTCCCCGCGCCGTCGAAGCGGTAGTCGAGGTGCAGCAGCTCGGTCCCCGCGCTCTCTGTCAACGCCTCGCGCACCCGCAACCGCGGGTCGTACTGGAGCTGCGAATGCACCCCGTTGCCGTAGACCATGCCCCGCAGGTGACCCGCCGGATGGTAGTCGACCGAGCGAACGATCTCGGGCCCCGCCCCGCCGCCGCCCACCGACGTCACCCGCGAGCGGTGGTCGTACTCGTACGCCACGCGATCCCCGTCCGGGTACGTCCGCCCGACCACTCGGTCGAGATGGTCGTAGTCGAGACGCGTGGCGTAATGCACGTCGATGCCCGTCAGCGGATCCGGGAGGCGCTTCGTCGTCCACTCCACCCGCCCTCGATCGTCGAGGGAGCTCCGCACCTTCGCGAAGCTGTCCTCTGCGGCGAGACCTTCGAGACGCGGTATCCGCCACTCGACCGAGGCCACCGCGCCGAGCAGGTTCCGCTGCGCCTCGACCGAACCGTCGCCCATGTCCGCCGGACCTTCGGCCACGTCGTAGCGGTAGCGCACGTCCCAGGGATCGGTCTCGGGATCGCCCGTCCTGTCGAGGTAGTTGACCTCGAGCTCGCGACCCGCCCCGTCGTAACTCATCACCGTGCGTTGTCCCTTCGCATCGGTCAGGGCGACAAGCTGGCCCGCCGCGTCGTAGGTGTACCGACGGTGCCCCGCGTGCAGGTCGCTGAGAAAGATCCGCCTGCCGAGCCCGTCGTGGCGCTGGTACTTGCGGTTCTCGTGTGCATCGACGATGGCTCGCAGGTTGTCGGCGTCGTCGTACTCGTAGCGCGTGACGTACTCCGTCGCGTCGTCATCGGGGTCGGTTTCGAGGCTGTTGCGCTCGACGAACCGCAGCGTGCGGCCGAGACCGTCGACGAGCGTTGTCGAGTAGGTGCCCGCGTGCCGCCCCCCGTCGATCGTGTCCTCCCCGTCCCACGCGTCCACCGCGAACGGACGGTACACGGTGCGCGCCTCGTGCCGCGCCCCGTCTTCATCCGGCGGCGGGACCGAGCGCACGCTGCGACCCAGCGCGTCGTAGTAGAGATCGCCGTGCTCGACCAGGTCTCCCGGCGTGTCCGGACTCCGTGGCATGCCGACCACCGGCGGCGCATAGGTGTCGCCATCCTGCTCGTAGGGCTGGAAGCCGCGGCGCGGCTGGCCTCGGAGGTTGTACCAGGCCGCCTTGTCCACTACCCAGCGCCCCGGCGTCGTCGACTCGGAGAGCGATGCCAGCGCCGTGCCGTCGCCGTTGATGTAGGCGATCGAGGTGACGGTGGCGGCTTCCCCGGCGCGCTCGCGCACCGAGCTGCGCACGCTCGAGACGAGCGGCACCCCGGCACCGCGCCGAAGCGTGAGCGCGCCCGAACGGTCGTAGTCGTAGAGAAGAGGCGTCGATGCTTCCAGCGGGTCGTCCCCCGGACGCGGCCTCAGCCCCTCGAGCGGTCGCGGGTTGGCGTGGCGGTAGCGGTAGAGCGCCGTGGGATACTCGCTCGAGTCCCACTCGTGCCAGAGCGCCGTCGGCCGCCCGAACACGTCGTGCTCGTAGATCGTCTCGTGGCCGTTGAAATCCACCGACGAGGTCACCACGCCAAGCGCCAGTTGGCGCTCCACCGACACCGTCAGCACCGGCCCGCCCGTCTCGATGCGCTCCTCGACCGGAAGGGCGTGGAGGTGGGGGTCGTACTCGACCTCGCGGCGGTGTCCCGGCACGCCGTCGCGGTACAGCGGACCGCGCGTCTCCACGACGTTGCCGTACGCGTCGTGGCGCGTGCGCACCACGTTTACCGAGCGTTGCTCGCCCGCTTCTAGACGCGGATCGCCAACGCGCGGCGAGTCTGCCTCGAGCGCCGGCAGCGCGCCTCCCGGCGGCGTCCAGTCCGCAGGTTCGTTGACGAAGCTCTCGATGCGGTGTACGAACGCTCGCCCGCCCACTTCGCCCAGATCGAGACCGACGAACGGCTCGCCGTCGTAGTAGGTTCGCGTCTCCGACACGAATCGTCCCGTCGCACCGCCTGCCCTTGCTCGTGCTCGCACCGGGAGGCCGAGGAGCCACGCGTCGACATCGTGCGCGTACTCCGTCTCCGCGTAGCGCGTCTCGCCCACGGGCTCACCCGTCTCGGAGGCCACCTCGCCCAGCCTGTGAGTCCACAGGCTATCGCCGAGCGCGTTCGCGTCGCTCTCGGCGCGCACCAGACGCGGCGGGTCTCGCCCCTCCTCGATCGTCCAGACGTCCGAGCGGCGCGGCACCGTGATCACCACCCGGCGTTTCGCCGACGCCGCGTCGTAGCCGGAATCACCCAGGAGACTCGCAAGCGGACTCGCCGATTCCCGACAGACCTCGCGGATCTCGATGGCATCCAGCGGCGTCACCGCGCGCGAGAAGACGCGTTCGTCCGGCGCGTACGAGCCGTCGGAGGCATCGACGAAGGAGCCCGCGAGCGGTGCCCCCGGCGGCAGGCTCGTCGTCTCGCTCCACAGCACCATGCCCTTCAGCGGCTCTTCCTCGCGCCCCATCCACTCCTCGTGTTCGTCCACGTCGCCGTCGCGGTCGTTGTCGACCCCGTCGGGCGCGCCGACGTGATAGCGCGTCCGCGTCACCAGGCTCGGACCCGACACGTCCTCGGCAGACAGGCCCTCCCGCTCGTCACCGCGCGCGATCGACTTGACGAAGCCGAACCCCGCGAACTGCCGCCGGATCGGGTCGTAGTAGGCGTCGCGGTAGACGAAGTCGGTGCGGTGGACGTCCTCTCCCGCTGCGCCGTCGAGGTCCGATCCCGTCGTCGTCTCCACATGCGAGACCACCCGCACCGACTTCGGGTTGGACGTTACCCAGGGGTTGCCCGCCGCCCGCGCCTCCTGGTAGTACTCGCTCGAGATGCGGTAGGAGATTTCCGTGCGACGGCCGAGGCCGTTGTCGATCGTCTTCAGGAGCCGAGGGTGCGAGGTGCCGTCGACGATGAGGCCCAGATCGAGTACCCGCACACGAAGCTCCGGGCACAGCCGTGAGTCGGTGTACACCACGTCCGTGGTGCCGTTGCCGTTCATGTCGGCCCAGTCGACCTCCACGTCGGCCGCGACGTCGTGGAGGTCCCTCACGGCCCGCCGCGCCGACAGGCCCGCCGGGCCCAGGTTGAGCCAGAACCAGAGCTCGTCCTGGCGCGCCCGCTCCACCACCAGGTCGGCCAAGCCGTCGCCGTTGAGGTCCTTGAGCTCCGCACGCTCGTGCTGCACCGGATCCAGCACGACCTCTGGGAACAGGAGCTCGACCTGCGGCCCGTACTCCCCGTACCCGAGGCTCGGGCAGTACACGACCCGCGTCGCCTCGATGCGCGCGACGTCCACCGGGCCGTCGCCGTTGAGGTCGGCGAGCTTCACCCGCCGGTCGCGGAACTCGAGCACCTCGCCGTCGACCACCGCGCCGCAGGTGAGCGTCGGACGCGAGTACGCGTCGCCGCCGCGGTTGTACCAGACGACGTAGCCCGCCGCCGAGCTGCGCACGACGTCGATGCGTCGGTCAAAGTCCGCGTCGAGCGTCTTCACCGAGGTCACGCGCTCCTCGTCCTCGAAGACGAAGGGAGGCGGCGGTGCCTCGCCGTCGATCGACATCGCCCGCGCCTCGCCCCAAGCCTCGGGGCCGCTGACGCCTGCCTCGAGCTTCCCCCGGTTGGGGAAGTACTTCACCAGATCGCCCTCGCTCACCACCAGGTCCGCCAGGCCGTCGGCATCCATGTCCGCCAGGTGCACTCGCGCGTCGGAGAGCCGGTACTCGAGCGCCGGCTCGGGCCGTGCCGAAAACTCGGGCTCCACCGCGTCGCTCCAGTCGATACGGGACACCCCCGCGGAGCAGCTTCCCTCGCCCGCTTCGCTGCCGAGAACCAGCCCTTGGTTGAGGTAGCCCACGTGCGTGCCCCCCAGCGTGTGCACAAGGTCGGGAAAGCCATCGGAGTTGAGGTCGCAGAGCTCGACGTCGCCCGCGTCCGCGACGATCGCCGGCGCGTTCTGCGCGAAGATCAGGTGCTCCTCCTCGGCGATGAACTCGCGCTCGGTGTCGAGCTGGACATCGCTCGAGCCGTAGCGGTAGCTCGTCGGCGGCAGTGAGCTCTCCCCGTCGCAGCCCACCAACGTCACCTGCGTCAGGAGCGACCAGTGGCCGTGGTCCTGGGCCGAATCGTGAGACGTCTCGTAGAGGAGCTCGTAGCGCCTGACGAGCACATCGTCCTCACCGTCGCCGTCGAGATCCTCCACGCGGCACGGCTCGGTGTGCTCGCGCGGCGCACCGTGCAGGCCGACTCTCACGGCGCGCAGGCGAAACGAGGTGCGTATCGCGAAGCCTGCCCGGCAGTCGACGAACGCGTCGGGACGCTCCTCGTAGTCGAAGACGACGAGGCGATGGACTTGCCAGGGCGGCGCACCCGGTCCGTGGCGGACTGCGGTGAGGTACTTGCGCCGATCCCCGGGGCGACCGAGGTCGCTCCACTCGTACTCGACCACGTTGCCGTGCACGTCGCGCTGTCGCTCGATGTGCCAGCGGAAGACCCTCTCCCTGCCGTCGGGGCTCTCGTCAGCCGGCAGCGACACGCGCGCCGAGGTGCCCTCCCCGAAGACGCTGAGCGTGCCGTCGCGCGAACGCGCCTGCCAGTGGAAATCGCCCGAGGGCTCCGATTCGATGCGCTCGTAGCGCGTGAAGCCGCCGCCGGTGCGCGGGAGGAAGTGACCGTTCCGGAGCTCGACGAGCTCCATGCCATCCACGCCGAGGTAGGTGTCGTTGCGCGTGGGCTCCTCGTAGCGCGGAATGCCGCGGTCGACCTGACGCGAGACGCTGCCGGGCTCGTACCTCCAGCCGCAACCGGCCGGGCCGTTGCCGAAGCCGCTGTCGTAGCGCAAGCCGACGCCCGCCGCCCCGTCAAGGGGAAAATCGTGACCCGCCGTGCCGGTCTGGAGCATCGGCTCGAAAGACTGGCCGAGGCCTTCGACGGTGCCGGGGCCCGAAGGTAGGGAAACCGTATTTGGCGCGACACCGTTCTTCTCGCCAGCGGCGAGGGGGAGGACGCCGGAGATGACCAGAAAGGCGAGACGGAAGAGACCGCCGCGAACGAGTGCGCGACCCCACGCCAGAGCCATGCGCCGCAACGGCGGGGGGCGGCGATTCAGCGTGCGGTGGGGTTGCATGGCTTCACCGGACGATCGGCCTTCAGGGGGTAGGGATTCCCGCGTTGAGCTCATCGATCCCCCCGACCACTCTGTGGATCTCGAAGCTCCCCTCGACGACGACGGCGTCGTAGCTGAGCTTCTCGATCACTTCCCGGTAGGTGCCCGTGAGGATCCTCGTGCCGTAGCCCGGCCGTGCAGGCACGATCAGGATGCCACCGGCAGTATCGAACTCGCCTTCCCTCGGGTCGGCCCCACCCGCGTCGACCGCTTCGTCGAACGTCAGCCGCACGGTCGTGTTCACCTCGATGCCGCCCTTCGCCGGCACTCCCGCCTGACGCATGACCTTCGGATGCCCGTGGTCCGGGTGGTAGCGGTGGATGTACGGATTCAGAGGATCGAGCACGGGCTGCTCGATCACCGCGTCCCACGCGCCGCTTCCCAGGCCGGCGAACGCGCCCTCGGGATCCTGCGGCGTGCCGCCCGGCGCCGTCAGCACCGTGTCCTCCGGCAACGTGGGCGCCGTCTTCAGGTAGCTGAAGCGCCGCCCGTCCTTCAGCGTGCCGCCGACGAATCGCGGGTGGCCATCGTCGAGGCGACGATCGAGCAAGCCTCGCCTCAGACCGTCCCGGGTCATCAACACGTAGCCGCCTTCGACGGGCGCGCCGCCGTCGCGCGTTCCCTCGCGCTGCCACATCAGCGCCACCTGGCGCAGGAGCGTCAGCTTCTTCGTCTCGGGGGCCCCCGTGCGATCGGGCGTGCCGACGTGCAGGATCAACGGGAAGCTCAGCTCGGGCACGTCATCGCTGCCGCCTTCGACGTCCGGGAACGCGGGCGATTCGGCCAGCGCCGCGTCGAGGTCGAGCCCGTCGAGGGCTCTGACTCGGAAGGTCGAAGGATAGGGCACGGCGTTCGTCGGTGCCGTCCTCTGCACGCGACGTACGTGGCGTAGCCGCACCTCGCCCACCCACAGTCCGCCGCGGTCGCTGCTCTCCCCGACCACCGCGAGCACGTGGCGGAAGCCCTCCTGCGTGCGCACCTCGACCTCGCCTTGGTAGCTCGCTCCCGGGTCTGGCGCGCCGTCTTCGCCGTCGCCGTCGGCGGGCACGACGCTGCGGACGGCCGGCGCCAGGCCGGTGCGGTCGAAGGCCAGACGCAGCCGGCGCGTGCCCGCTGCCGGCACCTCGAAGTCGATCCCGCCCGCGTCGAGGTTCACCCAGCGCCGCGTCCCGTCCTCGATCGACAGCACCCGCAGCGGCAGGCCACCCGCCCAGGCCGGCTCGCCCGAAGGCACGTCGGGCGCCGTTGCCAGCAAACGCAGGGACACGCGGCTCGGCGTCTGCGTTCGGTTCCTCAGCGTCAGGCGCGCTTCCACCAGGTCGAGCCCGAAGTCGAGGCCCTGTCGCGGCACCGACTCGATTTCCACCGGACCGCGGTAGTGGCTGACGCCCGCCGTGTAGATCCAGTACGCGCGCCCCGCTTCGATGCGTGCGTTCGCGAGCTCGAGCGGCCCCTCCATGCGCCCGTCGAGCCCCATGGCGAACACGGCGCTTCCCGGCGCGAGGTGCGCGTCCGAGCCGGCGAAGTACGCCGCGAACGTCGGCCGCTCCGGCTCTCGAAGCTCCGGGTCGACGAGGAAGCCGCGCAACGAGTATCCGTCAGCCACCCAATGGCCGTCGTCCGGCACGGGCCGCCCGAGCACCTCGACGGTGAACGACGGCTCGTCGTCGGGCACGCGCAACAAGTAGGCGCGGGCGCCGCGCAGGTGGTGCAGGTTCGAGATGCCGGGATGCTCGTGGTGGTAGAGCCGCCAGCGATTTTCTACGCGCACCGGCGGCGTCTCCAGGTCATCGCGGAACTCGACCGGCTCGAACGCACGCGCACCGGTGTAGCGGTTGTCGTAGGTCCAGATGGCCTCGATCTTCCCCGCGTATCGTTCGAGGAACGCGGCGCAGGAGGACTCGGCCGGGTCGACCTCGAGGTGCACAGCGTTCCAGCCCGCGCGCATCTCGATGGTCTGGCGACGGTACTGCGCCTGCACCGGCGTTGCGGCCAGCAACAGGACACCCGCGGTCAGGAGAAGGAGCGTCTCGCGCGTCATGTCGTCGTCCTTCAGAAGGGGTTCTCGTAGGAGTAGGCGTCGAAGATCAGCAGGATGTCGGTGACGCCCCCGGGGACGGGCTCGCCGTCGCCCGGCTCGGTCTCCTGGCCGTGGACGAACCAGTTCAGCCCGGCGTCCGGATCGTTGCCGACCGCGCCGAGGTTGCGCCCCGGGATGACCAGGAGCCACTCGCTGTTCCACACGCTGCGTCCGGCCAGACCGTAGTAGGTCGCCGTGCGTCCGGGATTGCCTCGCAGCGAGCTGTCGGTGCCGGCGACGAAGGGATTGATCTTGCGCACGCGGCCCAGGAAGCACGTCTCTCCGGCGCAGCCGGTCAGCAGCCGGCCGGGCCGCCACGCGTCCTCGGGCAGGGTGATCTCCGTCCCGTCCGGCACGGCCCACTCTCCCGTCACATCGTCGAGGAACGTCGACAGCACCGGCGGAATGATCTGGTCGACGACGAGGAACTCCCGCAACGGTTTCGGCGTCCCGGGCGCCGTCGTCAGAGGCACGCGCATCACCGACGCGCCGGCCGGGATCAGGTAGGCGTACGGCGTCGGCGACAGCCGCCCCGTGCCGTGGGGATAGTTCTGGAAGTAAACCCCGCAGCGCAGGATCTTCGTCGTCAGGTGCTCCGGGCTGAAGCCCGACTCCCCGCCTGCGGTGTTTTGTCCGAAGAAGTTCGTATCGCCCGTGATCTGGGTCGAGAACGGGATGACGATCGCCGGCGACGGCGCGATCGGATTGCCGAACTCGTCCACGGCGCGCGCGGCGTCGAGGAAGATCGTCTCGTCGATCTGCGCCAGACGCCGGATCGCCGGATGGCCCTGCAGGTCGACCCTGGCCAGCCCGAGCTGCTCGCGCCACGCGGCGTGGTTGTCGCTGCCGAGCGGCGGCAGCTTGAAGAGCTCCCGCCGCAGCGAGAACTCCCGCGGCTCCGCCTGAGGCATGCGGATGGCGCTCTTGAGCACCTCGAAGGCGCTGCCGAGCTCGAAGAGCACACCCGTCAGACCCGTGCCGCCCGCCGGCGTCTGCGCGACGAGGGCGCCCGGCGAGCGCGCCTGGATCACCGCCTCGAGGGCCTCGTCGATGTCGTCGAAGCCGCCGATGTGGTAGCCGCTTCCGAGCAGGTTGGTCTCGTGGTCGAAGGCCTGCACGGAGAGGTAGGCGTAGCGCGAGGCGAGATCGAACTGGGCGCGGTATTTCTGCAGCGCATCGTTGTGGAACAGGCGGAAGGTCAGATCGTTGTGGCGGAAGATGCGCAGCTGGCGTTTGGTCTGACGACGGAACCGCTCGCGCTCCTCGAGGAGCCGGAGCCCCTGGCCGAGCACCGCGCCGTAGCCAGCCACCGCCTGGATGAGCTCCTCGCGGGCCAGATTCACCTGGATGACCGCCGACGGGATGGTGCGGATCTTGGCCTCGAGCGCCTGCACCGCCGCGAGGTTCGACAGCTCGTCGCCGAGCTCGGCGAGCTCGAGCTCGTGATCGAGCCGCAGCATCTCCTTCAGAAGCTCCTGGCCGAAGCCCGCCGCGTCCTCCGCCACGCTGAGCGCCTCTTGAATTCCCACGGCCGCCTCTCCCGCGCCGAGCAACGCTCCGCGCGCCGGCGCCGCGAGGTCGCCACCGTTCGAGAACCCGACGATGAAGTTCGTCGGAATGGCCTCCGCCGTCGCCCTGGCCGCGCCGCTCCCCGCCGACATCACGGTGCCGATCGTCCGCAGCGCCAATCGGATCCCGCCGATGATGGCCGTGGCGGCGACCTGCGCGTCGCGGTGATCGCCGATCTGCACGATCCGCAGACCCTGGATGCCGTGAAGCTCCTCCAGGAAATCCAAGTCCGCTTCGATGTCGTCCGCGAGGTTCTCGAGGCCGATCTTCGCCTGCTCCAGGCGCGCGATGGAGAGGTGGATCTGGCGCAGTGTCGTCTGCAGCGCACCCTCTTCCGGTCGGGGCTCGGTCCACCGCGGCGGCACGGCCGCGAAGCCCGTCTCGACGTCGAAGCGGAATGCGACTTGCCGGTTGACCGCGTCGGCCTCGAAGCCGACGAGGTTGAAGTCCGGCCGGGTGATCTCCTCGCCGTCTCTGGACTCCGTCACCGTCCCCTGCTCGACGAGCTGAGCATCCGGGCTCCACACGACCTCACGGAAGGGGAACGTGATCTCGTCGAAGCGCGCCTCGCACGACGGGTTGTCGCCGCAGCGATCCCAGCCGTAGAGCGCGTTGAGGTCGATGTACTCGAAGTGATAGAAGTCGGGGCCGTCGTAGTCCGGCAGGTAGGTCGGATCCTCGGGGTACGGCCGGCCGAAGATCTCGACCAGTCGGCTCTTGTAGCGGAACTCCTCGTTCTCGACGTTGTCGTCGAAGGCCTCGAGCCGGTCCTGTTGCTCGCGCAGTCGGTTGCGGCTCTGGTTGGCGAACTGCAGGATCGCGCCGGCGCTGCCGATCGCGTTGATCGCCTTGACCTGGCACTGCTCGAAGTGGGTCTGGTCATCCTCCTCGAGCGCCCGGGAGTCGAGGTTGAAGGGCACGACCGTGCGCGACAGGCCCAGCGGGTTGAGCCCCGAGTCGACGACGTTCACCTGCTGGGTGATGTCGCGAAGGTCCGCAGCGATCTCGCCGAGCTCCCTCACCGTCGTGCGGTCGACCTTCTTCAGGCCGACCTCCTCGGAGTAGGCCGGCAGGCTCGCCGCGGCGACGGCCCAGTCGAGGTAGGCCCCCCGCGCTGTGCGCGCCGCCCAGTCGTGGACGCCCCAGGAGCGCTCCGCCTCGCTCTCGCGCGCGAAGAAGTGCCCCTCGAGGAGCAGGTCGTGGTCGAGGTGGCCGTCGATGTAGCCCTGCTCGGAGAAGTGCTTCTCCGGGTCGGCGCGGTACTGCTTGCGGAACTCGAGCGAGACGACGTCCCGCCCGGTGCGGGCCCGCGCCGCGGCCGCTCGCGCGAAGTGTCGCACGTGTTGGAAGCCCACCGTCACCGGACGATCCCCGACGAGGATCGCCTCCTCGGCGTTCGTCCAGTCGAAGTAGCCGCTCTCCAGCAGCGTGTAGTACTGGCGCACCGCGCTCAGGTAGTGCCCGTAGGCGTCGCCGTGACCCTGAGGGAACTTCCGCATGGAGTCTTGCAACGTGATGACCCCGGCGTCGCGATAGGCCGCGGTGTAGATCGCGTCGGCGAGGCCGCCGGTGAAGTTCCACGTGAAGCGGTTGTAGACCGGCGCGCGGAAATCGAGGCTCGACGGCAGCTTCGGCCGCCCCCGCAGCAGCACCAGCTCTTCCTCCAGGAGCGAGGGCACCTGGTTCGTGAAGGCGAAGAAGGTCTCGGGTTCGAGGTGCGAGCCGTCGGCGATCGAGCTGCCGATCGTCGGGTCGAGCGCGTCGGCGTACGCTTCGTTCCCGAGCAGCATGTACATCTGGCTGATACGGCTAGCCACCAAGAGCAGCGCCTGGTTGGCATCGTGCACGTTGTAGCCCGAGCCGATGCTGAAGCCCCGCGCTCGCGCCAACACGTTCTCGTAGAGCTCGAGCAGGCCGAGGCGGTTGATATTGGCCGGGTCGCAGTTGAACGCGATCGTGCCCTCGGCGCGTCGGCCCACCACGGCGAGAGCGCCGGAGTACGTGCCATCGGGTCGGGCAGCGCCGAGGCCGACCGGTGTCTCGCCCTCGAGGTCGTCGGGCTCGACGAAGTCCTCCTGGAAGCTGTCGAGCTTGAAGTTGTCGAGGTCGAAGGCCTTGGTGACGCGCTTGACCCAGCTCTCGAGAAGCATCGCGTCGGTCCAGTAGCTGTACCAGTAGCCGCCGTCGGTGTCCGGCGCATCGATCACCTGCGGCCAGCGCACGTAGACGTCGTACTCTTCGACCACCACCGGGCACTCGGCCTCGGTGCGCGTGCAGTCGGGGTCGTCGCCGTCGACCAAACCGTCGCCGTCGTCGTCCTGTGCGTTGCTGCAGTGCTCCGGGCAGTCGGGATCGTCGGCGTCGATCAGACCGTCGCCGTCGTCGTCCGCCGCGTTATCGCAGTCCGCCTCGCGCGAGCACGTCGGACTCGTCCGCTCCGCCGTCGAGCGCAGGTCCGGAGGGTGGAAGGTCCAGGTATAGGCCTCGTCCGCACCGGCGTTGTGCAGATACGAGTCGCCCGACTGACCCGGCAGGTCGATGTCGCTCGGATCGCGGCTCCATGTGCCGACCGCGGTGGCGACGATCTCGGTCGGGTTGCCGCTCTCGCCGGCTTCGTGGATGTACTCGGTGGCCGCCTGCGCCGCCGGCAGGTGAGCGCCGGCGCGCGGCACGTGGACGAACTTGACCGCGTCGACGTACGCATCGCCCCGCGACGTGCAGCGGTCGACACAGAAGCCGTCGTCCGGCTCGCAGTCGCACTGCGGCAGATCGCTGACCTCGAGCTGGGTCATCTTCCGCAGGCTGATCGCAATCGGCGTGTAGCTCCCCGTCGGGTCGACCTCCGGATCGACCGCACCGCTGGCGGGGTAGCTGCGGAAGGTGCCGAGCTTGATCCACTCGCCGCCGTCGACGCGCTCGTCACGCGTCTCCCTGAACGAGCTCTCCGTGAGAGGCTCGCCGCCGAACGCATCGACGTCGGCGCCGGGCAGGAGATCCTCGACCTCGAGCTCGATCCAGTTCGCCGCCTCGGGCGGCACCGGGCAGCTGCAGGCCTCGTAGCCCGTGTAGCGCACGCGGTAGAAGCGGTCGAGGAGGATCTTCACCCCCGCCGACGCGTCGAGCGACAGCACGGGCCCGCTCGAGGACTGGTCGGGCAGCCAGTTGCGGTTGCCGTCGAAGAAGTCCTTGCTCGAGATGTACTGCCACTCGAAGGTGATATTCTCGGCGTTCTTGTAGAGCGCCTCGAGCAGGTCCTCGGGAATCGTCTCTTCGTCCCACAGACCCGTCTCCAAGAGCTCCGCCCCGTAGTAGTCGGGGTCCTCCCGCAGCGGCCAGAAGCGCAACCGCACCACAGGCGAGAAGCCGCAGCTCGAGCCCACCGGGATGATCCGCCCTTGCACCGGCGGGCACTCCACCTTGTACGGGATGACCGAGACGACTTCGTTGATGAACCCGAGCGTGGCCCAGCGCTCGACGCCGTCGCAGGGCGAAGCGCGCACGCGGTTGCGCGACGACGAGTTGGCGGTGGCGCTGACGAACTTGAAGACCCCCGGCGGTGCGTCGGCGATGTCGCCGTCGCGGTCGAAGGTGCAGAAGAAGTCGGTGGGAGCACCGCACTCGTCTCGCAGTCGCTGGACGAGCAGCTCGACACCGGCCATTTCGGGATCGTCTGTGGCGGGATCGCCGGTGTTCGACGAGAACAGGATCTCCACCGCGGCGTGGCCGCTGAGGTCGAGCGCCTCGCCGACGCGCAGGCGGGTGAACTCGCCCGGCGCGATGCCCTCGACCGACGGCCAGTCCGCCTCGAGATCGATGTCTTCGACCCAGTCGCGGCAGTCGTTGCGGCCGGGCCGGGTCGGGTCGTCCGCGTCGGGATACCACCACTCGTGAAAGTCGAACTTCGCCGGCACGCTGTGGCCGGGCCGCGGCCAGCTGCGCGTCACCCAGATATTGCCCATCGGATCACGCCAACCGAAATCCGGCGGATCGCCGATGTTCTCGTTGACGAGCTCGATCGACGGGTTGGCGCCATCGAAGATGCGAGTGCCCGCGCAGCGGGGATAGTTCGCCAGGTAGAGGTACGGAGTCGGCAGCTCGATCACGTGGCCGACGCTGAAGATCTTGGTGTCGATCGCCCGCTCGACGTGGAAGGGCTCGAAGAGGAGAGGTCCGCCTTCGCTCTCCTTGTAGCCCAGCAGCACCCACGGCCAGGTCGCCGTGGCCGGCTCGTAGGTCGCGCTGTCGTCCCTCCCCGCGTAGAGCTTGCCGCCCAGATAGAGCCCGTGCTCGTCGTTCGAGTTGACGTCCTCGGCGGGAGGCTGTCCACCGGTGATCGCCGACTCGTCGACGCCGTCGAAGATGCGCGGCTCGATGTAGTCGCCGAGGTTTTCGAGGAGCGGGATGGTGTCGGTGAGGCCTTGGATCTCGATGACCTTCGGCGTCGTCGGCCAGCTCACGTCGAAGCGTTGCCAGTACGACAGCCGCTCGACATCGTCCTCCTGGGTCAGGGTGCGCTCGGGGATGCGCCAGCGGATCGTGACGTGGGGAGCCGGCGGGTTCAGGTCGCCGGGCTCGCCGCGGTTCATCGCGTAGACGTGGCTGCCCGTGCCCGGCTCGACGAGCCCGTCGAGGTCGGAGATCCACCAGCCGGTGCTGTTCTGATGCGCGGCGGGAACGGACGGGTCGTCGTCCGGCATGATGTGGTCGTCGAGCGACGCCGGCAGCGTGAGGACGCGACCGTACAGGATTTCATCGAGTGGGTAGTACGGCGTCAGTCGCGCGCCGACCGTGACGTCGCGGTCGATTGCACCGCGCTCGACCCGATAGGCCGCGAAGTCGACGGCGCCTTCCTCCCACGCGTACTTCACGAGCACCCAGCTCTCACCGCCTTCCTTGTGGAGGCGCGGCGGGACACCGCCCGTCTCTCCGTATTGCCCGGTGGCGTCCGGGGTCGATCCCGGACGCGGTGGCAGGAGCGCGAAGGCGCGCCAGTGGCCGACGTAGTTCGGGTCGGGATCGCGGATGCTCCCGACGCCGCCCGGGGCGGTATCGCGCGGGGGATACAGCAGGGCGTGCTCGTCGTTGCGGTTGCCTGCGGTGGCGGCGAACGGCACGTCGAAGATGCTGGCGTTGTCGATCGAGAAGCTCTCGCCGTAGAGGTCGTCGCCCCACTCCTCCGGTAGGGCGCCGCCGTTCTCGTCGGAGATCGTGATCGTCCCGCCGCTCCAGCTCACGGGGAACTCCTGCACGTAGGGCGCCGACGCCGGCGTCGGGTCGAAGACGTCGATCGCCGTCCAGCGTCCGTCGACGCCTCTCTTGGTGGTGAACTTCGGCCAGGAGATCAGGATCGTGCCCCCCAGCGTCGGGTGCGTGTTGACGCAGAAGAGCTCGCTCAGACGACGTCCGGCGGTGTTCTTCCAGACGCGTGTGGGGTAATTCGACAGCGCGATGTTGCTGTCGGGAAGCGTGCTGTTCTGCTGGTGCAAAAGGACATTGAGCGGGAAGAGCGGCGCCAGGAGGTTGCCGACCGCTTCCGTCCCGATGAGCATGCGACCGGTCGCCAGCTGGTAGTACTGGCCCGGCGTGACGTCGTAGACTTCGAACGCGAGGTCTCCCAACGTATCGCGGTACTTCACGAGCACGTGCTGCTGGTCCGGGTCGTTGTCGCAGCTCGTCGTGCAGCGAACGTTCGTCGCGTAGACGCGGGGGCCCGCTCCGCCATCGAAGATCAACCCCTGCTCGGGGTTCTCCTTCTTGTCGCGGACGTCGAAGATGCCCTCCTCGCCGTCGAGATCGCCGGGCAGTGGCGCGCCGGTCTGCGCGGAGATGTCGATCAGCGGGCTGCCGGCGGGCCACGAGAGCACGTACTCCGTCATGTACACCGTGTCGGCGAGGTCGATCCCGGCGCAGACGGGCACCCACTCACCCGCCTCGAGGACCGTATCGACGCGCGGCCAGCGGATGACGATGCTGTTGCTCACCGCCGGATCCGGGTGGCGATTGACCGCGAAGATGCGCTGGTCTTCCTCGCTCTGCCAGAACCTCGCGCGATCGACCTCCGTGAAGAGCTGCGGAGATGCGCTGGGCCCCTCGGCGAACGGCAGCACACACTTGAGCAGCTCGTTCAGCGGCCAGAAGGCGCGCGTCTCCTCGCCGACGTCGGTCGGCAACCGGTAGAGCGGTGTGCCGGCGACGACGCCGTCGTAGCCGGTGCCGGCGACGACCGCGTAGACCTTGAACTGCAGCGCGTCCCCGCTGTCGCGGTACTGCAGCAGCACGTGCCGGCTGTCGAGGTCGGAACCGCTCGGGTTGAGCGCCCAGACGCGGTTCGTCGCGCCGGACGGACCGGCGAACACGACTCCGAGCGCCGCGTTCTCATTGAGCCCCGGCATGTCGAAGATCCCGTGATCCCGCGACGGGTCGAGGTTCCCCGGCAGGCGCGCGCCGTCGTCGGCCGCGATGTCGATGACGAGGTCGTCGGCGTTGCCGTTGTCCGGGATGTCCGGGTAGAGCACCTTGTAGCTCACGTCGAACGACAGGCTGCCGTCTGCGCTGCTCCAGTTGATGACCGGCGCACTCGCTCCGGCGCCGACCGAGTACATCTCGAGGCGCTCGAGACGATCCTCGCTGTCGGGGCGGGGCTGCCACACGGCGCCGCTGACGACTGACGGCCACAGTTCGAAACCAGGTGCGAACTCGTCGACGGACCGACCGACGACGAGCGTCTGGTTCGTGTACGCGAAGCCGTTCACCAGCGTCTCGGCGACCTCGTTGCCGCCGAAGAGGTTCGTCACGCGAACGTCGACGAACATCGTCTCGTCGTCCTCGGGCGTGGGCACCTCGATGTCGACCGCGAAGAGACCCGGCGAGATCGTGCTGACGCCGACGACCGTCGCTTCGATGGGTGGTGACTCTTCGAGGGTGAACTCGACGAGCGGTGGCTGTTCGAGATCGACGATGCCCCGCGCCTGGATGCGGACGATATCGCCGACTTCACCGCCGTTGGGCGTGACCGACAGATCGTGCGGGTCGCACGGGTCGCCGAAGCCGTCGCTGTCTGCGTCATTCACATCGGCTGCAACGATGCCCGGGCAGTTGTCGCATCCGTCGCCGACGCCGTCGCCGTCGTCGTCCTCCTGCCCCGGATTGAGGTCCGTCGGACAACCGTCGCACGCGTCGCCCGCGCCGTCACCGGCCGCTTCCGTGATGCGGTCGATGGTGAGATCGACGGCGCCGTGGAACCAGACGCGGAACTCCATGTTCGTCTGGGTCGTGTCGAAGGAGAAGTCCAGGGTGAAGTCCTGGTAGCGACCCGACGCGTAGAAGTCCGTCCCGAAGAGGTCCCTCGAGGCGAAGGGCTCCAGCCCCTGAGGGCCTGCGTCGATCGTCGCGACGCGGCTCGGGCTCCTGGCGGACACCTTGAGCCGAAAAACCACGCGGTAGTCGCCGGGATCCGCCGTCTTGTACGGACCGAAGACTGCCGCTCCCGCCTCGTCCACGCCGGCGGTCGCCTTCCAGGCCTCGTCGTTGCCGGCGTCCGGATCGTCGACCCGCGAGCCGGTCGCGTGCCACGGCCACGATTCCTGGTCGACCTCGTGGACGAGGACGTAGTCGACGTCCTGCTGCTGTGGGTTGCCGGTCTCGGGGCAGTTGTCGATCGCGTCGACGATGCCGTCGCTGTCAGTGTCGGGATGCCACTCGTAGGCGCCCATGTCGGGCGCGTCCCCTCCGACTCGCGGGTTGCCGGCGAGGTCGAACGGCATCGTCTCCGCAGTGATTCCGTCGCCGTCCTGGTCGGCAACGTCGGGGGGGACCAAGCTGGCGTCTCCTGCGTCGACACACGGCGAGCTCGCGTCGAGTCGCAGGTCGTCGTCGGATGTGCCGAGCTCGAGATCAGGACCGGCGGCGTCGACGAAGAGCGTCTCGCCGGGTCCGAGGGCGATGTTCCCTTGGCCGCCCATCGCGCCCACGATGCCCTCGTCGGTGCCGACACAGCTGTAGCGGACGAAGGCGCAGGTCCACGGCGCGTCCGGCATGTCGTAGATCTGTGCGAACGGACCGTCCGGGCCCTGGGAGGTCTGGTTCTCCGAGAAGACGCAGTGGTAGATCTGCGTACTCGTCCAGCCGCCACACCCGGTCTGGATGGCGAGCCCCGCGCCGTACGCCGTCCCGGTGACATTCTCGACGAATGTGCAGCCGTTGAGTCGCACCAGGGTGCCGGAGCTGATGGTATAGAGCCCGCCGCCCATGCCGCCCGCCGCCTCGTTCGCCGTGAACACGCAGTTGTAGGCGAGCAGCTGGTTGCCGGTCGTGTAGACCGCGCCGCCCTCGAAGTCGCTCGTGTTGCGGCGAAACGCGCAGTCGACGAGGTAGACGTAGCTGGCGGGCGAGGAGATACCGAATCTGCCGATCGCGCCTCCGCGCGCGGCGCTGTTCGCATCGAACTCGCATCCCAGAAGCGTCGTGACCCCGTTGGGGAACTCCTGATTCTGGATGCGTATCGCGCCGCCCCCGTAGAACTCGGAGTCCTGGCTGTTGTGGCGGAACTTGCAGTTCGAGAACGAGCCGCTGCCCTCGTAGACGTAGACGCCGCCGGCCCGTATCCCCGCGTTGAAGCTGAAGACGCAGTTCCTGACGGTCGCAGCGCTGCCCAGACCGATGTACAGGCCGCAGGCGCTCGAGTTCGGAGACGAATCCGAGAGGGAGCTGAACGCCCCGGTCACCGTGAACCCGTCGAGGACCGCTGTCTCGTCGACACCGTTCGCCCTGACGACGATGTAGGAGTTGTCAGCGGAGCTCGGCGTGCCGATGTTGCCGCTCAGGACGGTCGCGTTCCGCACGGGGTCCCGCTGGTCGGGTTCGGTCTCGTCGCCGGCGAATCCGCCGTAGAGCGCCAGCCCCTCCTGCAGGGCGAAGCTCGTGCTCCGGTCGGATCCCGGCGTGTAGGTTCCCGCCGCGACCCAGATCTCGGAGTACATGCCGGGCAGGTCGGCCGACCACGCCAAGGCCCGCTGCAGGTCGCGGAAAGCGGTCTCCCACGTCGCCCCGTCGGGGTCCGACGCGGTCGAGGAGGCGTCGACGTGGAGAGGGCCGAGCTCCGTGCAGGTGACGGCGAGCGTGTAGGCGCCGGTGTCCAGGAACCGAGTGCTCGCCTGAATGAAGTAGGTCCCCGCATCCAGGTAGGTCTCGAGGCGTGCTGGAGCATCCGTCGTTCCGGTGCTCGATCGGAAGACGCCGCAGCCGGCATCGCTCAGGAATACGAGGGGTACGTACTCCGTCGTGCTTTGTTCGATCACTACGTAGCTGCTCGAGGGGAGCTGCAAGCGCCAGGCCTCGGACAGTCGACCGCCGCCCAACGGGCAGTCGTCTGCGGCCAGCTCCCCTTGGACCGTCTCGGTCGCGCCAGTGCAGGGGATGTCGCCTTCGAGGCAGTCTTCGCACGCGTTTTGAGCGGCGAGCGGCGCGACCGCCAGGAGGAGCAGGATCGCGGCCGCCGGGAGGGGCCGTCCGCTGTGCGTGGACATCATGGTTCTCGTGTCCGTCGTTGCGTGGATAGCCATCGGTCGCCCTCAGCGCAGCACCAGCCGTCGAATCATCTCGAGCGCGTCGCGAGCGGCCACGGCGCCGTCGCCGTCGAGGTCGTGCGCGCGCAGGCATGCCGGTTCGGTTCGTCCCTCGAACAGGAAACCCAGCAGCTCCAGCGCCTGCCCCAGGTCGGGAGACTTCAACGCCACCTCGCAGTCCTCGCCGGCGGGACCGCAGGACTCGAGCTCGCGTCGGTCGACGCGGAGATGGCCTGACGCGATGGACGAGCTCTCCGCTCCGAGCGCTGCGTGAGTCACTCGCCCCGCGAACTCCAGCCGCGAAGACGAGACGCCGACGCCGTCGGGCGCCAGCGCGATCCTCGCGACCGCTTCGCCTCCCGCGGCGACGCGCAGAGGCACGCCGCGGGGCTGGTAGACGAGGACCGACGCTGCACCGCGTTCGGCCGCGTCCTCGACGTGCACCTCGATCGCTCGCTTCGAGTCGCGGCTCACGCCGCGCGCCGCGAGTGCGCGAATCACCTCGGGATACTCCAGCTCGAAGCGCAGCAAGTTCGCGTCGGGAGCCACCGGGTTCAGGTATAGCGCGAGCTCCCAGCCCTCGGCCCCGCTCCTCGCTTGGCCCGCGCAGATGTCCAGCTCGAGGCCTGGCGCGTCAGCTTCGGCGACGCCTACCTCGATCTTCGAGCCCGCCAATGAGGTCGTCGAAGTCTCGAGAGCGAGGGGCACGGAGTTCGCGTCACCGGTGTTGACGACCTCGACCGTGACGTAGCCGATAGCACCGCAGCCGGTCGTGACGAGGCTCTGCTTGCGAGCCGGCGCCACGATTCGCAGCGCGCCGGGCTGCTCCCGCCGCTGCTCCACCTCGCTCAGCAGCCGAGCGCCGGCCTCGAATCCGTGGATCTCGACGCGATCCGGGTCACTCGCGACGATCAGATCGAGCTCGTGAAGCGGTCGATCGAGATCGAGAAGAACGGGGACGCGAACCCGTTCGCCGACGGTGAGCGTTTGCCATCGCAGCGCGACCGGGAATCTCGCCGTCCCGAGCTGCACCGTCGCCAGAGTCTCCGGCAGGTGGAGGTTGCGCACGCGCGCCAGGGTGTCCTCGCCTGGACGCGTCCGATCGCACAGCCCGAGGGTGATCGCGTCGAAATCGGCGTCGTCCACATCGCCCGACGCGTCGACGTCCAGATACGGCGCGCGCTTCCGAAGCAATTCCGCCACGGTGAGGGCGGGCGGATCGGAGGGGGACATGCGCCAATGGGCCGGGTAGAGCTCCGCCTCGCCGAGCGCGTGGCGCCGGGCGAGGACGCCCTCGTAGCCAGCGGTGACCCTGCCGTCGCCGTCGAGGTCCAGCCACGGCGTCCGGCAGCACACTTCCCCGTGCGTCGCAGCGGCCAGGATCGTGCGTGCGTCGGCCTCTGCATCCGCAAGGTCGGCACGCGGAGCGCGCACGAGCACGGGGTGAACGCCCGGATCCAGCCAGGTGCGAGGCGTCAGGAGGGCGTGGCCGATCACGCCTTCGGTGCCGGCAGCGAACGAGCCCGGCAGGCCGACGTCGAGCATCCTGCCGGAGCTCGCGGAACGCGGCTTGTCCTTCGCGAGCGGAGAGACGAAGACCGCGCCGGCAAAGACCGCGTCGTCGTACTCGAGGCTGAACCGGACGGCCCGGATGTCGACCGCGCTGCGCACGACGACCGGCACGGCGATGGTCTCGTCCGTCCCGTCGCGGACCGTCACGCTGCCCGCCTCGATCGCTACGTCGGACGCCTCGATCTCGTACTCGACGGGAACGCGGGCCACGAGGTCGCCGCCTGCGGTGACCTCGATGAACGGATCGCCCGGGTCGCCGTCCTCGAGCGTCCCGTTCGCGTCGGCCCGGACCCAGACCGTGAACGTCCCCGCGGGAGGGATCTCGAACGAACTCGGGCGCACATCGAAGAGCGGGGAAAGACTGCGCAGGGCGAGAGCCTGGCCGTGTTCGGATCGATTGGCGATGACCACGCTCCTCTCGATGCCGCTGACCGGAATCGCGCCGAGGCGAAGCGCATCGGGCGTGAGCTCGAGCAGCCGCCCCGATGCGGTGAGGCCGCGTGCATCCCGGCGCTGTCCGTGGCGCAGGAAGTCTCCAGGAAGAGGCGGTTCTGCGGGCGCGTCGCCTCGCAGATTCACGACGGTGACGTAGCGGTCGGTGCGCGTCACAGCGCGGCCGTCAGCGCCACCGCCCGCGTCGCCAGCATCCGCGATGCCGCCGTCTCCCTCGCCCGCGTCCGAGCAGGCCGAGCTCTCGCAGGCCAGGTCGTCGAGCGTCGGATCGAAGCCACAACCGGACTCGATCGATGCTCCGAATGGCGGCGGCGGCATCGGCCCACCGCGGAAGACCCAGCGCAGGAGGTAGATTCCGTCCGCGAAATTGACGGCTCCGTTGTCGTTGGCGTCCGCGGCGTCGAGGCAGAGCGGTGTCGCTCCGCCACGGAAGACCCAGCGGAGGATGAAGATCCCGTCGGCGAAGCTCACCGTGCCCGTACCGTTGGCATCGCCCCGCAGGAACGTCACTCCACACGAGCCGACGTCGAGGGAGAGCTCGGTCAGGCTGCCCCAGGCCAAGACCTCCTCCCCGGTCCAGACGGGTGTGCCGTCCAGAACGAGCGCGACCAGAGCATCCCCGGGTTGCGCTGCGTTCGGCACATCGCCGGGAGCCCCGATATTCGTCTCCATCGGGACCCTCAGCGCGTAGACGGGCGTTCCTTCGAAGAGCCCGAAGTCCGCGACGGGCTCGGTGACGGGCACGCCGCCACGCTCCACGACAGCGCGGAGGTCTCCGGACTCCACGTCGGAGCAGTTCAACCGGATCGTTCCGTAGAAGACGGCGTCCGGGAGAGGCAGCTCCGCCGCGAGACGGGAGCCGGCCGTCAGGACCAGAAGGACGGCACAGGAAAGCAGTGCGCTGCTCGTCGGTGAGCTTCTGGCTACCATGGTTTTCACGTCCCTTGTTCGCTGTGCTGAACGCGGCTCGATCGGCTCGAAGCTGCTCGCGGTCATGAGCAGACCTCGAAGGCGTCACAACCCAGTGCGTCTTCAGTCAAGTCCGGCCCGCAATCGGGAAAGGGCGGCCGCGGCGGGTCACCCCCGAGAAACAGGAAGTTCAGAGGCAGGATGGCGTCGGAGAGATTCAGGATGCCGCTGTCGTCGGTATCGACGGCGTCCAGGCAGGGCAGCTCGGTAGGGGATCCCAGGAACAGGTATCCCAGGAACAGCACCGCGTCGGAGATGTCCAAGACGCCGTTCGCGTTGGTGTCGGCACGGCGGAAGGGGATGGGGCACCGCACGTCGATGCGGTATCCACCCTGCTCCGGCTCGACGCTCGACGCGATGACGTAGTACGTCCCGGGTGCGAGCTCGGGCAGACGGATGCAGGAGCGCTGCAGATTGTCGGGCTCGCAGTCGTCGTTCTGCGCGATCGTCTCGCAGCTCGCATCCGCGAGCGCGAGGACGGTGTCAGTGAGCCCTTGGGCGTGCATCTCGATCCGCACGGGGCCCGGAGTGGACACCTCGAGTCGGTAGACGTCGACGTAGGTTTCGTCTGCGAGCTGGCAATCCTCGGGAGTGAGCTCACCCTCGACAGAGCCGCCGCATTCCAGAGTACCGACCTCGCAGTCGTCGCAGGCCGTCTCCGGACAGCTGGGTGCGCAGTCCGGGTCGTCGCAGTCGGTCAGGCCGTCCAGGTCGTTGTCGGCGCCGTCGTCGCAGGCCTCTGGTCCGACGCTGATGACCTCGCCGTTGACGAGCTCGAGCCCCGCGCCTCGGGTGAGCTCAGAGCCGTCGGCGAGCAGGACGGTGTTCGCGATCGGTGGAGCGCCCGGCACGATCGAGTAGACGTCGTCCCGGAAGACGAGCTCCGTCCTCGTCGCCGTGGGTCCCGGCTGGCATTCGATCACCAGCGTCGCGAGCAGGATGTCCTCTCCCGGCTGCAGCACGTCGAGCCCCGCGACCGCGTAGATCATGCGGTGGTCCGTCACCTCTGCGACGTGCTCGAACACCAGGATGTCCGGGTCGTCCGCCTCCACGGCGAGATCGCGCAGCTCGATCCCGGTGCCCTCGCTCCAGTCGACGGCGATCGTGAAGCCGTCGATCGAGTCATCCGCGGAGATCCTGAGGGGGATCTCGACTCGTTCGCCGAACCCACCCTGATCGGTCCCGAGTTGCAGCGAGGCGTCCTGGGACAGAAGTGGCAAGCTCGGGAAAAGCGCCAACAGGAGCGCCTGACAGCATCTTCGTCCCATGGTTCCTCCTTGCGGGCGCGGAGCCCACCGTCCGACGTCGCGCTCGGGTGCACACCGGACGGACGCCGGCCGATGTCGCCAGCAGGGCTCGGAAGCCCTCGCCGCCGGACACCGGCACCGAGGCCGCGATGGCTCTCACCTGCCGTCACGCCGTTCTGGATGGGGAGGCGACATCCAGCGCTGCCGCATCTCACGCAATCCGCCCACGAGCTGGCAGCGCACCCTCCCCGATCCGCGGGCCGGTGGCGAATCCCGATTGCTGCTACGCAGACGGCTCGGACGGGGGCTCGACGCTCACCGGGCGAATCAAGATCGCCTTCGTCGGTTCGGTCGGACAGGCGATCTCACACGCTCCACACCCCGGACAGCGCTCAGGGTCGATCTGCGGCGTCAGCGTGTACTCCTCCTCGGAGAACACGAGCCGGATCGCCTCGAACGGACAGCTATTGCGGCACACGCGGCAGTCGCGATCGTCGCCGAGGAGGCAGAGATCCATGTCGACGTGTGGCCATCCGATCGCGGCGTGTTGCTTCGCCGCGACGGCGACGGGCGTCAGGGCGCCGCTCGGGCAGACGTCCGTGCATTGCACGCAGTCCTCGCGGCAGTAGCTCTCGTCGAACTCGAGCCGCGGCGTCAGCAGGCTCGACACTCCGTGTCCGCCGGTATCCGGCCGGATGATGTCGGTCGGGCAGGCACGCTGACAACTGCCGCAGCGGATGCAGAGCCCGCGGAAGCGGATCTCGTCGACGGCCCCGGGCGGGCGCAAGGGAGTCGGTGCCGAGTGGCATAGCGATTTCGTCAGCGCGGCCCACGCACCGCCGAACGCCGCCCCCAACACGACGCGCCGCGTCCAGCCATGTGGCGTCGCGCTTCCCGCGCGCCGATTCGAGCGGAAGAGCCTTCGAATCGCTCGCACGAATCGGAAGAGCAGATCCTGAAACGCGCCGAGCGGACACACGCGGTGGCACCATGCGCCCGGCCACGCGAAGCTCAGGAGCAGGACCGCCGCGAACCCCGTGGCGCCGAAGCCGACCTCCGGGCTCGTCGCGATCCTCGGCAGACCGACGGCCGCGCTGAGCAACGCGAGTGGATCGAGCCACAAGAGCAGTGGATAGCCGAGGATGGCTCCGACCAGCGTCATGATCGCGATCCACTGTCCGATGGGCGGCAACCGCGAACGCGGGCGACGCATCCGGATGCCGAGCTTCATCGCGTAGTCCGCGCAAGTGCCCGTCGGACAGATCCAGCGACAGAACCAGCGGTGGCGCGCGAGCGTGATCACGCCGACCGTCAGCCCGATCCAGGTCGCGAGTTGCAGCGAATGCGTGGCGAGAATCGACGCCGTCGCGACGAACGGGCTCAGCGCGGGGACGACGACGAGGAGCTCCTCCGCGTTCGGTAGCGGCACCAGCAGCAACACCGCCGCGACGAGGAGGACGCCATGCAAGTAGCGCTGCGTCGATCGGCGGCGCCGTTCGCCGGACGGGGACGACTCGGGTCGCGACTCAGGAGCCGGATCGACGGCAGACGCGCTCAACCGAGGTACGCCTCCTGCTGGCGCAGAATCTTCTGCACCTCGGGCACCTCGACTTGCCGGGGCAGACAACCGGCCCGCGTCGCCACCGCTGCGGCGACGCCCGCAGCCTGTCCGGTCACGAAGCAGTTCGGGATCAGCCGCACGAGATCCGCCATGCGCATCTCCGCGCTGATGCACCGGCCGGCAACGAGCAGTCGATCGACCTTCTCCGGCACGAGAGCGCCGTACGGTATCTGCCACTCCTGGTGCTGCCCTGCGGACGCGCCGCCCACGCCGATCACATCCGGGAACGTCCGATTCGCCTTCAGGTCCTTCGACGTCACGGTGGCCAAGCCCTGCAGGACTCGCGTGATGCGCACGCCCAATTGCGGTGCGGTCTCCATCAGGTAGACCTTGTCGTAGCCCGGCGCGCTGCGCGTCTTCTGCATATTGCGCCAGATGAACTTGCGGTGGTTCATCTCCATGCGCGTCAGCACCTCGACGTCCAGTCCGTCGACTTCGGGGCCGTGCATGTTGACCCAGTTGACGCCGGGCACGGGCGTTCGCCTGCCGAGGTGCCGCGGCTTGCGGTCCGCCTTGCTGGCCGCCTGCCGATCGACACGGTCGAGGTTGCCGATACGCGTCACCAGCCCCACGTTGTGCGAGCGGCGTTGGTACTCGGCCCCGGCCGCTGCGAACACGTCGCCGTCGCCGGTCGCGTCGATGACGTTCTTCGCGAGTATCGCCAGGCGTCCCGACTTGCTCTCGAAAACGGCTCCTTCCACGGCGTTGCCGTTGACGATCGCGTCAGCCCCCCAGCAGTGCAGGAAGACCTTGATGCCGGCCTCCTCGACCATTTCGACCATCAGATACTTGACCGCCTCGGCGTCGACCGTCGGTGCGACGCCGGGCCGACGATCGATGATCGCGCCGTCGAGCTTGTCGAGGCGCCGCATCATCTCTTCGCCGATGCCCTGACAGACCTGCTTGCCTCCCTTGACGATGTGCCCGATGACGAGCAGGACCAGGCCGCCGGTCCACAGGCCGCCGAAGTGGCCGTATCTCTCGACGATCGTGACATCGGCGCCGGCTCGTTTCGCGGCGATCGCGGCGCACACACCAGCGGGTCCACCTCCGACGACCAGGACGTCCGTCGTGTGCAAGACGGGAAGCTGGCATTGAGGCTGGACGACCTTGCCGTCGACGAGCACCGGACTGGCGCGATTCGCCTGCACTTCGCGGTCGGCGATGATCGAGCTCTCGAACCCGCTCGAGTCCTGGGCACGGGCCCCCTGAGGCCGAACGAGCCCGAGAGCCGCCGCTGCGCCCGACAGCCCCACCATGCGCAGCCAATTCCGTCGGCGGATGCGTCGCTTCATCGTCTATTCCTCGTTTCGCCCGCTGGTTGCCGATGACTCGCGGAACGCGCCGCGAACCGATCGCCTACCTCTGATCCTGCCAGAGCTCCTTGTTGCCGTCTCCCCACGTCAGGAGCAGATCCCGACTCCCCGGTGTTCCCTGGACGTGATACTTGTACTCGCTGAAGTCGCCGTCGTTCCAAATCAGCGAGAGGGAACCGTTCTTCGCACACCAGCGGCCGTCGCTCTTGAAGTTCTCGGCGCCCGTGTCGATCGAGTAGGTTCCGTGCTGCGTCTCGCCGGAAGCGAGGAAGCGACTGATGCGGGCGAACTGGCCGTCCTTGCGCAGCACCATGGTCATCTTCGTCGTCGTGTTGAGAGAGCTCTTCCCTGCCTTGGCGGAAGAGAACGACTCGGAGAACCAGATCCCCACGAGCTTCGGGTCCTTCTCGGCCTCGGCGAAGCCGAAGGTCTCGAACATCTGCTGGACGGTCTTCTTTCGCTTCTCGACGTGCTTCTTGACCCCGAGTGCCGTGAACGTGATGCCGTAGCCCTCGATCAGGCAGACGCTCACGCGGGCGCGAGCGTCGTGGCCCTCCGGGCTCCTGCCGTCGTAGATCAGCAGGCTGCCGCGACCGCGACCGGACGCGATCGCCTGCGGTTTGCCTGTTCTGCGCAGGAAGGGCAGCATGCTGGCGGCGAACGTGTCGATGTGCTGAACGACCTGAGGATCGTCACTGCGCTCGATTCCCGGCGCGGGCGTTCCGCCCAGGATGTAGTACTCCTCGGGACCCTGAAGCCCCATCGCCTGTCCGGGTGGCGTCAGCAGGACGCCGCCGACAGCCGCCTCCTCGCGAACCGACCAATCGCGCGGGTAGCGGAACGTGAATCCCAAGCGGTGCTTGTAGACCTTGCCGCTCCTGAACAGCGGATTGCCCTTCGACTTGGCGATCGTCTTGCCCGCACCGTCGCGGTCGGCCCCTTTCTTCTCGAGCTCGTAGGTCGATCCACCGCTCTCGAGCGTCATCGCCTTGCCGTCGATGGCGGCCCGAAAGCCGAACGATCGATCGTCGACCCGGAAGGTCCCGACGACGCCGTCGGACGCGCGACTCGCCTCGAGGGGATAGCTCTGTCCGCGGAAGATGAGAGCGCCCCGGAACTCCCCGCCCGCCAGCTGGAGCCGGACGGTGATCTCTCGTCCCTCATAGAGCCCGGGGTAGGATTCGACTGTACGCTCCGCGGCGGAGCCGGACGGCTTGGAGAGAGGATTCTCTTGAGCCGCGCGAAGGTCGCGTCCGGGGCCGGCCGCGGCCCCCGTGATAGCGAGAACGGTGATCGCGGCGGTGACTCGGTCGAGCAGCATGGCGGTGCTCCTGTACGACTTGGTGGGCGTACGCACGTCGAGTGCACTCGCGTAGCGAGCGAGAGCATCGACCGCACCTCAGTTCTATCCCGACGGGGACCGGAGATGAAGTGGTCGGTCGTGCGCGGGGTCGGCAGCTCTCAGTCGACGACGACCTCGAGCACGCGGTCGACCGCGACATCCGACCGCACGACCTTCCCTTTCCCGCAAGGCAGCGTGACCACGATATCGCAGCGCGCATGTCCCGCGAGCCCGAGGTGAGCGATGGCCGGCCGAGCGGACGTGTAGCCCTCGGCCGTCGCGATCGCCTCCGACGCGAGGAGCGCGCGCGCGTCGCCGGCTTCGCCGACGCGATAGGCTCGAACGACGCTGCCGATGCCGGACCGATTCGCGCCGCGCCGCGTCGCGGTGACGCGCACGGCGAGCCAATGGTGCGTGCGATCGACCCGTGTCTCGTTGCGCAAGAGGAACGATGGCAGCTTCGACCACCAGCTCGCGAGGTACAGGTCGAGCCGTCCGTCGCCGTCGAAGTCCGCTGACGGGCCCGGCGCCCAGTACATCGCTTTGCGCTTGGCGACCAGGCGCTCGTAGAAGCTGGCCGTCCGTTCGCCGGCGCGATAGTCGTCGGCGTCGGGGAAGTCGCGACGGTGGACGAAGGCCGTATCCTCGAAACGCGGCAGGCGACCGCGCGTCGCACCCGTGCTGCGCCAGATCGCCGGATGGATGCGGCCGTCCCGGAACGTCGCGGCCGACGCCCACACGTCGGGCCAGCCGTCGTTGTCGAAATCGCGCAGCTCGACGTGCGGCGCGCGCATCGGAATCGCGCCGATGCCGACGCGTTCGGTCACGTCGTCGAACCGCACTCGAGCACGTGTCGACCCTGCGTTGCGCAGCAGACGCACCGCGACCGGTTCGGCCCACGGTCGCTTCGTGTGGTGACCGATGACGATGTCCTGGTGTCCGTCGCGATCGAAGTCGCCGATCGCGACACCGCACGAACGCGCGCGGTCTTCCGCGACGAGCTGCTCGCGGAAGCCGAACTCCTCCGCTTCGCGAAAGCTCCCGTCGCCGCGATTGACGAAGAGCCGATTCGATCCGGCGACGAGGAGATCCGGCCACGTATCGTCCGTGAGATCCGCTGCGGCGACGCCGAGGCCGCAGGCGTCTCCCGGAATCGCGTTCGACGCTTCGTAGCGCAGGTCGCCGCGACCGCGAAAGAACCGAGTCTCGCTCTTCCCGACCGTCGCGACGACGACCAGGTCGAGCACTCCGTCGCCATCGAAGTCCGCCGCCGTCGCGCTGCGCGCGAACTCCGGCTCCGAGATCGGCGCTCCGGCCCGATCGGTGACGTCGGTGAAGCGGCCGCCGTCGTTGCGCCACAGGCGGTTCGCCGCGCCGAGGCGACCGTTGTTCGTCACGTAGAGGTCCGCATCGCCGTCGTTGTCGAGATCGGCGAGAACACAGCCCGACGCGCGGCCGTGCCACGCGACCGTCTCGGAGCCGGCCGGCACGAATCGGTCGCCCCGGTTCAGGAAGAGGTGATTCGGCACCGGTCCCGCCGCGCCGCCCTCTCGGTACACCGCCGCGGGGCGATCCGCGAACGTCCCGACGAAAAGATCGACCCGCCCGTCACCGTCGACATCGCCCCACGCGGCGGCGTGCCCCATCATGCCGCGCTGAAACTGCGTCGGCTCGAGCGTCGGCCAGACGTCGCGAAACTCGAGCGGAGGTCGCGATGGTGTCGGAGCCGTCCTGCGATGCGCTTCGTCGATCTCAGCGGCGCCGCGCTCGACTGTCGGGACGTGGATGACCGTGAGCGCGCACGTGTCGAACTGCAGCCGTCCGCGACGATCGGGGCCGCCTCGGTTGCCGTTCCACGTGATGAATACGCGTTCACCGCGCGGCCCGACCGCCGAGCCGAACGTGCCCAGCGGCGTGTAGCCGTACGCGTCGCGATAGAACGGATGCAGGAAGGCGATGATCTTCTTGCGCCGTGTCGTCACGTCGAATTGCACAACCGGCGCGCCATCACGCTCGCCGCCGCCGTGGGCACCTGGCGTGTAGTACAGCCAGCGTCCGGTCGGATCGACGTCGATCGACGTGATGTAGCTCTGCGTGCCCACGACCGCCGAGCCGAGCGCGCGGACCCTCTCGCTGCGCGCGTCGAACGCGTAGAGCTGGCCGTCGCGCGAGACGGTGTAGACGACGCCCTGTGGCGACTCCCGCGTGGCAGCGCGCAGACCGATCTCGCCAGCGAGCGCGACCGGCTCGCCGCCGGTGTCGGGATCCCACCGACGCAGCTTGCCGCTCTCGTTCCCGACCCAGTAGACCTTCCCGGAGCGCGCGAGAATCAGATAGCGGCTCGGCCCGTCGTAGCCCGAGTACAGGAGCTCGCGTCGACCGACGTCCCAGGCGAAGAACAGGACGCGCTTGTCGGCGAAGTCGCCGGCTGCCGTGCCGCCGTAGAAGATTCGCCGCTGCGAATCGAGGACGCTCGCGGGAATGCACTGCTTGCCGACGGGCGCGTGGGCGACCACCTCGGTGCGTCCGGTCGATGGACGGTGGCGCAGAATCCAATCGCCGCGGTAGTGGTAGCGATCGTTCGTGACGCGCGTCGAGCCGCGGTGCGTCGAGAAGTAGAGCCAGCCGTCGACGCCGAGGTCGAGGCGGCCGTGGATCTTCCCGGGCGTGTAGTGGCCTGCCGGCAGCTTCAGCGTGGCGCGCAGGTCGACGAGCGTGCGGATCGAACGCTTCGCGGCGTCGTACTCGAAGACGAACGCGTTGCCCTCCGGTCCGCGGTGGTCGCCGATCGAGGTGAAGTAGAGATCGCCGACCGCGAGTCCGTCACCCCAGACCGACCACGGGTTGCCCGGGCAGGTCTGCTGCGGCAGATAGAGGAAGTCGACGGTCGGTGGTGTCGTCGCGACGTCGACGTCGCTTCGAATCGCGTCCGGCGCCGACAGAAACCGCGGCGACGTATCTCGGACGACGCTGAGGCCACCGGGAAGCGTGGGAGGAAAGGCCGGCTGCGCCGAGACGAGCTCGGCCGCGAGCAGAGCGAACGCTCCGACGACGAACCGGGCGGTGTTGCGGAGACAGCGAAGGGGCCGCGTGCCGATCATGTCGGCAGCGTATCACGTCCGTCACGGCGCTGCCGCGTCGAACCTCTGCGTTTCGCCGACGCGGATCTCGACGTCGCCGATCGTGTCGGGCCCGGCCGGCGGCGTGTCCGCTCCTCCCTTGTCCTCGGCGGGCCTCCACACCTGGAAGGCGAGCTGGACGCGGTAGCGCCCGGGGCGCAGTCCGGTGGCCTCGTAGCTGCCGTCGGGTCGGAGCATGGTCGACGTCGACCAGTTGAACTTCGGCTCCGCCTCGTCGCCGCGGTCTTCGTTCGAGTAGCGCTTCAGCCCCAGACGATACCCCGAGCGTCGCGAGTCGAACGCGCGAAGGTTGCTGATCTGTCCTCTCAGGCGGCCTGCGGGGCGCATCGGGATGTTGATGACGACCGGCCGGTCGAACGGCGCCTCGAACTCGAGCGTCCTGGGGTTGCCGTCGAAGTACCAATCCGGGTGCTGCGCCGACACCGAGTACTTGCCCTCGTCGAGCCCTCCGAACGAGAACTCGCCCGCCTCGTCGCTGGTCCGGTCGCGTCGCCGCTCCCACCAGGACTGTCGAGTCTCGTCTCCCGCCTGCTGTCGGCGGTGGATCCACAGCTTGGCGCCTTGGATCGGCGCGCCGCTGTTCGCGTCCGTGACCGCTCCGGTGATGCGCCACCCCGGCGTCAGCTCGATGCGCAGCTCGCGCTCTTCGCCCGGCTCGAGGCGGACGATCTGGCGCGCCATCATGTAGGCGTCGGCGCGGACCGAGCCGCGATACTCCCGTTGCGGCACCTCGGCGTATGCGAACACACCCTGCGCGTCGTCGACGCGACGCCGGAACTCCCAGCGCTCGCGGAAGTCGCCCGTGCCTTCCTCGAGCCGCTCGCCCAGGCGCACCTGGAAGCGCGGCACCGGCGCGCCCGTGGCGGCATCGATGACGATGCCTCGGAGGCTGCAGAAGGGCGCCAACACCAGATCCGACACGTCATCGCCAGCCTGCGCATCGTCCGTCGTCGCGGGCTCGTGACGCGGAGCGCGTGCGACGACGCGGAACGAGCCCTCCGGAAGCTGCGTGAGCTCGAATCGTCCGTCGTCGCCCGTCTTCGTCGACGCATTGCCGACGCCGCCGAGCTGGATCATCCGCCGCTCGATGTCCGCACCGGGACCCGTGGGGTCGCTTCCCTCGAACCGGAGGAACGCGACGACCTCGACTCCGGTGAGCGGCTCGCCGTCGAGATCGACGACGCGACCGGTGATGACGCCACCGGGGTCGAGAGTGATATCGAGTGGAGCGGGGCCCTCGCCGACCTCAACCGGCGAGATCGCCTTCTTCGCGTATCCGATCGCGCGCGCATCGATGCGATATGTTCCGGGTTCGATGCCGCGGAGCCGGTACTTGCCATCCTCTCGCGAGTACGCGACCTCGCCGATCGGCATCGGCAACATGGTGGCGAAGATCAGCGCTTCACCGGAGAGCTCGACGTTGCGACGCGCACGGACCTGGGCGCCGGCGATCGGCTTGCCGTCGAGATCGGTCACGAAGCCTTCGATCGAGCTGCCCTTCGATAGCTGGATCTCGACGAACGGTATCGATTCCCTCGCCTTCAGAGGGCCGAATCGCGCGGTCGCGAAGCCGGGGTACTTCGCGACGACCTCGAAGTTGGCATCGCCTCCCATCTGCGGCGCGACCAGGAAGAACTCGCCGGCCTCGTTCGTGAACGACTCGCCGGGGCTGCCCTGAGGGCTCAAGTTCATGATCGCGGTCGGGAAGCCGGGGATCTCGATCGACACGCGCGCGCCGCGGACCGTTTCGCCGCGATCGTCTCGGACGACGCCCTCGATGCCCTTGCGCGCCTTCAGCCGGATGACGAGATCCTCGAGCTCGGAGCGTTGCAGATTGCAGAACTCTCGCGCGTACTCGTCGTGCTCGACGATGAGCTGCACGCGCGCGTCGGGAGCGTTGCCGAGGTCGACTCCGCTGAGCTCGAAACGACCGTCGTCGTCGGATTCAAACGCATTACGTGCTTCCCAGCTCTTCTTCACGCGGGCCCCCGCGACGGGCTCCTGCGTCTCGCTGTCGACGACTCGACCGGCGATCGTGGTGCCGACCCTCAGAGTGAGCGTGACCGGCCCGTCGTCGGCTTCGACGTTCGTAGTCAGCCGGACGAACCCGGCCGCGTCGATGGACAGGCTGTACGCTCCCGCTTCGAGACGCGCGAGGCGGAAGCGACCGTCGTCGTCGGTCACGTCCTCGTCCGTCCTGCCCTTGTTGGCCGGCGGGGCGCCACCCGGTCCGCCGCGAGCTCCGCCCTCGCGAATCTCCGCGCCGACCGCGCGCACCTTCGCTCCGGCGACCGACCTGCCGCCCTCGTCGAGCACGCGGCCGGTGATCGGATACGCGCTTTCGAGGACGATATCGCCCGCGTCGATTGTCTCGCCCGCGAACTTCACGCGCTGCTGATAGGTCGGATAGTCATCCGCGCGGACGACGAACTCGTAGCTGCCGTCGCGGAAGGCGTCGAGGTGGAACGACCCGTCCTCCTCGGTCGTCGTCCGCCGCGTCTTTTCGCCGAGGATGTCGAAATCGGCCATCGCCATCGCCATCGGGTTTCGCATGCGTCGGAAGTCCAGCTCCGGCTGTGCGAGGACGACTTCGACCCGGGGCAGCGGCTCGCGTTTCGGCGAGAGCACGCGTCCGTAAACGCGCGCCGCCGGCTTCAGCACGAGACGCACGTCGTTCGTGCCGGCGGGCACCTTGCGCACCTCGCCCCACGCGTAGCCGTCGAGTTCGACGCGGATGTCGTAGACGCGAGGCTCGAGCGACGAGACGCGGAACTTGCCGTCCTCGCCGGTGACGACGGCGTCGCGACCGGCGAGCGAGTCGCCGCCGGTGGCCTCGATCGCGGTCTGCACCATCTTGCCGATGCCGCGCAATCCGGCGATCTCGGTCGGCCGTACGGTAACGGCCGCCATCGGCAGCGGATCTCCTCCCGGATCGAACACCTGCCCGGTAATCGCGTGCCCGGCAACGAGCTCGACGTCGTACCGCGCGGTCGTCTCGGCGACAACGGCGACCCAGTGGTCTTCGCGGTGCGGCAGGAAGTCGCCGTGACTGACGAAGACGCGGTAGTCGCCGTCGTCGAGGCCGCGCACGCGGTAGACACCCTCGTCGTCCGTGGCGAACCGCGGCATGCGTGCGGCGGCGGCGGCGAGCGACTCGTGCACGTTGCGCAGCCCCTCGAACGGATTGCGGTTCATTTCGGGGCGAACCGTTCCCACCTCTTTCTCCCAGACGAAACGGTCGAGCACCACGACGACCGCGTCGGGGACGCCCGCACCCTTCGCGTCGGTGACCTTGCCCTCGATCGCCACGGGGCGGTCATCGACAACCGGCGGCGGCGCGGCGTCTCCCGCCTTGTCTTCCGACGCGACCGCGTCGGCATCGGCGGAGGATTTCGCCTTGTCCGGTCCGTCCGCCGCGTCTTCGGTCGCCGCATCACTCGAAGCGACCGTGCCCGCGCCAGGGCCGCCCGCGTCGCCCGGTTCGGATCCGCCGGGACCACTGACGACGAGCCACACGATCCCGCCGAGGATCACGACGGCGAGACAGAGGCTGACGAGAAGCTTGTGCGAGTACATGGACCGAGCCTCGGGGAAGAGCGGGAGGGACCGAACACCAGTCTACTCGTCGCGAGAGGTTCGCCGTAGTTTCCCTTCTGCCGGATGTTCGGTCGCGAGGACACCGGCAGAACGGCCGAGGTGATCGCCGCCCTGACCGCGACGAGCGAATCGCCTCACGGCCTTCCGATATCCTCGCAGCTGGCGACGACCCCCGTCCCTTTGCGGCACGATTCCGATCGCGCTGTCCGATAAGAACCGCGAACTTCCCGTTCTGCGTCCGCGCAACCGGTAACCACTGAAGCCGAGCGGCTTATCGACCGATGATGGTTCTGCCGCGCCCGCGGCGCACACATCTCCGGGCATCTCGCCCGCCGACAAGATCCCAACCCAAAGGTCCGGTGTCGTGGAATACACAGCTGAAGTCGAGGTCGCCAAGGTCCCCGCAGAAGAGACGGAGGAGGTGATTCCCGTCATCCGTCGCCGTCGGCTCAACCTGGATCTCGACGACGACGTCCTGCGGCGCCTCGAGCCGGCTCGCGCCCCCGACCGCGAGCGATACTCGCGGCTCAGCCAGCTGTGCCCGGTCACCCTGCCGAACACCTACGGCCTTCCGGAAGAGGTTCACGTCGGCCCGGGAGCCATCGCGGAGCTGGCGGGGACGATCGAGCGGCTGCTGAGCGGTCGCGTCGTCTGCGTCGCTGACGCCGCCACGTGGTCGGCGGTCGAGGATCTCCTGCCGCAAGGCTTCCCGGCGGAGCCTAAACGCAACCGCATCCTGCTCGATGGCTGCCGTGCGGACGACGAGACGGTCGAACGACTCTGCGACACGATTCGTCCCGCGACGGGCGACTCCGCAGCTTCCGACGAAGACGCCGACGCTGAGGATCCGAACCGCGTCGGCGGGCTCGTCGCGATCGGGAGCGGCACGATCGACGATATCGTCAAGGTCGCCGCGTCGCGCTGCGACATTCCGTACGTCGTCGTCGGTACGGCTGCGAGCACGAACGGCTATGTGAGCGACTGCGCGACGATCATCTCGCGTGGCCTGAACACGGTCGTGAACGCGCGTTCGCCGCGCGCCGTCGTGCTCGACACCTCGATCGTAAGCGCAGCTCCCCTCGCGTTGGCGCAGGCCGGACTCGCCGAACTGATTGCGAGCCCGCTGAGTCTGGCCGATTGGTGGCTCGGTGATCGACTTCAGAGCAACGGGTACAGCAGCCTGCCGGGCGAACTGACCGAGCACGCGATCGGCGATGCGATCGAGCGGTCTTCCGGTCTTGCGAGTGGCGATGTGGAGGCTTACACGGCGCTTTGCCGCGCGCTCGTCCTCAGCGGCACGTCGATGGTCGTCGCTGGCCGCAATGCCCCGGCCAGCGGTTCCGAGCATCTGCTCGCCAGCCTCTGGCAGATGCGCGAGCTCGGCAAGACGAGGAAGCCGACGTTCCCCGGCGCGCACATCGGCGTCGCGGCCTGCATCACGTCAGCGCTCTACTATCGCTTGCTGAAGCTCGACAAGCCGTCCTTCCGCAAGCCGCCGCGTTGGCTGCAGGTCGAGCCCACGGTCCGTGCCGCGCACGGCGCAGCCGCCGCGGCTGTCATTCCGCACGCGCGACGCAAGTACGGCGGCGCGGTCGACCGCGTTCTGATGCTGAAGGAGCGCTGGCGGCACCTGCGCAAGGGGATCATGGCCCTCGGCATGCAGCGGCCCGAGGATATCCGACGCCTGCTGAAGAGCGTCGGAGCCCCGACGAAGCTGTCGCAGATCGGCGTCCGACGCGACGAAGCGCGTCACGCGCTGGGGCACGCTCGCGACATTCGCAACCAGCTGACGATCCTCGACGTCGCGTTCGAGCTCAACTACCTGCCCGGCGGCATCGATGAGGTGCTCGACGAAGCGGGCGTCTGATATCGAGTCTGCGCCACTCGTCCACCACGAGGACACTCGGTCCGCGGGGGAGCGTTCGGGCTCGACTCAGAACTCGTCGTCGTCGTCATCCTCCTCCGCCTTCCTCTCCTCCCACGCCTCCTCCGCCTCGTACGCCTCCGCATCCATCGAAATCTTGGCGGCGTGGTCCTCGTCGCGCCGCGCGTGGCGGGCTCGGTACGCGTCGCCGAGCGCGATCGCGGGGCCGCAGCTCGTGAGGCGCTCCTCGACGTCGGGATCGAAGTAGCATGCGTCGAGGTCGGTGTCGTCGAAGTCGACGCCGACCTCGTCGTGGTGCTCCCTGCCCAGGCTGAAGACGATGAATCCGTCGCCGTGCCTCGCTCCGCGCAACGGTGCACCGGCGTACGGATCGTCGGGAACGGAATCGAGAAACCGCGGCACCAGGGCCGCGAGGTCGTCGGGGTAGGCGCCGGTCTCGTCGCGGTAGCGCTGGGCGGCCAACGCGGCGCGCACAAGGCGGTCGGCAGTGAGCGGGCCGAGTGCGGACGAGCTGAAGAGGCTATCCGTCGCGATGCTCGTCAGCGCGCACAGAAACCCGGTGCCCGGCGCTGGCCGATCGCCACCGGACCCGAGGAAGGCATGTTGACGGAGGGCGTCGATTCCGCCCTCTCGATACAGGATCTCGAACGCGTCGAAGCGCCTCTTGATCGCGAGGATCTCCTCGACTCCTCCGACGACGCGGAGCGCGAGCAGATTGAGGCGCGTCGCGGCGATCCCTCCCGCGCTCAGCTCGTATCCCGCGTCTTCCTCGATCCACTCGAGCGACTCGCCGGCCAGCATCGTCGCGAGGAGCAGCTGCAGCTGTGCGCTTTCGACGCGCATCGCCCTGCGAAAAGCCGCCAGGGAATCGGGCGCCTCTCGCCTCCGCCAGCGCGGCGATGGTTCCTCTCCAGCCTCGCGGTGCGCCAGCCAGATCTCGGCGAGCTCCATCTCTTGCGCATTCTGTCTCGCGCGGATCAGGGACACGATGACGCCGCGGTTGCCGGCGATCTGGTCGGACAGCCGCCGTGCCGTCTCGATTCGACGCAGCGCGCCGTCTTGATCGCCGGCGTACGCTTTCTCGCGTGCGAGCTCGAGCTGATAGCTTCGGAGACGGAAGAGCTTGCTGAGCTCATCGCCGAAGGACTCCATGAAATCGTTCGGCTCGATCTTCGTGCGGAACACGCAGACCGGCAGCTCCTCACACGTCTGCATCCGCGCCAACGCACCGGCATGCTCGTCGAAGAACGCTCGCACCGCGCGCGGCGTCGCGTTCCCGTTCGGCCACTCGTCGACCTCGCCGAGCGACTCCCACGCCGCCTCGTAGCAGGGCGCCGCGTTTTCGCCGCGTGCCAGCGCCGCGGCGACTTCGGCCTCGAGGATCGTTTGCGCTCCCGTCGCGAGCGGTCGGAGTCGTTCCCTGGCGGCGGAATCGATCAGCCAAAGGACGATCGCCGCGGCCACGAGCGCACCGCCGAAACCCGTCGCGATGCGACCGACGCGCCAGTGGCGGCGCTCCCCGCCGAGGCAGAGCAGCAACGACACCGAGACGATCCACGCCGCCACCCACGCGACGCAGTACGGTAGCCAGTTCCGCACCATGAAGGCCATGATAGTAGCCGATCCAGGCCGACACGCTGAGGATGCCCGACGCGACAAGCACGGGGCCGAGCGTCGCGACTTCCAGCGCGCGTCGCGCGATCCAGCGGTCGATCCGCGCCGACAGCCCGAGCCAGAACGCGCTCCAGAACTGCGCCGCGGCCAGGCCGGCCATCCAGAGCAGGGCATACAGCATGGCTTCAGCGCTAGCGTCGCTTCCGACGCGTCTTCTTGCCTGCCGCTCCGGGCGTGAGGTAGAGCAAGCGTCGTTGCACCTCGCCGCCCTTCGCCGCGGGGCTTACGTCGACCGTCGAGACGTCCCAACTCGGCTTGCCGTCCCGCAGCAGGACCAGCGTGTTGAGGATCAAGCCTGCCTCGACGTTCGAGCGGGTCTGCTTCAACGCCGCCGCGATCGTCGGTCGGGGATCGGCGGCTCCGAGCAAGCCCACGAACTCGGCGGCGCGCACGCGCACGAGGATCTCCGTGTCGGTCGCCATCGCCTTCTTCGCACGCTCGACGAACGGCCGTGCGGAGTCGCCGTGGCTGCTGCAGACGATCCAGCCCCAATAGCGCTGCCATGGGTCTTTCGAAGCGAGCGCCGCTTCGACGCCGTCGCGCGCCTCGCCGAACGGCACCAAGCTGAGATCGGCGATGTCGACGAGCTTGGCGATCCCCGCCCGGTGCGACGTTCCGAAGCCGGTGGGATCGGAGAACGCGGTCGCGGCGAGCTCGCTCTCGGGATACAGGCTGAGGTCCGGCAGCCCCTTGACGATCGCCGCGAGTCGGCCGCGCAACGCGCGCAGGGTCTCGGCGTGCGCTGGATCGTCGGCGAGGTTCTTCGTCTCGTGCGGGTCGGACTCGATGTCGTAGAGCGCTTCCGCCGCGCGTCGCTCGAAGAACTGCTTCTGCACCGCGTCGAGCTTGCCCGCGCGGTACAGTTCGCGCCACTCGGTGTACGCGAGCATCTTGTAACGGTAGTTGTTCTGCAACGCGTCGAAGTTGAACGGCTGGTAGCTGCGCATGTACTTGAAGCGCCCCTTGCGCAGCGTGCGGACGAGATCCCACTTCTCGTCGAAGCGATCGGCGTAGCCGAATGTCTCGTCGCGACGGTCGACATCGGCCATGCGGATGCCCTTGCCGAGGAATGGCTTCCCGTCCATGCCGCCCGGCACGTCGAGGCCCGCGAGGTGCAGCAGGGTCGGTCCGAAGTCGATGAAGCTGACGAAGCCTCTGACGCGTGTGCCGAGCTTCGCATCGACCAGACCGCGCCACTTCTCGGGAACGCGCACGACGAGCGGAACGTGGAGGCCGCTCTCGTACGCGTATCCCTTGCCGCGTGGCAGCACGCCGCCATGGTCGCCGAAGTAGAAGATGAAGGTGTTCTCGAGCAGGCCGTCCTCCGCGAGCTGGTCGACGATTCCGCCGATCTGCTCGTCGATCCTGCGGATGCGGTCGTGATAGCGCGCGTACGTGTAGCGGAACGTCGGCGTGTCGGGGTGGTAGGGCGCGATCTGGACCTTCTCCGGATCGGTCTCGGTGCGCGTCTCCATGGCCTTGGCGGGGAAGTGCAGCGAGCTCTCGTGCGACGATCCGAAGCTCTGCATGTGGAAGAACGGCTGATCGGCCTGACGGTTTCGCCAGCTCGCCCTGCCGGACGACATGTCCCAGACGCCCTTGCCCTCGATGGCGTTGTAGTCCTTCTTCTGCCGGTTCGTCGTGTAGTACCCGGCGTCGCGCAGATACGCGGGGAACATGCGCAGCCCGGCGGGCAGAGGCACGGTTGTTGATTTGCGGTGGAACTGCGTGCCGATGCGCGGCGCGTAGCAGCCGGTGATCAGTGTCGTTCGGGCGACGCTGCAGACCGGCGCGTTCGAGAACGCGTGCTCGAAGACGAGCCCGTGCTTCGCGAGTGCCTCGATGCGCGGCGTCTCGGCGCCGTCCGCGTCGAAGAGGCGGAGGTAGTGCTTCGAGTTGTCCTCCGACAGGAGCCACACGAAGTTCGGCTGGTCGGCGGCGAACGCAACTCTCGCGAAGGCGAGGGCGAGCAGCAAGGACAACGTCGAGAGAGGCAGAAGGGCAGCGCGGCGTGACATGGCGGTTCCGTCCGTTTCTTCCGGTCAGTTCATCCTCTCGCCATCACAGCACGACGGAGACTGATCGTCGAGATCAACTCCTCGTCAGCGGGAGGGTCGAGATGCCTCCGTAGCGGCGTTGACTTCCCGGCGGTCAGCGCGGATCTTGGCGGACGAGGTCCGTTCTCTGCTCGCGTGGCGAGGCCGCTGGAGATTTCACCCCATGGCAGCGATCGAGAGAGACACCGTCAGTGAGCGAGTCGAGCGCGTCCTCGCCGGCGAGAGACCACCCAGGCTTCCGTTCGTCGGTCGCCTCGAGCTCTGGCATCAAGGGCTCGTCCACACGGGGGACCTGCCCGCGGAGTTCGACGGCTTGTCCTTGACCGAGATCCACCGGCGGGTCGGCATGGGGCAGCAGAAGTTCCTCGCTCCCCACGGGCTGCGGCTTCGCGGCGTCGAGTTGGTGTCCCGGTTCGAAGGAGAGGTCGTCTACCGGGAGACGGACCCCGTCGTCGAGCGATTCCCGGATGTCGACTACCTCGCGCCGGCGGGCAGAGTCGGCACGACGACGACCGAGGTGATCACTCCGGTCGGAAAGCTGAGCATCGAGCACACGATGCTCGAGCCGATGCTGGCCTCGGGAGCGCGCGCCTACATGAGCCGGCATCCGATCGGTGACGAAGCGAACTGTCGGACGCTGGAGTACATCGTCGAGCACTCGGATTTCGTGCCGTGGTTCGAGAGGCTGCACGCCGTGCAGTCGGAGATGGCGGACATCGGTTTCGTCGTCGCGTCTCTCGGACGCACTCCCTTCCTGCAGCTGCTGGTCGACTACTTCGGAATGACCCCGCTCTACTACGCGCTCTACGACTTTCCTCGCGTCGTGGAGCGCTTGCTGCGAGTCCTCGACGAGCAGCTACAGGAGATTCTGCGGCGATTGGCCGAGCTCAACGTCCCCTACGTGGAGTTCCTGGACAACATCGACGGCGCGCTGACGAGTCCGGCGTTGTTCTCCGAGCATTGCTTGCCCTGCTACCAACGCTACGCCGATGCTCTCCACGGACAGGGGAAGAAGGTCGGCAGCCACACCGACGGCGATCTCTCCTCCCTCCTCGCACTGTTGGCGGAGACCGGCCTGGACGTGTGCGAGTCCTTCTCTCCAGCACCCTTGACGACATGCACGGTGGACGCGGCGTGGGATGCCTGGGAGAGCGACGGGCCGACGATCTGGGGAGGCGTCCCGTCGCCGCTCCTGGAGGAGCGAACGAGCGAGCGGGAGTTCGAGTCGTACGTACGCCGTCTGCTGGAGTCCGCCCGCGACAGGCCCATCATCCTCGACGTGGTGGACATGGTCCTGCCGAACAACTCCATCGAGCGCGTTCGCACCCTGGCGGAGATGGTCGAGGCGGGCGTGGGGTAGGGTGAGCGCGAAGAGGATCGAGCGGACGCCGGCCCGGTCGACTGTCGACCAGGCCGACGTCCGTCGCGAGACGATCAGCTGCCTGCGCTAGCGCTGGCCGAGGTGAGCTCTGCGAGTGCGCCCCGGGCGAACGCCCGATCGACACGCGACGAGCTCGAGTCCTCCAGCACTCCCCGCACGAGCCGATCCGCCTCGTTCGTACCGATCCGGCCGAGAGCCTGGATCGCCAGTGCTCGCAGCGTCGGATCAGCGTTAGCGGAGAGAAGCGGCTTCAGAGCGGAGACGGTCGCCGGGTCGCCCCCACGCCCCAGGGCCGTCACGACCTCTTGACGCACGCGTGGATTCGGATCGTTCAGCAGCGCAGCCACTTCGGAGTCCGCACGCACGAGTCCGAGTCGACCAAGAGAGCGGAGAGCCTGCGCACGCACGCCGGCTCGGGGCGCGGTCATGGCGAGCTCCTCGAGCTCGGCGCGCTGCGCGTGCGTGGCCGACCGCGTCCGTTCGAGGACGGCCTGCATGGCGCTCCGGTCCATGCCGTCCCAGGCGAGGTCTTCGCAGGTGGGACCGCCGCCGCCTCGGAGATCGGTCGCAGCGACGGCCTGCGCCACCGTGACCGGATCGGTCTTCTTCGCAGGATCACCGGACGCGAGCGCCAGCCATCCTCCCACGGCGAGGGTGGCCAGCCCGCACGCTGCGATCATCGCTGTTGCGCCCGTCTTCGAGCCGTTGATGAAGAAACGCATGTCAGTTCCCTCGAATGCGGATCCGGTCGGTGCCGAGCACGTCGTCCCCGCCGCTCGCGACCATCTCGAGGGTCACCGTGTCACCAGAGATCTCGCCGGCCGCGATCCCCGCGCGGATCGACGCGATCACGTCTTGCCGGGAGAAGCTGACCTTGCGCTCTCCGGGGTCGCCCCCCTGCGGCCCGCAGTCGAACCGCGCTGCCACGGGGCTGCCACCGGGAATCCACAGCTCGAGGCCGGCGCCCTCCAGAGGATCCAGGAGCGCAACGTTCACTCCGGTGATGTCGACGTGCGCACAGCCCTTCCCCTTGCTCTTGAGGTTCAGCGTGCGCGGAACGAAGCGTACCGCGAGGTTGTCGACCGTCACGCTCGATGTGCACGAGGTCGTGTTGCCGGCGAGGTCGGTCGCGAGCACCTCGATCTCCATCGCGCCGTCGAGCCGCGACGTCGTGTCGAAGGGAACGACCAGCGGCGAGGTCGTCGACTCGGCAACGACGATTCCGTCGACCACGATCTGGACCTGCGCGAGGTTCGGATCGTCGACCTCGGCCCTGAGGTCGATCATCCCGGCGACCGAGCTGCCCGAAGCGGGCTCGGCGATACAGCCGACGGGCGCGGCGTTGTCGATCTGGACGATGACGTTCGCAGACGCCGTGTTTCCGGCGAGATCGACGACCGCCACCGAGAAACTGAGCGGCCCGTCCGGCCAGCGAGTGGAGTCCTCCTCGCCGGTCGCGATCCCCGTGGCCAGCGGCGGATCGTACGTCGCCGAACCGTCTCCGGTCGGGGACAGACCAGCCACGGACATCTCCAGCGACGCGACGCCCGCGCCCTCGTCGAAGAACTCCGCCTCGAGCGCGAAGGTGCCCGCGAGGTAGGCGCCGGCCAGAGGCAACGGAATCCAGACCTGTGGGGCCGTGTTGTCGACCAGTACCGAAACGACCGAGGTCGACTCGTTGCCCACGCCGTCAACGGCCTTGGCCTCGAGCACGTGGAGTCCGTCGACGAGGAGGGTCGTGTCGAAAGCGATCTCGAACGGGGCGGTGGTGAGCGTCGCATGGAGCACGCCGTCGACGAAGAGCTCGACGCGGTCGAGGCCCGATCCCGGCGACGGGTCGTCGGCCTCGACGTGCCAGTCGATCACGTCCCGCAGCGGGTCGTCGTCAGCCGGCGAAACGGTCAGGATGTTCGAAGCCGTCGTGTCGAAGATCACCGTGACGAAGGCCTGGCTCGTGTTGCCCGCGGCGTCGGTGGCCGTGATGGTGATGACGTTCCAGCCCTCGACGAGGTCCACGGCGTCGACGGTCGTGCCGCTGCCGCTCGGGAAGCTGCCGGAGGTGCCGGACGGCGACACCGTGTAGTCGACGGCCGTGTCGTCGTCGATGGTCATCACGACCGCGATGGGCGACTCGCCCGGTCCGAAGACGTCACCGTCTTGCGGCGTGTCGGGCCCGATGATCGGCGCCTGCGTGTCGAGCACCAGCGTGTGCACGAGACTCGTCGAGTTGCCGGCCGCGTCCGTGACCGTCATCGGGATCTCGTTCGAGCCCTCGGCGAGAGGGACGTCCACGCTGACAACGGTGGTCCCGGCCGGCACCGAAACGATGGTGCCGCCGATGTCGACAACGAGATCGTTCACATCGGAGACCTCGACGCTGATCGTTGCCGGAGACTGGCCGGTTGCGGCGCCGTCGACCGGCGAGAGAACAATGGCGCCCGGCGCCGTCGTGTCGACGTACACCGTGATGCTCGTCCCGCCGACGAGGCCGCCCGTGTCCTCCGCGTTGACCGTGATGACGTTTGCTCCCTCGACGAGCGTGATCGTGCCGCTGAGCTCGCCCCCGCCTGCGGGAAGCGTTCCGCCGAGCCCCGCGTGGGAACACGTGATCGTCGTCGCACTGTCATCCACGATGTTCACGATCACGTTCACCTGAGTCCCGGGAAGCAGCGTCTCCGGCGCGGGGAAGACGATCTCGACGACGGGCGGCACCGTGTCGGTCGAGGTACGCACCGCCTTGCCCCAGTGCGGGTAGCTGTCCCGGCCGGGCCGGTTCGTCAGCCGGTAGAGCCCCGTGCCGTCGCGGTTCATGACGTAGATCTCCTCGGTGCTCGTCGAGCCCGAGAACGAGTTGAAGACCATACGCTGCTCATCCGGCGACCAGCAGGGATACGACGATCCCGCTGCGTCATCGCGAATGGTGCCCCACGCGCTGCCGTCGGCCTTCACCCAGTAGATGTCGAAATCGTACCCGGCCCACGACGGCTCGTGACCGGCGAACAGGATGATGTCGTCGTGCCCCCACGCGAACTTGCATCCCTGGCGCTCGTAGCCGGAAAGCCCGGTCAGCGCGCTGAGGTTGATCTGCGGCCCGCCGTCGACCGGCGTGATGATCATGTCGTAGCTGTTCGGGTTCGAGCTCGGCACCGAACCGTGCAGGACGTACCTGCCGTCGGGGCTGACGATCGGATACGTGCCACCCGCCGTCGCGTGAATCACGCGGTGATTCGACCCGTCGGGGGCGATCGCCATGAGACCGTGCGGGTAGAAGTTGTTGATGCTGTAGTAGACCGTCTTGCCGTCGGGGCTCCAGACCGGGTTGTAGGCGTACGTGGACTCGTTCGTCAGCTGCGTCTGATTGCCTCCGTCGATGTCCATGGTCCAAATCTGGGGCGTATACGTACCGTTGCGCCGACCGAATACGATCGTCTTCCCGTCGGGCGAGATCATCGGGTGTTCCTCGACCGCCGGGTCGTCGGTCAGACGCGTCAGGTCGCTGCCATCCGGGTTCATGATCCAGATGTCCCAATTGCCGCCGGTGTCCTGGTGCTGGAAGACGATCTTCTCGTCCACCTGCCGCACCGCGTAGATCGGCTGCATGCCGTCGTAGCTCGCGCCGGTGTGGTATCGCCCGAGTGCGAGGAGCGTGCGGCCGTCGAGAAGCGTTGTGGCGAGGCCTCGGGTCGACCCCATCGCGATCCTCTCGGCCTCGATGAACTCGTAGCCGTTCCAGCGATAGAGAACGGTGTCCTGGTACGAGCTCGAGCCGTCGTAGGTGTTCGCAATCGCGAGATACCGCTCGTTGCCGACGGAGAAGGCGTGAGCGCGCAGCCCCCCGTGGGTCGGGAAGGACTGAATCTCGACGAACTCGCCTGCCGGCAGAGCGTCGCCGTCCCAACGGTAGAGCCTGGAGTCGACGTTGTAGTCAGCCGAGCCGGTCGCGCCGGTCGCCAGGTTGGTCAGGGCGAGGTGGGGAACTCCGTCGAGCTCGAGGTGTTCCCAGTCCTTTCCCGCGTGCGTGGCGATCCGCTGATACTCCTCGAAGAGCCCTCCCGAACCGGCTGACGGATTCCACTCATAGACGACCGAGTCGACGTCGTAGACGACGGGACCGCCACGCGGCCCCATTCCCGCATTCGCAACGGCGAGGAAGGACCGACTGCCGATGCGGAAGGCTTCCCAGTCGGAGGCGGTCTGGGTGGGAATCTCCTGGTGGAGGACGAATTGCTCCGTGACGCCGTCCCAGCGATAGACCCTCGACATCACTCCATATGACGAACCGTCCACCGCATTCGCGACCGCGAGGAAGTGCTCGCCCGCGATCTCGAAGTGCGCCCAGCGCGTCGCGTGCATCGTCGTGATGGTCTGGATCGAGACGAAGATCCCGGTCACGGGATCCAGCCGGAGGATGTGCGACGGCATGACGGTGTTCGAGCCGTTCGCCTCGTGGGCCAATGCGATGTAGAGCTCGCCGTCGATGACGAAGAGTTCGAGGTCGGAAACCTCCGCGCCCGCGAGCAGATCCTGGTGCTCCTCGTAGGCCCCGGCAGCCTCGCTCCACGTGAAGACGGTGGCGCCGACTTTTCCGGAGGCCTGCCAGTAGTACCTGACACCCTCGTGCTCGAAGAAGCCGACGTCCCGCACGGCGCGATTCGGTGTCTCCTGAACGAGGTCCACGACTGACACTTCGGCGCGCAGGGCCGGGAACACCAGGGTCATGACAGCTGCATATAGCAGCACGAATGCACCGCGGCGGTGCGGGCGGTTCACCGTATGCATGGTGAAGGCAACTCCTGAGAGACAGGGTTCAACTGATCGACATGAAGTCCACAAGCGAGGTCCGGGCCCGTTCCTCGCTCGGGGTGGCAACCGAGGCCTTGGAAAACGGACAAGTTTTTCCGACAATGGTCCCCGGTGTAGATGAGGGCCCCGAGGGCAGCGCGGACGATGCGAGAGATCACGCGACTCCTGCGAGCGGCGGCGGCCGGAGACTCCGTCTCGAGGGAACAGGCCGTGTCCCTCGTCTACGAGGAGCTTCTGTCTCGTGCCGGTCGACTGATTCGCAACGAGCGAGATGGCCACACCCTGAGCCCCCGCGATCTCGTCCACGAGACGTACCTGCGTCTCTTCGGAAGCGACGAGATCGAATGGCAGGACCGGCGGCAATTCTTCGCCATCGCCGTGCGGCGCATGCGGCAGATTCTCATCAATCACGCCAAGCGCCGGAAGGTGCGCTTTCGATTCTTCGCGCGGGCCAGGGATGAGCTGCGCGACAAGGGGTGGCGTCGCGACGAACTCGAGATGGAACCCGACGAGGTGAGCCAGGCTCTCGCGGAGCTCGAACGCGGCGGCGAACGATCGCGGCGGTTGGGCCAGATCATCGAGCTGAAGTTCTTCGGCGGGCTGAAGCACGGCGAGATTGCCGAGCAGCTCGACGTCTCGACGAAGACGGTGCAGCGCGACCTCGAGGCGGGCTTGGCGGTCCTCCTGGCTCGCGTCCGGCGCGCGGGTCAGTGACGAACATGGCGACCGGCGAGTCTTCCGACTTCTTCGTCGATCTCTTCCTGGCGGCGCGCGAGCTTCCTGCTGACAAGCGCGCAGCGTTTCTGAATGACGCGTGCTGCGAGAACACGGCGTTGCGCCGCAAAGTCGAGGAGCACCTCGAGCTGGGAAGCCGCGTCGGCGAGCTCGCCGGCGCGCCGCCGCCGACTTGGGGCGATCTGATCGGGGCCGAGCCGGAAGCTCCGGCCGAGCTTGCCGCCTCCGTCCCGGCCATCGGCGACCGGATCGCCGGCTTCCGCGTGCTCTCGGTCCTCGGCGAGGGCGGCATGGGCGTCGTCTACGAGGCCGAGCAGGAGAGGCTCGGGCGCGTCGTCGCCCTGAAGCTCGTCCGCCCCGGCGCCGGCTCCGACGAGCTCGTCCAACGGCTGAAGTACGAGGCGCAGGTCCTCGGTCTCCTGAAGCACTCGGGCATCGCGCAGATCTACGAGGCGGGCGCCGTCGGGACCGACTCCGGGCCGCGGCCGTTCTTCGCGATGGAGTACGTCCAGGGCGTACCGCTCGACGAGTACGTCCGGACGTGGAGTCTCGGAGCGCAGCGGATCCTCGAGCTGCTCGCGGCGGTCGCCGACGCGGTGCAGTACGCGCACCAGCGCGGGGTGATCCACCGCGATCTCAAGCCCGGCAACATCCTCGTCGAGGACGACGGTCAGCCGAAGGTCCTCGATTTCGGCGTCGCGCGCGCGACGAACTCCGATCTGCAGGCGACGTCGATGCACACGCGCACCGGTCAGCTCATCGGCACGCTCGCCTACATGAGCCCCGAGCAGGCCAGCGGCGACCCGGCAGCGATCGACACGCGATCGGATGTCTACGCCCTCGGCGTCATCGGCTACGAGCTCCTCTGCGGTCGGCCGCCGTACGAGCTCGACGGCAAGGCGATCCTCGAGGCCGCGCGGATCATCCGGGACGAAACGCCTGCCAGGCCGAGCGAGCATCGGCGCGAGCTGCGGGGCAACGTCGACCTCGTTCTCGCGAAGACTCTGAAGAAGGACCCCGCCGAGCGCTACGGCTCGGCCGCCGAGCTCGCTGCGGACATCCGCAGACACCTGAGCGGCGAGCCCATCCTGGCGCGGCCGCCGAGCCTGCTGATGCGACTCGTGCGCTGGCGGGCGCGTCACCGCATGCTCGTCGCGTCGCTCGCCACCGCGGTTGTCGTCCTCGTCGCGACCGCGGGGTGGTTGACCTTCCGCTATCGTCAGATGTTGATCCAGCAGGAGCTCGATCTCGCGGTCGTCGCGCATGAGCTCGATCGCCGGGCGGACGATCCCGACAAGGCGGCGCGGTCGACCGTCGAGGATCTCTCCCGCCTGCATGCCAAACTGCGCGGGCCGCAGCGCTCGCGCGTACTGCGAGCCCTGGCGCGGAGCGCGTCCCTACGCGGCGACCACGACGACGCTCGCGATCTGCTCCGCGAGGCCGGACGGAGCGACGACGAGGACGGCGCCTGGAGATTCCTCGAGATGCGCGCCTGTCTGGCGCCCGGCGGCGACGGCGCCGCACGACAGCGGGGACGGGAGATTCTCGCCGACCTGGCGGCCGGGCGCGGCGACAGCGCGGAGAAGGCGCGCGCGCTCCTGGACGTGTCGGACGCGCTCGGCGTACCGATCGAGCTTCGGCTTCCGGAGAGAACGCAGTGCTACGCGGTGTGCCCTGTGCCGCCCCGTCAGCCGTCGACTCTGCTGCTCGCGATCGGCAGCCTGCTTCGCGACAACGAGCTGTTCCGCCTTGGGCTCTCGAGCCCGCAGGCGCTGCGGCGACAGCACGGGAAGACCCTCGGCGCGAACGACCTGGCGCCGGTCGAGCTGACGCCGATCGAGCTGCCACGGAACATCTTTCGGGAGAACGGAGACACCGAGGACTTCGCGTCCGGCATCGCGACGATGGTCGCCGCGAGTGACGAGCCCCCCGACACTCCACCCGCTGCCTGGGCGCTGTACCTCGAGGACAGCGCCGTGCCGGGGCCGAACGGCGCCGCCAACGACCGCGTCGCGATCCTGCGAGTCGATGTCTCCGGAGCGGTCGACGTCGCCTACAGGCTATCGGGCGTCCAGGGAGCTACCGCGCGCCGAAGCTCGATGGTCGCGGTCGCGCTGCCCGGTGCGCTCGACGACGCGCCCCGCCCGGGCCTCTTGCTCGGCAACTATCACACGGACCCCAGCCTGTGGCACTTCCGTCGTCTTGCCGGGGACGCGACAAAGCTCGAGGCGCGCCACCTGTGGGGTCGAGGACACGAGGATGCGAGCGGCGATGGCGGCTGGGACGTCGACGCGATCGCCGTCTTGCCGCGGACCGTTGGCGACCGGTCGCCCCGGCTCCTCGTCCACTACGGCAAGTGGGAGGCGTACCGGACGGTGATTCTCGAGCGGGATCCGTGGCTCGGCCGCTACGCTCCGATCTGGGAGCGGCCGCTCGGCTTCGTCCAGGCGGCGAGCGCGATCGACTTCGACCTCGACGGCGTGCCCGACGGCGTCTTTCTCGCCAGTGCGGACGACGCCTTCGAGCCGCGGGTCTTCGGCCGTGACGCGCCCCGCGGCCCCCGGCCTGGCTCGTACCTGTTGAGGACTGGCGAGAGCGCTCCGCGACTGAGTTTCCTCGCGCCGCCCGTCCCCGGAACGCGCGTCGCCTTCTCCCGATCCGGGCAAGTGGCTGGGCGCGCGGTTTGCCTGGCAGTGCACCCGGCGGTGGGCTCGTCGAGCGAGCTCTCCTGGGTCGAGGTGCACGTGTTCCTCCGCGATGGCCGGGTCGCCCGCATGCCGCTGGTCGGCGCCCGGGTCGTGCAAGAGGCGTGTTTCTGTGAGCTCGACGGCGACGGGTCGGACGAGCTCGTCGTCGTGGGCGACGCGGTGAGGGTGTACGGCATCGATGCAGAGTGAGCGCGTCCCATCACCCCGGATTCGACCGTTCGCCTTAGGAGTCCTCGGCGTCCTGATCGGGGTGCTCGTCGCTTGCGAGCCCCGTACGGGCAGCTCGCCACGGCCCGCGTCGACGTTCCGTGCTGCGTCGACGCCGCTTCCTCTGCGGATCGACCATCCTCTCGCCGTGCGCCTTCGCGGGAACTCGCTCTCGACGGAGCAGCAGGAGGTGGAGCTGTCCTCGTGCCATCCGGGGATCGCGTTGAGCGTCCGCGTCGAGATCGACGATCCCGCCGCGTTCCGGCTGACCTGGCGCGGCTGCGTCTGCAAGGCGGACTACGACAGTCAGGTGACTCTGTACCTCATCCCGGCCGGACCGGGCGCTCCGGCGCCGTGGCCTCCGGACGGAACGCTGCTCTCCTTCTCTCTGGTGAAGCACGGAGGAAGCCTCGCCCATCTCCACTCGGCTGTCATCGGATACCGGCGAGCCGAGACCGATTCGTGGGAGTCTCGCAGTACGCAGTACGACGAGAACCCCGATTTCCTCGTGGGCGAGACCTACGAGGCGGAGGCCGGCATCCGCGACGGGCACCTATTCTGGCATCTGCACGCGGCGAGCGAGGCAGGGCGCGCCTACGCCCCGAGTCTATCGTTCCCGCTCGAGGGCGCTGACAGCCTCGAGCCGGGCGTCTATCTCCTGTTCTTGAGCAGCCGCCCGCAGAAGAAGCGGCTCGTCTACGAGCTCGAGGACCTGCGGATCGACGGCGGTCGAGCTCTCCCGTCCACGAGCGCGGCCGACGAGGCGCTCCAGAGCGCGCGTCGGCAGTTCTGCCGCACGCTCTCGCCGGCGGGTTACGTCGCGCTGGCCGACGCGGACCTGTCGCCGGCCGACCGCCTGGCCATGAAGATCGGCGAGCTGCGCGCTGCGCTGCCCGGTGCTGGCCGCGACGAGCTCGCGAAGGATGCCTTCGACGCGATCAACGACCCGAAGCTGCACCCCGAGTACGCCCGCGGCCAGTGGCAGGACTGCGACCTCCTCCTGAGAACCTGGACCGGCCACCTGATCCAGGCCCAGCGTTTCGACGCGGTTCGCGGCCTCGCCCGCGAGGCGAAGGAGGCCGACCTACGTCGCGACTCCTACCGCCGCGAGTTCCTCGATTGCCTGATACGGACGCTGGAACCGGAGAGCGAGTGACGGCGCAAGCTCGCGGTCTTCCCGTCAGCTTGCCTCCGCGTTACGTCCGTACACCATCCGGTACACCACCGGAATGACGATCAGCGTGAACGCCGTCGACGCGACGAGCCCGAAGATCAGCGCCCATGCGAGACCGGAGAAGATCGGGTCGAGCGTGATCGGCCACGCGCCGAGACCCGTCGTCGCCGCGGTCAGCAGGATCGGTCGCATGCGGACGACGCCGCTCTCGAGGATCGCTTCGCGCAACGGCATTCCGTCTGCGAGCGCGCCCTGGATGAACTCGATCAGCACGACCGAGTTGCGCACGACGATGCCGCCGAGCGCGATCATGCCGATCATCGCGGTCGCGGTGAAGAACACCGGATTGGCGTAGCCGCCGACCGGCCCGTAGACGTTGTCGAAGACGAGATTGAGCAGCCAGAAGCCCGGCAGGATGCCGATCGCGGTCAGCGGGATGGCGCTCATGATGATCATCGGCATCACGAACGACTTCGTCTGGATGACGAGCAGGATGTAGATGCCGATCATCGCCGCGCCGAACGCGAGCCCGAGGTCGCGGAAGACGCGCAGCGTGATGTCCCACTCGCCTTCGCCTGCCCAGTCGATCTCGACGCCACGTGCGAGCGGCTGCTCGCGGAAGTGCGCGCCGAGGTCGATCACCGCTTCCGCCGGCGGCAGCCCGGCCGTCTCGCCGTAGACGAAGACGACGCGGCGCAGGTTCTTGTGGTAGATCGGCACGTCGGCGGGCACCTCCTCGAACGCGCCGATCTCATCGAGCGGCACGAGCTCGCCCCGCGAGCCCTTCACCGCGACGCGTCCGAGCTCCGCGACGCCGGATCGCTTGTCACGCGCCAGCCCGACGTGCACCGCCAGCGGCGCGCGCTCGCCCGCACGGTGGACCGTGGCCGGATCGATCCCGTCGAGTACGACGCGCAACGTCCGGACGACGCTGTCGGTCGCGATGCCGTGCAGCCCGGCCTTTTCCTTGTCGAGCACGAAGCGCAGCCTCTTGTGGTTCGCCGGTACCGTGCGATCGACGTCGACGACACCCGGCTCCTCGCGCATGCGATCCATCACGGCGCGCGACTCCGCGACGAGACCATCCCAACCGAGATCCGCCGGCCCGTAGAGCTCGGCGACGATGCCCGAGAACACCGGCGGACCGGGCGGCGTCTCGAGGATCGTCACGACCGCGCCGTGTCGCGCCGCGATCGCCTCGATGTCCTTGCGCAAGCGCAACGCGATCTCGTGGCTCTGCTGTCGGCGCAGCTCCTTCGGTGCGAGGTTGATGCGAATGTCCGCGAGGTGCGGCTGCGTGCGGAAGTAGTAGTGGCGCACGAGTCCGTTGAAGTCGATCGGACTGTACGTGCCGACGTACGACTCGAAGTCCTCGACCTCCGGCACCCGGAACAGGTAGCGCTCGAAGTCGCGCACGACCGCGTCGGCCGCCTCGAGCGTCGTGCCCTCGTCGAGGTCGATGAGCAGCCCGAGCTCGCTCTTGTTGTCGAACGGCAGCATCTTCATCGGCACATGACGGCCGAGCGGCAGGTATCCCGACAGCCCGAGCAGCACGACGATGCCGCCGATCAAGCCCCATCGCATCGGGCGCGAGTCGAGGAACCGCGCGACGATGGCGCGATAGGTTCGCGCGAGCAGCGAGCGACTGCCGGCAGCCGCCATGTCTGCGGACGTCGCGCCGGTCGTGGCGGACGTGCTGCCCGCGTCCGCGCTGTCGGGTTCTCCCGCTTCCTCCGCATCCGTGTCGCGCCCCTTCTTGCGCAGCAGCCGATACGCGGCCCACGGCACGATGCAGATCGCCGCGACCGTCGAGAACGTCACCGTCAGCGGCACGTTGACGGCCATCGGCCCCATGTACGGCCCCATCATGCCGGTGATGAAGAACATCGGCAGGAACGACACGATGATCGTCAACGTCGACAGGATCACCGGCGGCAGCACCTCGCTGACGGCGAACAGCGTCGCCGCGCGCGGCCGACGCCGACGCAGCAGGATGTGTCGCTGGATGTTGTCGACGTTCGTGATCGGATCATCGACGACGAGGCCGAGCGTCAGGATGAGCGCGAACAGCGTGACGCGGTTGATCGTGAACCCGAAGATCAGATTGACGAACAGCGCGAGCGAGAAGCTGATCGGCACCGCCAGCGCGACGATCAGCCCTTCGCGCCACCCGAGCGTCAGGAGCAGGAGTCCGACGACCGAGACCATCGCGAACAGGAGCGACGACAGGAGCTCGTTCACCTTCGCGTCAGCGTTCTCGCCCTGATTGCGCGTGACGCGCACGTCTACCTCCGACGGGATCACATCGCGCCGCAGCTCCTCCATGCGCGCGATGACGGCGTTTGCGACAGCGACCGCATTCGTGCCCTTCTTCTTCGCGACCGCGAGCGTGACCGCGCGATACGTTTCACCCGGCTCGCCGGCCGCATCGGTCGCCGCAGGGCCGATGCCGATGCGCGTGTAGCTCTGCGGCTCTTCCGGTCGTTCCTTGATCGTGGCGACGTCTTCGACGTACACCGGTCTGCCATCGTGCGCGCCGACGACGAGGCCTTGGACGTCCTCGACTCGCGTCAGGAACGGCCCGCTGTCGACTCTCACGCGGCGGTCGCCTCGATCGAAGCTGCCGGCCGTCATCGATGCGTCAGCGACCTCGAGCGCCTTCACGACCTCGAGCGCCGACAGTCCGCGCGACGCGAGACGCTCGCGGTCGAGCTCGACCCGCACCTCGCTGCGCCGGCCGCCGACGATCCGCGTGCGCGAGATGTCCTCGACCGACTCGAGCCGCGCGAGAGTTTCCTCGCCGATGCGGCGCAGCTCGTGATCGTCGTAGCGCTTCGAGTAGAGCGTGAACGTGACGATCGGGACGTCGTCGATCTCGATCGGGCGGATCACCCAGCCCGTGACACCGGGAGGCGCCTGATCGATGTGCGACGCGATGCGATTGTGCAGCTTGACGAGCGACCGCTCGCGATCTTCGCCGACGAAGAAGCGTACCGTGACGACCGCCGCGTCGCGGCTCGAGACGGAGTAGACGTACTCGACGCCATCGATCTGCCACAGGAGCCGCTCCAACGGCGTCGCGACGAGCTTCTCGACCTCCTCGGCGCTCGCGCCCGGAAAGCGCACGTGGATATCGGCGAGCGGCACGACGATCTGCGGATCTTCCTCGCGGGGCGTCAACAGCACCGCCGCGACGCCGAGCGCGAGCGCAGCCGCGACCATCAGGATCGCGAGCCGGCCCTCCAGGAACGTCGTGACGAGCCGTGCGATGAGGCCTTTGGGCGCGTCATTCGTCGACACGATCATCACCTCCTGCAAGCCCGATCGTCTCGCCGCCGGACAGCCCGGACAGGATCTCGATCTCGTCGCCACGGCGTTCGCCGACGGTCACGTACCGCCGCAACCAGCGCTCGCCCTGCTTGACGAGCAGGGTGTCGAGCTGACCGACCGTCGTCACCGCGTCGGCCGGCACCATCATCGCTTGCCGCTCTCCGGTGCGCAGTCGCAGCTTGCCGAACATGCCCGGATACACGTCCGCGACGGCCTCCGCGGGCAGGCTCGCCTTGACGACGAAGCTACGGCTGACCGGATCGCCCGACGGCACGATCTCGTCAATCGAGCCGGGCAGCGTCTTCGACAGCGCCGTGATCCAGATTTCGACCGTGCGACCGACCGCGACGCCGCCGATCAACCCTTCGCGTACGCTCGCCTCGAGACGCAAGCGGCTCGGATCGTGGACGACGACGAGCGTGCGACCAGGCCATGCGAGGTCGCCCGAGTCCGACTCGCGCCGCGCGACGACGCCACTCAGGGGCGACGCGATGCGCGTGTAGCCGAGCGCGACGCGCGCCTCCTCGAGCTTCTGGCGCGCAGACTCGACGGCGGCGTCGGCTTGCTTCTCCAGCGCTGCGGCGGCCTCGAGCTGCTCCGTCGTCGCCGCTTCCTTCGCGATCAGCTGGCGGATTCGCGCATGGCTCGACGCGGCCTGCTCGAAGGTCGCCTCGGCCGATCGCACGCCGCTGCGAGCCTGCTCGAGGCGCGCGCGGAACGCCTCATCGTCGAGTGATGCGATGATGTCGCCCTTCGAGACCGCGCTGCCCTCCTCGACGGCGATGTCGATGATTCGCCCCGTCACCTGGGGCGCGATGCGCGCCTCGACGGCCGATCGCACGGTGCCGACCGCCTCGTACCACTCGGGCACGGTTTGCGACGCGACCGTCGCGACGCTCTTCGGCTGTGGCAAGCCGGCGGGCGGCGGGAGGATTCCCGGGTCGATGCGTCCGGGCGTGAATGCGCCGCTCATCCACAGGATCGCGAGCACGATCGCAGCGATGCCGACAAGTCCGGCGATCCACGTGCCGATCGTCTTGAAGCGTCCGTCCTTCACGACAGCTCACTCCTCGGTGTCAGGGGTTGCGTCGGCGAAACGGCCGATGCCGCGCGCGACGTCAGCCTGGGCCTTTCTGAGATCGAACGCCGCGTTCGTCCGCCGCATCCGTGCGCGGGTCAAATCGAACTCGGCTTCGAGATAGCGCGTCACGGCCGCCGTGCCGCCCTCGTATTGCTCACGCACGAGATCGAGCGAATCGTCTGCCTGCGCGACGCTCGTGTCGCTGACGCGCAGACGCTCGCGAGCCTCTTCGAGACGCAAGACCGCGCTCTTGACGTCGAGCTGCACCGCGAGCGTCTGCCGACGATCCGCCTCGAGCATCTCGTTCAGGAGCGCGCGGGTCCTCTCGACGCCCGCAGTGCGGCGACCGCCGGTGAAGAGGTCCCAAGACAGGTTCACGCCGACGAACCAATTCGTTCGGTTATCGTCGTACTCGAACTGCGAGTCGTCCCAGTACGCTCGCGCCTCGGCATCGACGCGCGGCAGGAACGTCCGCCGCGACTTCGAGTGCTGGAGCGCGCTGCGCTCGACGAAGCGGCGCGCGCGGTGCAGCTCCGGGCGTCGCGTCAAGGCTTCGGCGAGGGCGTCTTCGTACGTGGCGGGCAGGTGCGCCGCTTCCGGCACGACCGCGGCCTGGGTCTCGGAGGGCGCATCGGGATCGGCGAGCTCCAGCTGCGCGTCCGCGTCGAGGCCGAGCAGGTTCGCGAGCGCGGCGACGGCGAGCTTGGCGGCGTTCTCGGCGCGGATGCGTCGTTCCTCGGCCTCGGCCGCTCGCACCTCGAGCGACAGCACGTCGGACTTCAGCGCGTTCCCGGCCTTCCACTTCGCCTCGGACTCGCGCAGCTGCGCGCGCACGGTCGCTACCGACGCGACGGCGGTCTCGATCAGCTCGTCGGCCATCAGCACGTCGTAGTACGCGACGATCACGGCGGCGACGACGCCGTTGCGCACCGCGGAGAGATCGAGCCGGGAGATGTCTTCTCCCGCTTGCGCGATCCAGCTGTCGAGCGCGTCCTGGCCGCCGCGGTAGAGATTGTAGCGCGCGGTCAAGCCGGTCTCGAAGTTCTCGAAGTCGCCCGGGTCGTTGAAGTCCGTCCCCGGCGCGAGGCGCCGCGCGTCGATCGACTTGAAGAGAGCCTGCGACGGCGCATCCGCGCGCAGGTAGCCGGTGTCGAGCGCGAGGACGGGAAGAAACGCCGCGGACACGGCGCGCCGGGCGGCCTCGGCTTGGCGAAGCGAAGCGAGGGCGATGCGAATGTCCGGATTGCCCGCTCGGGCGAGCTCGACGGCGCTGCGCAGATCGAGCGGCGCACCGCTGATCTTCGAGCTGCCCGCGTCGCGTTCGGGTGATCGCGCGTTGCACTCCGCGGCGGTCGCGGCGACGCGGTCGTAGCGGAACCGATCGCGTCTCGGCCCGACGCAACCGCTCACCACGAGGACCGCTGCCAGCGCGGTCAATAGCCGGCCCGTCGCGAGTCGTCGTGCTTCGCTCTTGCTTTTCATCGCCAGTCTCCCTCACATGGGCGTATTCGCGTCAACATGCGGAATCGGCGCGCCGCTTTCAAGCCGCACGCGTCGAAACGCGACGGGAAAAAAAGTCCACGAAATCGCGGATTCTTCGGCGATTTTGCCCGCAGGATCCGTACAACGTGCGCAGGCACACGGAAAATCGCTGAGGAACGCAGATTGCCGGGGGAAGGGGTCCCTTCCGGGGGGCCCGCGGAATCGTCGAGAGGCGCCGTCTTGTCGCCTCTTGCGGATGCGTTGATTCGAGGAGATCGGAGGTCGTCCACACCATGTTCGAGATCATCCAGGCGGTGAGCCTGGCCCCCTCCGTCAAGCGGCTCGAGATCCGGGCGCCGCGAGTCGCCCGCAAATGGGCCGCAGGGCAGTTCGTCATCGTCCGCGTTCACGATCGCGGCGAGCGGATACCGTTGACGATCGCTTCGGTCGATCGCGACGCCGGCACGATCACGGTCATCGTGCAGGCGATCGGCAAGACGACGCATCTGATGAACGCGCTCGAGGCCGGCGACGCGCTCCTGGACGTCGTCGGGCCGCTGGGGGCCGCATCGGAGATCGAGAACTTCGGCACGGTCGTGGTCGTCGGTGGCGGAGTCGGCACCGCGATCGCGTATCCGACCGCGCGCGCCCTATGGGAAGCCGGCAATCGCGTGCACGCGATCGTCGGTGCGCGCAATCGCGAACTCGTCATCCTCGAAGAGGAGATCTGCGCCGTCAGCCACGAGCTTCACATCACGACCGACGACGGTAGCTACGGCACGAAGGGCTTCGTCACCGATCAGCTTGCCGCCATCATCGCGTCCGGCGAGCGCGTCGATTACGTTCTCGCGATCGGTCCGATTCCGATGATGCGAGCCGTCGCCGAGGTCACGCAGCCGCACGGCATTCGAACGGTCGTCAGCTTGAACTCGATCATGGTCGACGGAACGGGCATGTGCGGCGGCTGTCGCGTGCTCGTCGGCGGCAAATCGGAGTTCGCGTGCGTCGACGGCCCCGAGTTCGACGCTCACGACGTCGACTTCGAGGTGCTCGCGCGGCGCAATCAGAGCTACCTCGGCGCCGAGCGTCAGTCGCTCGAACAGTACTGTGCGCATCCGGAGATCGACGCGGCCCGCGTCAGCGAGCAGTGCCAGCTCGCCGCGCGTCATCCGGAGGTCGATGACGGGAAGGAGGCGCTGCCCCGATGACGAATCCGCTGAAGCCCAAAGAGCGCCTCGCGATCCCCAGGCAGAAGATGCCCGAGCAGCTGTCGACCGAACGCTGCCGCAACTTCGAGGAGGTCAATCTCGGCCTCGACGTCGACCCCGCTGTCCAAGAGGCGCTGCGCTGCCTCTCGTGCAAGAATCCCGTCTGTGTCGACGGCTGTCCCGTCGGCGTCAAGGTCAAGGAGTTCATCGAGCTCGTCCACCAGGGCGACTACCTCGCAGCGGCGGCCAAGGTGCGCGAGGACAACGTCCTTCCCGCGATCACGGGCCGCGTCTGTCCGCAGGAGGACCAGTGCGAGGGCACCTGCGTCCTGGCGAAGAAGAAGGACTCGCTCGCCATCGGCAACCTCGAGCGCTTCGTCGCCGATTGGGAGATCAAGACCGGCCAGATCGGGCTGCCCGAAATCGCGCCGGCGACCGGCAAGCGCGTGGCGATCGTCGGCAGCGGGCCGGCGGGACTGAGCGCCGCCGGCGACCTGATCCAGAAGGGCCACGGCGTGCGCGTGTTCGAGGCGCTCCACGAGATCGGCGGCGTGCTGGTCTACGGCATTCCGGAGTTCCGGCTGCCGAAGGACATCGTGCGGCGCGAGGTCGACAATATGCGCAAGATGGGCGTCGAGTTCGAGACCGACGTCGTGATCGGCAAGACGGTCACCGTCGACGAGCTGCTCGGCGAGGAGGGCTACGACGCAGTCTTCGTCGCGACGGGCGCCGGTCTGCCGTATTTCCTCAACGTGCCCGGCGAGCATCTCAACGGGGTCTACTCGGCCAACGAGTTCCTGACGCGCGTCAACTTGATGAAGGCGTACCGCTTCCCCGAGTACGACCAGCCGACGTACGACTGCGCCGGCAAGAACGTCGCGGTGTTCGGCGGCGGCAACACGGCGCTCGATGCGATCCGCACCGGGCTGCGGCTCGGGGCGGCCAAGGCGTCGATCATCTATCGCCGCACCGAAGCCGAGATGCCGGCGCGACTCGAGGAGATCCACCACGCCAAGCAAGAGGGCATCGAGCTGATCCCGCTGGCGAGCCCGCTCGAGTTCCTCGGCACGGAGGACGGCTGGCTGCGCGCGGTGCGTTGCCAGCGCATGGAGCTCGGCGAGCCGGACGACTCCGGACGGCGACGACCGCAGCCGATCGAGGGCGACGAATTCGAGGCGCCGCTCGATATGGCGATTATCGCGATCGGCACCGGTGCTAATCCGCTCGTACAGTCGTCGACACCGGATCTCGATACGAACAAGTGGGGATACATCAAGGTGTCTGAGAACAGTCTCCGCACCTCGAAGAAGGCCGTGTTCGCGGGAGGCGACATCGTCACTGGCGGCGCCACGGTCATCCTCGCGATGGGGGCCGGGCGCGACGCGGCCGCCGAAATTGACGCGTACCTGCTCGGCGACAGGAGCTGGTAGAGCCGAAGATCCTGCTGCGCGTCAGGCGGCGAACAGTTACGATCGACGGTCGAGAGATCAGGCTCGACCTCGACCCTATCCGCGTACGGAGTTACCTATGCGTCAGACGCTCACCAGGACGTTCGCCGCTCTGGTCCTTGCTCTTCTCTGCCGAGCGGCCCCTGCTGTAGAGGCGATCCCCGTCGCGAAGTCAGGGCCCGGCCTGCCGTGGGAGCGCGACGGCAGCAAGCCGTTGAGCGAGCTGGAGGGCCAGTACATCGCGCTGACGGCCGACATCAAGAAGCGGTCGTATCTCGACAAAATCGCCGGCGAGATCTATCGGCCCGAGGCCTCGATTCTCGCGACGGATCGCGATCCGCTCGACATCGTCCTGCGGCGCACGACGGCCTTGCTCGCGGACGTTCAGGCCATGAGCGGAGCTCCGGATCTCGCGGCACAGCGGGAGCGCTTGGCCGCGTTGCGAGCAGAGGCCGAGGCGACCGGGATCGGCGACGATCGGGCGCGCTTCGAGATCTACGTGAAGGTCTGCCGCGTGCGCCGCGCCATCGCGCTCGCGAACCCGTTGCTCGACTTCGACGAGATTCTGTTCATCAAGCATCATCGGTCGCTCTTCAACCACATGTGCGACCAGTACTACGGCATGGCCGCCGCGCCGGGCGGCGGGCTGTATGTGCTGGAGGACGCCTTCAGCGACAAGCCGACGGTGCGCGACGTGCTCGCCGATTCGGTCGTCGAGAACGGCCGGCTGAAAGGGCAGAAGCTCACGGGCGGTCCGACTACGCCGCCGCGCCTGCGATTCGACGGCTCGGGAAATGTCCACGGGCCGGAGGCCGAGGGCGGCTCGTTCCTGTCGCCCGATCTGTCCTATGACGCGAAGGAGATCGTCTTCGCCTACGTCGAGTGCAAGGGCGACCAGAGACACCGGCACCACACCGACGCCAGCCGCGGGCACTGGGCCGAAGGCCGCTGCTTCCACGTCTTCAAGGTGAACGCCGACGGCAGCGGTCTGCGACAGCTCACCGACGGCACGTGGAACGATTTCGACCCGTGCTTCCTGCCGAACGATCGCGTTGCGTTCATCAGCGAGCGGCGCGGCGGCTACCTGCGCTGCGGTCGCGTCTGTCCGACCTACACGCTCTACGACATGGCGGCTGACGGTTCGGACATCACGTGTCTGAGCTTCCATGAGACCAACGAGTGGCACCCCAGCGTGACCAATGACGGACAGATCCTCTGGACGCGTTGGGACTATGTCGATCGCCACGGTTGCACTGCCCACATGCCCTGGGTCACGACGCTCGACGGGCGCAACCCGCGGGCCGTGCACGGCAACTTCTCGCCGCGTCGCGCTCGCCCCGACATGGAGCTCGACTGCCGCGCGATTCCCGGCTCACAGAAGTTCATCGGAACGGCGGCGCCGCACCACGGTCAGGCGTATGGTTCGCTGATCCTCATCGACCCGAGCGTGCCCGACGACGATGCGATGGCGCCCGTCAAGCGCATCACGCCGGAGATTCGCTTCCCCGAGAGCCAGGGCGGCGCGCAGGTCTACGGCACGCCGTGGGCTCTGAGCGAGGACTACTACCTGTGCGTCTACGATGCCGCGATGCAGCCGCGCTCCGGCATGCAGGGGCGTGGTTTCCAGCCGGGCAATTACGGCATCTATCTCGTCGATGCGTTCGGCAACAAGGAGCTGATCTACCGCGATCGGGAGATCGCGTGCCTCAGCCCGATCCCGCTCGTGCCGCGACCGAAACCTCTGGCGACACCGAACATCGCCCGCGGTGGTCCCGAGACCGATCCGGTCAACGCCGCCTCGCTGTCGAGCGACAAGCCGCGCGAGGGCACGATGGCCGTGCTCGACGTTTACGACAGCATCAAGCCGTGGCCCGCGGGCACCGAGATCAAGGCCCTGCGCGTCTATCAGGTCTTGCCGATGAGCGTGCCGTCGGGAGGGCTGCGGCCTCATGAGACCGCCCTGCGCGTGAAATCGGCGGGCGACTCGGTCGTCCCGGTACGCTGGGTGCTCGGTACGGCGCCGGTCGAAGCGGACGGCAGCGCTCACTTCACAGTGCCGGCCAACCGGGAGCTGTTCTTCCAGGCGCTCGACGAAGACGGCCTCGCCGTGCAGTCGATGCGGTCGGCGACACACGTGCGAGAAGGCGAGACACTCGTCTGCGCCGGGTGCCACGAGCCTCAGCAACGGGCGCCGTCCGCCGCGGCCACGCCGCTCGCGTTGCAGCGTCCTCCGTCGCGGCTCGCGCCCGACGTCGACGGCTCGAACCCGTTCAGCTATCCGCGGCTGGTACAGCCCGTGCTGGATGAGCACTGCGTCGACTGTCACGCGACGCACGAAAAGAAGCCGATCAGCCTGGCCGCCGAGCCGATCGTCAACCGCTGGTACACGTCGTACAACAATCTCGTGCGCAAGTACGGCTTCCACGACTACGGCAACGGCCTGCGCACGACGCCCGGTCGCTTCGGTGCCAAGGCGTCGAAGCTGTACGCGCTGCTGAAGAGCGGCCACTACGACGTGAAGCTCTCCAAGGAGGAGATGCACCGCATCACGCTGTGGCTCGACAGCACGTCGATGTTCTACGGCGTGTACGAGAAGGAGCCCGGCCAGGCCCAGCTGCGCGGAGAGGTCGCCCGGCCGACGCTGGAGTGATCAGCGAGACGGCCGGCTCCACCGGATTCGCGCTACGAACACGGCGTTGTCCGACCCGTACTTCATCGGTACGCGGAAGTCGTGCGGGTTGGGGCCGCGCGTCTGCATCCACTCGGCGACGGTCACCCACGTCTCGTCGGGGTTGACCTCCGTCACGGCGAAGTTGCCGAGCCTCGCACCGCGCTCCTTGACGAGCACGCGTTCGCTCGCTCGCACGACGCACAGTTGCTGCGGATCGACGCGGGCGATGAAGAGGGGCGCGCGGTGGCGGAAGACGTGATCGTTGTTCGCTCCCCGCCGCGTGTAGACGAGGAACAACGCGTCGCCGTGCGCGACCCAGTGCTGCTGCGTGTTGTAGCTGCCGAGCTCCTTGCCGTCGTCGAACGTCCACGGTCGCGGATCGTCCCAATGCAGGCCGTCGTCGCCCGACGTCACGTAGCCCTTGACGTCGTTGCGCAGCGTCAGGAAGAAGCGGCCGCGAAAGCGCGTGATCGACGGCTCGGCGAATCCGCGCTGTACCGCGACCGTGTGCTCGGAGCCGTGTTCGACGTACCGCAATGTCGTGCCGTCGAAGCGGCAGCGCGCAACCGTTGCGCTGTACTGCTTGGCCGTCGGCTTCTTGAAGTAAATCGGCAGCAGGATGTCGCCGTTTTCGAGATCGAAGCGCTGCGCGCTGCCGGATCCCGCGTTCGCGAATTCCGGTCGATCGGGGAGCTCGAGCATCGCCCACGGCGTCCAGGCGCGTCGCGTCGGATCGTACACCGCATACGACACCTCGCGTCGACGCACTCCCATGACGCGATTGCGGCGATAGCGCACGGTCTGCCCCGTGCCGAGCAGCTTGCCGGTCTGCCGGTGCCACTTGGGCGTGAAATCGCACGTCGCGACGATCACGCCGTCCGGTTCGTCGCGGCGTCCGAGCGCCTCCTTGTGCTCGGTCGGCTCCGTCCAGGTCGCGCCGAGGTCGTCGGTGCGCATCTCGTTGAGCGCGTAGAAGACGTCGCTTCCCGTCAGGAGGAGCTTCTGCATCGTCAGCACGACGATCGGCTTCGCGTCGCGCGTTGCCGGCGGGATCGTGCCGGCGCGCGGATGGACCCAGCAGGTCTTCTTGTCGAAGCCCGAGCTGATCGTGTCGACGCGGACGGTGTAGTCGACGTCCGAGTCGAGAGGCTTGTCGTCGCCGGTCGCGCCTCGCGCGACGAGCACCGCGATGGCCGCGACAAGATAGATGTGCCCAGCCATCCTCATCGCCGCCCCACTCCGAGCACGTCCTTCGCGTATCGTATGCTGCGCTCGAGCTCTGTCTTCTGGAACTCGCGGATCGCTTGCTGACGAGCGGCTCCCTTCGGCGGCTGGAAGCGCTGCATCGGTCGCCCCTTCTTCGCCAACGCGAGGAACGCGGCGAGATCGACCGCGCGCACGTCCTCGTACGGCCCCCAGAAGTCCGGCTTCAGGTACGGGAACGCTCGCTGCGCGCCCGAGATAATCTCGAGCTGGAACGGCGCGTTCGGGCACAGCCGCGCGAACGTCTCGACGTACTTCTTCATGTCGACGCAGCCGTCGCCGAGCGCGGTCCATTGCGCGACGGCGCCGTTGTCATCCGTCCACACCATCGAGTCGCGGATGCCGGCGGAGACGACGTACGGACCGAGGAGCTCGAGGTTGCGCACCGGGTCCTCGAGTGTCCACGTCGCGTTGCCCGAGTCGACCGTCGCGCCGACGTAGTCCTTGCCGGCGGCCTCGATGAGCCCGACGAGCTCGCGCGCCTGCATGTCGCCCGCGTGGTTCTCGACGGCGATCTTGACGCCGCTGTCGAGCGCGAGCGAGCGCACCTTCTTGCAGACCTCGACCGTCGACGCGATGTGCCGCTGGATGCCGCCGGGTCCCTCGCGTTCGCCGCGGCCGCCCAGAAAGCAGCGCACGACGGACGAGCCGAGCGCGCGCGCGATGCGGATCGCCAACGCGAGGTGCTCCTCGGGCGTGCCGTAGTCCTTGATGCAGCGCGGCGACGTCGGGCAGATGCCGCCCGTGCCGGCCTGAAGCGCGATGCCGGCATCGTCGGCCCGCTTGCGCAGATCGGCGAGATACGCGTCGTCGCGGCGCTCGTAGACCTTCAGGTCCGACAGGAGCAGCGAGTCGACCTCGAGCTGCGCGGCGTAGTCCACGAGCGCCGGCGCCTTCAGACCGAGCGCGCGGACGCTGAAGTTGTCGAAGCCGAGCGCGAGCTTCCGGGCGGGCTTGCGGGCGGGAATGGCGGGCGTCGCCGCGGCGAGCGCGCGAATGCCGCCGGCAGCGGCGGCGGCACTGGCGAGCGTGCGGACGAAACGGCGTCGGCCGATGGGCTGTCGAGGGCTCGTGTGCATCGGGATCTCTCGGTTCAAAGGCGGCTACGGGCGTGCCGCATCATTGTTGCCCGTGGGACGGCGAGATGGGAAGGCGCCATGCGACGCTTCCTGTTTGATTCACAGCCTGACGTTCGCGAGACTCTCTGAAGAGTTGTCACGCCAAGGCGTTGAGCTCGCAAAGAAGAGGGGACAGCGAATGCGCGACGAGTATCTGGCACGGTTCACGGACGCTGAACATCCGGAAGCAGCTTCCCGAACACAGCCTCATGAAGCCCGCATCAAGTGCTTGCACTCGGACTCTCCGACCGTTGCCCCTTCGGCGCATCCCGCGTAGTATCGTCCGCACGAATCCCCTGCGGCAGCGGGTTTCCCGGGGTTGACGATACGGGGGCAGCTCCTCCGAACCACAGCGGTTGAGGCAAAGCGAGAATGAACCAGTCGACAGGCGCCACTCTGGGTCCCGACCAGGGACGATCCCACATTCTGTCACCCCTCTTCACGCCGTGTTCGACCGCGCATAGATCACGAATACCTCGGTGCAGGCCTGCGACATACTGGCTCTTGACACTGGCCATCGTTGCGTTCGCATCGACCACGGCGTCGGCAGGGCGAACGGTCGAGAAGTACGCGAGCGGCAAGAAGAAGCTCGTCTACAGCACGAACTCCAAGGGGCACCGTCATGGCTCGTACACGGAGTACTGGCCCAATGGCAAGAAGAAGGTCGCCGCCAAGTACCGACACGGCAAGCTCGACGGCAGCTACGTCGAGTACGACGAGCGGGGCAAGCAGTCTCTCACCTGCAAGTACGTCCGGGGTGATCTGCACGGCCCCCGCAGGAGCTACCGCCTCGGGCGCACGGTCTCGGAGGAGATCTGGGTCGAAGGCTTCCTCGCTCTGCCACGGTCGAGGATCGAGATCCGCCGCGATCTGACCAGAGCACAGGAATCGGCGGTCGATCTCGCGGGTGCACCCGAGACCGCCCGAGGAGCGCTGCGCCGACTCCGGGAGTATCGGTGTGCAGCCGGCGTTCCGTGGGAGAACCTCACCCTCGACCGCGACATGAACGAGAAGTGCGCCGCAGCTACCGAGATTCTCGTGAGGCTCGGACGGATGACGCACCACATCGACAAGAATCCCGGTGTACCGAAGGACATCTTCGAGCTGGGAAAGGAAGGGGCGAAGAAGAGCAATCTCCACCAGATCGGCAATCTGCCGAGCTCGGTCGACGGGTTCATGCGGGACTCCGGTCCGTCCAACATCGACGCCGTGGGGCACCGACGTTGGTGTCTGGGCCCGGCGATGGCGAAGACAGGCTTCGGGCTCAGCGGCAAGTACGTCGCGATGTGGGCCACGGACAAGAGCGCCGAAACCGTGCCGCAGTGGGACATCATCGCGTTTCCGCCCCGAGGCTACATGCCTGCCAATCTCTTCGCCTCGACGAACGCGTGGCACGTGTCGCTCCACCCTTCGGAATACGATCTGGGCGACCGGCGGGCGGTACGGGCCTCGGTGCGCCGCGTCCCGAGCGTCACGACGAGCCGGGCGAAGATCCAGCGGATTCCGCCTCTGGAGAACGATCATCTCTCCACCTGCGAGAAGAACCTCGGCAGCGGTCCGGCGGTGATCTTTCGACCGAAGGGGGCAACCGTCCGAGCCGGTGCCGTATACTTCGTAACGATCGAGGGCCTCACAGGCCCCGACGGTGAGGAACGACGAATCGAGTACTTCGTCGCGTTCTTCTGAGCGAAGGTGCCGCCATGTCCACGTCCACGTCCCACCTGCGTCTCATCGCGTTCGTGGCCTGTCTATCGATCACGTCGACCGGCGCTCGAGGTGCCGACGACGCCCCCGAAGCGCCGACCGCCCGCCGGGATCCGTTCGGCAAGGTCTCGCTCACGTCGAAGCCCGGCGTCGAGATCCGCTATTGGCTGCAGACGAAGGCGGCGACCTGGGAGTCGTCGCGCCGCTATCGCGGGCCCTTCGCGCTGCCCCGAGGCGGTGTCGTGCACGCGGTCGCCTTCCTTCCCGCGACCGAGGCTGACAATGTGTGGCGGCCGATGCTGCAGAAGATGTCGTTCAGCCGCACCGAGTTTCCGGCGCTCGAGGGAATCTTCGATCGCCCGCCGTCGACGCCGGAGCCGGGTCGCAAAGGCTGGCGCGACGTGAAGCCCGACGCGGCAGCGCCCGCATCCGTGCGCACGACGGACGCGTTCCCGCTGTCCGACCAGAAGAACGCGGGCGGATGGGCGCGGTACGAGCCGCTCAGCGACGAGTTCAACGGCACCGAGCTCGATCGCGCGAGATGGTGGCCGACGAACCCGCAGTGGAAGGGGCGCCAGCCGGGTCTCTTCCGTCCCGAGAACGTTCGCGTCAAAGACGGCCGGCTCGAGCTCACGATGCGCCGCGACACGATTCCGGAGCGCTTGCGGGAGCGGGGCTTCCACTCGTACTCCTGCGCCGCCGTGAAGAGCAAGACGCGCGTGCGGTACGGCTACTTCGAAGTGCGCGCCAGGCCGATGCGGTCGGCGGGGTCGAGCTCGTTCTGGTTCTACGACTCCTGCAAGGAGTGGTGGACCGAGATCGACGTGTTCGAGATCGGCGGCGGCGCGAAGGGCTTCGAGCGCAAGGTGAACATGAACGTGCACGTGTTCCACACGCCGACCAAGAAGAACCACTGGAGTCGCGGCAGCGCGTTCATCGCGCCGCAGGACCTTGCCGACGACTTTCACGTCTACGGGCTCGAGTGGGACGAGGACGAGATCAAGTTCTACTTCGACGGCCAGCTCGTGCGCCGCGGTCCGAACGGTTCGTGGCACCAGCCGCTGACGTTGAACTTCGACAGCGAGACGATGCCGAAGTGGTTCGGCCTGCCGCGCGATGACGACCTGCCGTCGACTTACTCGATCGATTGGGTGCGGGCGTGGAAGAAGAAGCCGCGCTGACGCGCTTGGGTCGCTGATCGTCTCCGCGTACACTGGCGTCGAGAGAGGGGACCGCCCGCCGCCGGACGGAGGCGCCATGACCGCTCTACGAGTGCTCGCCGCGATTCTCGCGGTCGCCCTTCCTCTTTCTGCGCGCTCCGACGAACCGGCGAAGCAGCCGGCCGTCGACGACAGCCCGTCCCCACCGTTTCGATTGCGCGCCGTCGCACCGAACGACACTGCGCCGCAATCGACCTCTCCGTCCACGAACACCGATGTCGCGCCCCTGGACGACGCGCGCCGTCAGGCCGTGCTCGGCCGTCTCCCGCCGCTCGAGGCGCCCCCGCCGCGCCGCAAGCTGGTCGTCATCGAACGGCCTGCGCCGCCGAAGGCCCGCACGGTCGACGCGCCGTTTCCTGCGAGCGTCGATGTCACTCCTCCGCCGCCTGCGCGGCCATCCGTTCCGCTGACGATCTTGCGCCGCGCTCCCGTCGGCGAGGTCGCGGCGGCCGATTCGATCACGATCAACTTCTCCGCGCCGATGGTCGCACACGGCGCGCCGCCACCCGCGACGCCGCCCGTGATCGCGCCCGCCGTCGAGGGCACGTGGCGATGGACCGGCGCGCGCATGCTCGAATTCCGCGCGCGCGGCACGAATGCGTCGGCGGCGGCGCGATTCCCGCTCGCGTCGACGTTTCGGGTCACCGTTCCACGGACGCTGACCTCGCTCGCGGGCGCGAAGCTCGAGAAGGCGGTCGAGTGGGAGTTCGCGACGCCCGCTCCGGAGGTCGTCGGTTTCGCACCGAAGAGCACGCCTGCAACGCTTCGACCGGTCATCGTCGTCACTCTCGACCAGCGGATCGATGCCGCGAGTGCTCGCGCGTCGATTCGCGTCACGAGCCCCGCCGGCGAGCACCGGACGCGCGCAGCGACCGAGGATGAGCTCGAGCGCGGCTTGGACTCTCCTCGCGACCGCAGCGTCGGTCTCGTCGTCGTCGATCCGTTGCCGCCGGACGAGGTGGTCGCGGTCGACGTCGGCCCGGGTCTGCGTTCCGTCGAGGGGCCGCGCGCCGCAGAGGCGCAGAGGTTCACCTTTCGGACGCACGGCACGTTCGAGCGGTCCCTGTTCGTCAGCGATGGCGGACTCGATTCGTCCGTGCACTTCGAGTTCACGAACGACATCGAACCAGCCAGCGTCGACGTCACGGCGATCCGGGTCGATCCGGCAGTCGAGAACCTCAGAGCGCGCGTCCGGGACAATGCGCTCGATCTCCACGCCGACTGGCAGCCGCTGACGGCCTACGACGTCACGTTGCCCGCGACGTTGCGCGACACGTCCGGGCAGACGCTCGCCGCACCGGTGACCGTCAGCTTCGTCACCAGCAGGCGACGGGGACATCACGACCGGGGCGAACTGCTGACGATCAACGCGCTCCTCACGGTCCTCGATCCGCACGTCCCGCCGTTCCTGCCCGTCCTGCCGTACGAGCTCGATCGTTTCGCGTATCGCGTGCATCGAGTCTCGCCGGCGGATTGGCCCGCGTTCCGTCGCTATCGGCGCGCACCGCGGTCGCTCGGGGCCCCTCTGCATCGCGAGATCGTGCGCGTCCGAGCCACGCTCGACGACTACTGCTACGTTCCGGGTGACGAACGATGGCGGCAGTCGCTCGTCAAGGTCGACCTCGCGCCGTTCTTCGATGACGGCCATGGCCATCTCGTCGTCGAACTCGAGGTGCCCGCGCGCGGCACGACTGACGGCTGGACGTCGGGTCAGAGCCTGTGGCTGCATCGCAGCGACCTCAGCATCGAAGTCCACGCCGACGCGACGGTGGCGATCGTGCGCGTCGCGTCGTTCGCCGAAGGCCGCCCGCTCGCGGGCGTCGAAGTGAGTCTCGAGCCCGACGGGCCGAGCGCGGTGACGAACGCCGACGGCGAAGCTCGGTTGCCGCTTCCGTCGACGGGCAAGCAGCGCATCGTCGTCGCGCGCCGAGGTGCGGACGTCGCCTTCCTGCCTTACTCGGAGTGGTTCGACGACGGGGAGGACGACGACGGGTACCTGTTCGGCTGGCAGCGGCACGAGGTTCCCGACGAGCTCGCCTGGCACGTGATCGACGATCGCTCGTTCTACCGCGGCGGCGAGCGGGTTCGCGCCAAGGGCTGGGTGCGGATCGTGCGCGTGCAGCCCGACGGCGACGTCGAGCTCCCGGGCGACGCGCTCGAGTCCATCGAGTACATCGCGAGGGCTCCACGCCCACACCCCCGGTTCGACTTCCCAGGTGCAGAGATCTGCCGCGGTCGTGCTCCGCTGACAGCGACCGGTGGCTTCGAGATCGCGTTCGATCTCCCGGCCGATGGTCCGCTCGGCGAATACTCGCTCGAGCTGAACGCGGTCAGCTCGTCGAAGCTCGACGACGTGACCACGACCCACGTGCACCGCTTCATCGTCGAGGAGGAACGCCCACCGCGCTTCGAGGTCGACGTCTCTCGCGAGTCACGGTCCTGCATTGCGGGCTCCACCGCCGAGCTGACGGCGGTGGCGCGGTACTTCACGGGCGAGGTGCTGCCGGACACGGAGGTCGCCTGGGAGGTCCGGTCCGTGCCGGCCAGCGTCCGCCTCGCGCGGTGGCCCGGCTTCACGTTCGGCACGTGGGTTCCGTGGTGGCACCACGACCAGCTCGAGTTGCACGACGCATCGCACGTCCACGAATCGCATCGGGTCGGTCGAACGGACATCGACGGCGTCCACCGTCTGCGCGTCGACCTCGAACCGATCGAGCCGCCGCGGCCTCTGCGGCTGACGGCGACGGCTCGTGCCGCGGACGGGAGTCACGGGGAACGGACGGCTGCGACGCGGCTGACGGTGTTCCCCGCCGCCGCGCAGATCGGCTTGCGAGCCGAGCGTCCGTACGCGTACGCCGGAGAGCCGCTGCGCATCGACGCCGTTGTCACCGACCTCGACGGCGCGCCGCTGGCCGGCCGCACGATGCGAGTCGCGACGACGCGCATCGAGTGGGAGCTGATCGAGCGCGAGCGGCGGCCGAAGAGCGAGGACGAGTTCTATGACGCGGAGGAAGACGATTGGGAGATCGTCGAGACCGATCTGACGACCACCGACGTGCTGTCGGGTGACGGGCCCGTGACGATCGAGCTGCCGCGCGAGAAGTCGGGAATCTATCGCGTCCGCGTCAGCGTCGAGGACGAATCCGGACGACGCGCCGAGAGCGAGCGCACGCTCTGGCTCGCCGGCCCGGAATGCACGCCGGTGCCGGACTTCGAGGACGAGACCGCCGAGGCCATCACGGATCGACCGCAGTACGAGGCGGGCGACGTTGCCGAGGTGCTCGTCCTCTCGTCGTTCGCGCCAGCCGAGGGCACGCTCTGCCTTCTTCGCAGCGGCATCGTCGAGAGCCGGCGATTCAGGATGACCGAGCGCTCGCACGTCCTGCGGATTCCGATCGAGCCGAGCCACGCGCCCGTCGTCTGGGCGCACATCACGCTGTCGGGGCGCGCGGCCCGTCGCTCCTTCGGTGTGGAGTCGGCGGACGCAACCGCCCCGATGCCGCGCCGCTCCGTGGTCGCGCACACGGGCGCGACGCTGTACGTGTCGAACGAGCCACGGCGCCTTGACGTGTCCGCGGTGCCGCGTGACGACGTGTCGACACCGGGCGGAAGCACGATCGTCGACCTCCTCGTTCGCGACGCGCTGGATCGTCCGGTCGCCGACGCCGACGCCGCCCTCGTCATCGTCGACGATGCCATGCTCGCGCTGTGCGAGCCCTCCTGGCGTCACGATCCGCTCGCGAGTTGGACGGCATATCACGCGCCGCTGGCGACCTGGCGCGCGACGCGATTCTCGGTCGTCGACCTCGACCCGGCCGCCATCGCATGGCGGTTCGCGCCCAAGAGCTACTCCGAGCTGCCCGATGCTCCGGTTGACCGCAGCGTGCGATTCGCCGCGGTCGACCTCGGCCCCGAGGCGCAGCACCCGCAGCTCGAGTTGCGCAGGAGCTTCGACTCGCTCGCGCTGTTCGTGCCGACAGTGCGCACCGACGCGAACGGTCGCGCCAGTGTCACGGTCGATCTGCCCGACAACCTGACGCACTATCGCGTCGGGGCCGTCGCGGTCGCCGGTGCGGCGCAGGCCGGACATACCGATGCGCGCACGATCATCGTGCGGCCGCCGCTGAGGCTGCGCTCGTCGCCGCCGCGATTCGTGCGCCGTGGCGATCGCTTCGAGCTGCCCGTGCTCGTCGAGAACGGCTCGCCTGTCGCGCTCGACGTCGACGTTGCGGTGCGCGCGCGAGGTCTCGAGTGGATCGACACGACCGGACGTCGCGTCACGGTCGACGCGGGTGATCGAGCCGAGCTCCGCTTCACGGCGCGCGTTCCCGACGTCGGTGACGTCAGCATGGCGCGCGTGCAGATCGCCGCCGTCGGGGGCGAGCTCGACGATACGGCGCAGACCGATATCCCCGTGCGGCCCGCCCTGAGATCGGAGACCTACGCGGCGTACGGCGAGGTCGCCCGCGATGTCGTGGCGCACGACATCGTGGTGCCGGCGGGGGCACGTCGCGACGCGGGCGGCGTCGAGCTGACGGTGTCGCCGACGGCGCTGACGGAGCTCACCGACGCAGCGCTCTACCTGACGTCGTATCCCTACGAGTCCTCGGAGCAGATCGCGTCGCGACTCCTCGCGGCGGTCGCGCTGCGCCGCGTCCTTCCCGCGTTCGGCGGCGCGCTGCCGTCGAAGGACGAGATCCGGCGGCGCATCGATGCGGACATCGCCACGCTCGTCGCACGGCAACGTGAGAACGGAGCGTTCGGCCTGTGGTCGGAGCGCGACGAGGCGCCGCCCTTCGTCAGCGTGTTGGTGGCGGATGCACTGCTTCGCGCCGACGCGCGGGGCCTCGGTGTGTCGAATGACGTGATCGCGCGCTGTCTGGCGTTCTTGAACGCGACCCATCGCCGGCACATTCCGGCGGACTACTCGCCGCTCCGCCGCGCCGCGCTCGAGGCATACGCTCTCGCCGCACGATCTCGCCACTCCGATCCGCTGGACGTGCTCGACATCGCGGGCGAGGCGGATCGTATCGCGTGGGAGGAAGGTCCCGGCAAGCTGTCGATCGAGGCAGCTGCGCTGCTGCTGCCGCTTCTCGATCGCACGGAACACGACCTGACGGTCGACACCCTGCGTGAGCGCCTCGTGAAGTGCGTCGTCGAGTCGGCGGGAGTCGCGCACGTCGCGATGCGGGACGGCGATGACGAGCGGCTCCTGTTCCACTCGCCTGCGCGCACCGAGGCACTCGTGCTGACCGCACTGCTGGCGGTGGACGCCGACGCGGATCTCGCGGCGAAGCTCGCGCGCGGCTTGCTGTCGCGTCGCAGCGGCGGGCGGTGGCGGACGACACAGGAGAACAGCGTGGCGCTGGTCGCGCTGGCGGACTACTTCCGAGCGCGCGAGGCGACGCACCCCGACGCGACGGCGCGCGCGTGGCTCGGTGATCGATGCGTTCTCGACGGACGCCTCGTCGGACGCGATGCGCCGACACACCGGGCGTTCCTGCCGAGGGCCGCGTTCGGCGAGGCGGGCGGGCGAGTCGTCGTGCAGCACAGCGGCGCGGGGCGCGCGTACTACCGCCTGGCCCTCGAAGTCGCGCGCGTCGATCCGATGGTGTCGGAGCTCGATCGTGGCCTCGCCGTGGAGCGCGTGTTCGAGTCGCTCGATGACGACCGCGACGATGTCATCCGACTCGAGGACGGCAGTTGGAACATCCGCGCCGGCGCGCTGGTCCTCGTGCGCGTCGTGTTGACGACACCGGCACGGCGCCAGCACGTCGCCCTCGTCGATCCGCTGCCGGCCGGGTTCGAGATCTCTGCAAGCGAGCGAGGCCTCGGGCCGCACGCGCGCACGCGCTGGTCGTCGTGGGCGGTCCACGAGAACCTGCGCGACGACCGCGTCGAGGCTTTCGCGACGCGCCTCGGCGCCGGCACCGTCGAGCTCACCTATCGCGCACGTGCCACGACGATCGGACGCTTCCTCGCGCCGCCGCCGCACGCCGAGGAGATGGACCGCCCGGAGACCTTCGGGCGCGGACGGACGGATGTCGTGATCGTCGAGGAGCGCTAGCCGTGCTACATTGGCTCTGAGGCGGCTCCCGCCGCCCAAAGGTCGAACCGATCAGAGGAAACGCAGCATGCTCTCGAATCGCAAGGTCCGCGGTCTCGTGGCTCTCTCCGCTTTCGCCGGCGCCGTGCTCGTTAGCCGTTTCGCCGCCGCCCAGTCGACCGCACAAGCCGGTCCGCTTCGCGCCGTCGACGGCGGCAAGGCCGTGGCGGTCACCATCGATGGCGAGCCGTTCGCGTCCCTGCACCACAAGGGCTTCGCGAAGCCGATCGTCTATCCGATCCTCGGCCCCGGCGGCGTGCGCATGGTGCGCCACTTCCCGATGAAGAAGGGCGTCGAGGGCGAGAAGCCCGATCACCCGCACCACCAATCGCTGTGGTTCACGCACGGCGAGGTGAACGGAGTCAGCTTCTGGCACTTGGGCAAGGACGCCGGACGTATCGTCTGCACGAAGGCGCAGGTCAACAACTCGAGGTCGCATTCGACGAACGATGGCACATCGCACTTCGTCGGCGTCGCGCTCCAGAACGAGTGGCGCAAGGCCGACGGCACGATCGTCTGCACGGACGAGCAACAGATCGACTTCGTGCTTCTTCCCGGCGGCGACCGCGCCATCGACTACGCGGTGACGATCAAGGCGACGCACGGCGACGTCACCTTCGGCGACACGAAGGAGGGCACGGCGGGAATCCGGACGCACCCGGGCCTGCGCATCGACAAGGGCGCCAAGGCTCGCAATAACGGCGGCGTCGAGGGCGGTGCGATCTGGGGCAAGCGCGCCAAGTGGGTCGACTACTTCGCGACGGTCGACGGCAAAGACGTTGGCGTAGCGATCTTCGATCACCCGACCAATCCCCGGCACCCGACGTGGTGGCACGCGCGCGCTTACGGGCTCGTCGCGGCGAATCCGTTCGGGGTCCACAACTTCGAGCGTAAGCCGAAGGGAACGGGTGACCTCGTCATCAAGAAAGGAACGAAGCAGTCCTTCCGCTATCGCTTCCTGTTCTACGCTGGTCACGGAACGGCCGCGAAGACCGAGGCGGCGTACGCTGCCTGGGTGAAGACGACCGTGAAACTGCCAAGAAAGTAGCGGCGATCCGCCGTCTCTTCGCGGCTGGCTCCGACGAGCGCCCGGGAGGTAGACTCGTAGGGGTAGCGCCACCTTGACGACCCTTCTCTTTCGACCCTGAGATCATGAGTCCAAAGACGCTTCTCGGCACGGGCTTGGTGCTCGTCTTCGTTTCCTCGAACGCTGTTGACGCGCAGGGCACGCGAGCCGACTACGAGCGCGCCGACCGGCTGCGCGGCACGACTCGCGACAAGGTGTTTCGCACGCGCGTCCAGCCGCAGTGGTTCGCTGACGGCGAGCGATTCTGGTACCGCGTCGACACGGGGCCCGGTCAGCGCGAGTACGTGCTGGTGAACGCTGCTGCCGGCAAGCGGGAGCTCGCGTTCGATCACGCACGACTGGCGACGGCCTTGGCGGCGGCTTCGGGGCAACCCGCAGCGGCGGACAAGCTCGACCTCGAGTCGCTCGACTTCGACGCGGACGGCAAGACGCTGCGCTTCAAGGCGCGCGGCAAAGTCTGGCGCTGCGATCTCGAGAAGTACGAGATTCGCGACAACGCGGCGTCAGAGAAGGAGGCTCGCCGACCCGACGCTGACACCGAGTCGAACGGTGCGGTCGTCGTCGATGCAGCCGTCGATGCGGCGGTGTCGCCTCTCGTCGCGTCGTCGAACGGCAGCGCCGCGGCCATCGCTCCCGATCCGGAACCCCGTCGAGCGGGCGCGAAATCGCCGGACGGGAAGTGGACCGCGGTCATCAAGGATCACGATTTGTGGATCCAGGCGACCGAGGGCGGGGCGGAGTATCGCCTCACGAACGACGGCAAGCACGAGGATGGCTTCGGTCACATCCACTGGTCGCCCGACTCCTCGCGCATCATCGCGCTGCGCACGGCGGCGGCGCAGAGGCACACCGTACACATGGTCGAGTCGTCGCCGAAGGACCAGGTGCAGCCGAAGCTCCACTCGCACAACTACCTGAAACCGGGCGACCGCGTCACGGTCTCGAAGCCGCACCTCTTCGACGTCGCTGCGCACAAGGAGATTCCGGTCAGCGACGAGCTGTTCGAGAATCCGTACCGCATCTCCCACCACCGGTGGGAGCTCGACGGGCGCCGCTTCACGTTCCTCTACAACCAGCGCGGGCATCAGGTCCTTCGTCTCGTCGCGATCGACACGACGACCGGCGAGGTCGGCGTGATCATCGACGAGCAGAGCAAGACGTTCGTCGACTACGCGTTCAAGACGTTTCTGCACCGCATCGACGCGACGTCCGAGATCATCTGGATGTCGGAACGCGACGGCTGGAATCACCTGTGGCTCATCGATTCGCGCACGGGCGACGTCAAGAATCAGATCACGCGCGGTGAGTGGGTCGTGCGCAAGGTCGACAGGGTCGACAACGACAAGCGCCAGGTGTGGTTCCGCGCCAGCGGCATCTACCCGGAGCAGGATCCGTACTACGTCCACTACTGCCGCATCGATTTCGACGGCTCGAACCTCCTCGCGCTGACGAACGGCAACGGGACCCACGACATCAAGTACTCGCCGAATCGCCGCTACATCGTCGACACTTACTCGCGTGTCGACATGGCGCCCGTCACCGAGCTGCGCCGTGTGGACGACGGCGGCCTCGTCTGCGTGCTCGAGCGCGGCGACTTCTCGGCACTCGTCGCGACAGGCTCGCGCGTGCCCGAACGCTTCGTCGCGAAGGGACGGGACGGCAAGACGGACATTCACGGCATCATCCTGCGGCCGACGAACTTCGATCCGGGGCGTGAGTATCCCGTGATCGAGAAGATCTACGCCGGCCCGCACGGCTCCCACGTGCCGAAGTCGTTTCGCTCGTTCCATCGGGCGCAGTCGCTCGCCGAGCTCGGCTTCGTCGTTGTGCAGATCGACGGCATGGGCACGTCGAATCGCTCGAAAGCGTTCCACGACGTCTGCTGGCGCAACCTGCGGGATGCCGGCTTTCCGGACCGCATCCTGTGGATGCAGGCGGCGGCGAAGAAGTACCCGTATCTCGACCTCGACCGCGTCGGCATCTTCGGCGGCTCGGCCGGCGGCCAGAACACGCTCGCGGCCCTGCTCTTCCACCCCGAGTTCTACAAGGTCGGCGTCTCCGACTGCGGCTGTCACGACAATCGCATGGACAAGATCTGGTGGAACGAAGCGTGGATGGGTTGGCCCGTCGGCCCGTGGTACGCCGAGAACTCCAACGTCACGCATGCGAACAAGCTTCAGGGGAAGCTGCTGTTGACCGTCGGCGAGCTCGATCGCAACGTCGATCCGGCATCGACGATGCAGGTCGTCAACGCGCTGATCAAGGCGAACAAGGACTTCGATTTCGTGCTCGTGCCCGGTGCCGGCCACGGCATCGGAGAGTCGCCCTATCTCGTGCGTCGACGCAGGGACTTCTTCGTGCGCCACCTGCACGGCGTCGAGCCACGGCGGCAGGAGACGACCCGGACCGCAGCGACCGAGGGCCCCTCGTCATGACGTCCGTGTCCAGAGTGACGTTCGCCGGGATTCTAGTCGTCGCGCTGTTTGCGTCGACCACCGAACTCGTCGGCGACGAGGATCGCGCGCCGGCGTCGGAGTCTCAGGAGGCCTGTCTGCGCGTGTTCCTCCTCGCCGGTCAGTCGAACATGGAGGGCGCCGACACGAAGGTCGATGAGGTCGACGGCTTCCCGCCGTTCGTCGGCGCTGCGAAGCCGCAGCCGGACGTGCGGTACGTCTACCGTCTCGGTCGCGGTCCGACGGCTTCGAAGGGCTGGGTGGCTCTCGCGCCGATCGACCGGCGTCTCGGCCCCGAGATCACCTTCGCGCGCAAGGTGAAGGAGGCGATCAAGGCGCCGATCGCGATCATCAAGTCGGCTGTCGGTGGCACGACGCTGGCGTACGATTGGAATCCCGACTCGCCGCAGGAGGGACGGCAGCTCTTTCGACACACGATCGACCTCGTTCGCAGCGCGCTCGCGGATCTCGATCGCCAAGGCGTGAAATACCGTTTCGAGGCCGTTCTATGGCACCAAGGCGAGAACGACATGCTCAACCGCGAGCTCGGCCGCGGTTACGGCGAGCGGTTGAAGCGGTTCATCGCGCGCTTGCGGGAAGAGCTGGGCGTGCCCGATCTCAAGTTTTTCGTCGGTGAGATCAGCCACAAGGGCATCTGGGGCATGGACCACCGGCGCAACATGCAGGTCGTTCGCGCGCTGCAGCTCGAGGTGGTCGACTCCGACCCGCGCACGTGGTGGGTGCCGACGAGCCACTTGTCGTTCGAGGTGATGGGCAAGGGGCAGCCGCACTACCACTTCGGCACGCTGGGTCAGCTGCAACACGGCGAGGCCTATGCGGACGCGTATCTGCGCACGATCGATCGAAGCGCGCCACGGGCCACGGCCGAGTATCGCGATGGCCCGCCCGTACCGCGCAGCCGTCCGCTTCGCGTGGTCGTGTTCATCGGCGGGCGCAATATGGAAGGCGAGGGTGCGTGGATCGACGACCTCGCCGCGAAGCGCGCGCACGCCGAGCTCGCCAAGCCGCGACCCGACATGATGTACTGGTACTCTCTCGGCGGCGGCGCCCATCGCTCGAAGGGCTGGGTGCCGCTCGGCCCGACGGGGTATCTCGGCTACTTCGGACCCGAGCTCAGCTTCGCCCGAGCGCTCGACGACGAGATCGACGATCCGATCGCGATCGTCAAGGTGACCGACAGCGCGTCGGTGATGTTCGACTGGCTCCCCGAGCCCGACGAGAACGCGAGCCGACCGGTCTATGCGCATCTCGTCGAGACCGTGCGGCAATCCCTCGCCGCAGTCAAGGCGCGGGGCGCGCGGGTCTCGATCGAGGGCGTGTTCTGGCTCGGCGGCGAGCACGACGCGTACTTCGGGCCGTACCGCCCGCGTTACGGCGAGCGCTTGAAGGCGTTGATGGCCCGGTTGCGGCAGGATCTCGGTCCCCGGCTGCGCTGCTTCATCGCCGAGCTCAGCCCGAAGGGGCCGTGGGGCGAGGAGCGTATCGCCGACGTCAACCGTCAGATCGCCGCCATCGTCGCCGACGACCGCGATGCGTGGAGCGTGCCGACGAGCGAGCTGCCGCACGAGCGCGTGCACTTCGGCACGGCCGGTACGATTCGACTGGGCGAATCGTTCGCGCGGCGCTACCTCGAGGTGACGAAGCCTCGGTAGCCCGACTCGGCCCCGCGTTCTCGCCGCCAGTCCACAGACTCGGCGCACGCCGGCGACCGACGCGAGCGCGTCGTGACGGGAGTCATTGAGCGAGCCCGCCGCGTGCCACCTGATGCATGCGCTCGCTTCGCCGCGTCAGCACCGGAGGCCGTTGGTATGAAGCACCGAGCGTTGGTCGCGATCGTCGTGGGGGCCCTCCTCTGCTCGCTGACTGCGAATGCGGCGATCGCGCAGGTCGCCCCGCGCGGCGGTGCGACGTGTCTCGACTGGGCGTTCTGCTTCGGCATGACGACCGATGACTTCGCCGTACCGAGAGCCGCGGCGGAGATCTCGATCGGCATGCGGAACGCCACCGACTCGTTTGGATTCTCGCTCGGAGTCTCCACGCGCGGTGATGCTTGGGAGTTCACCGGAGATCTGGGCGCCAATGAGGTCAGGCCCGTCGCGCTCGTCATCACGGACACCGACGGGATGTCCAATCGCCCCGTCGCCGCCAATTCGGTCACTTCGAGTGCCGAGCCCGTCGACATCGTGCGGGGAGCCACAATCGCGGCGTTCGCATCGAGAGACTTTCTGACCTTCGAGATGGCCCCGGCCGTCGGCGGCCCTGGCTTCTATGTCGCCTATGTCTCCGACTTCGAAGCCGGCACGAATCGGATTCCCGCGACGGCAGAGGACGGCTGTCTCATGAACGAGATTCTGATCGTTCGGCTCGATGCTCCCGCGATTCCGTTCTCTCGCGGCGACTGCAACGGCGACGGCGCTTGCGATATGGCGGACTCGATCTACGTCCTCAACGGGCTGTTCGTCGGAGGGGCGGTTCCGCGCTGCCTCGCTGCCGCGGACGTGAACGGCGACGCGGGGGTCGACATCGCCGATCCCGTCTACCTGCTGAACTACCACTTCCTCGGCGGCCCGCCTCCGGCCGTGCCGTTTCCGGATTGTGGTACGTCGGAGCTCGCGGCCGACGCGTCGCTGGGCTGCGAGGAGTCGGCCTGCCCATGATCTCCGAGCCCCGGCTTCTCCGCGTCAGCTCGGCTCAGAACCGCATCCGTGTCGACAGGCAGGCGAGCTTGCCCTTCGCGCGCAGGAAGATCGCGCTGTCGACGATCGCCGGATGCGACATCGAGTCGATCTCGTCACTGCCGAACGGTCGGAGGTGCGACACGACGTCGTACTTGTCCGTGCCCGTGCGCAACAGGAGAAGGTCGCCCGACATCGTCCAGGCGAGCACGCGATCCTTGCCGGCGATCACGTTGACGTGGTCGTAGAACATGTCGTTCTGGACGACCCACACCGTACGCAGCCCGTCCTCGACGTCGAGGCAGTAGAGCTCGCCGTACGCGGCGCCGTAGGCGCGGTTCCCGACAACGACCGGCGTACAGGTGTCCGGGGCGAAGTCCTCGTTGGATGCCGCCGGCGTCGCCGACGCGTGTCCCTTGCCGTCGAACGAGACGAGCCGCGTGCCGTTGTTCTCCGTCGCGAGGAGCACACGGTTGCCGATCACGACGGGCGTGGCGACGTTGAAGTCGGACGCGCCGCGCGGCACATGCGTCCACAGTCGCTTCCCCGTCACCGGATCCCACCCGCCGAGGCTGGCCGAGTCGTATCCGATGATCTGGCGGACGCCGTCGAGCTGTGCGTCGATGAACGCCGCGTAGGCGGCCGCGTGACCGGGCGTGCGCCACACCTCGCGGCCGGTGTCGACGTCGAGCGCGACGAGCGACGCATTCTTGCCGCCGGGGTTGACGATGAGCCTCTTGCCGATGATGAGCGGCGCCGACGTCGCGCCCCAGACGAGCGCCTCGGCTCCGAACTCGCGGTACAGGTGCCGCTTCCACGCGATCCGGCCGGTGTCGATCTCGACGCAGTGCAGGTGGCCGAATGCCCCGAGCAAGTAGACGCTGTCGCCGTGGACGACCGGCGTCGCTCGCGGCGCGTTCGAGTAGTCCATCTTGCCGGCCGCGTCGTACTCGAGCGTCCAGAGCTGCTGGCCGGTCGTGCGGTCGAGGCAGCGGAAGATGTCGCGCGTGAACTCGCGGTTCTTGTCGGGGACGACGACGAAGCGCGTCGTCACGGCAACCCCGGCGACGGCCGGCCCGGTCAGCTCGGCCGTCCACAGCGTTTCGAGGGCGGGCGGCAGCGATCTCGGCACGTGAGGCGTGTGCCCTTTGCGGTCGACGCCACGCCAGTCGATCCAGCGCGAGTCTGGATCGAGCGCTACGAATCCACGGCTCGACTCCAGCGCCGCGAGCAAGTCGGTCTGCGACGCGACGCCTCGAAGCGCGCGTCGCACCGCCTTCTCCGCGTCGCGTCCGACGCGGCTCGTCGCGAACACGGTGATCGAGGGCACGGGCGTCGTGCGTCCGATGACCTTCACCGAGCCGCGTTCGATCTTGCCACAACCTTCGAGGAGCACCGGCAAGTACTCCGGGACGACCGCGGCGTCCGCTTCGCCTTCCACCAGCGCGACAACTCCTGCGTCGACGCTGCCGTACTCCTTCAGGTCGACCTGCGTCTCGATGCCCGCGTGCCGCAGAGCCTCGCGCGCCGCGGCGTTCGTCTCGCGGTCCTCCTCGGGACCGAGCGCGATCTTGCGTCCGCGGAGATCGCCCAGCGTTCGAGCGGCATCGTCCTTCGAGACGAGGAATACGCCGCGCAGCCCGATCTCGCCCGCCGTGTCGGTGAGCGCAGCGATCTCGCGCAGTGCGAGTCCCTCGCGGCGCGCATCGAAGCGCACGGTCGAACGCTTGCCGAGGATGAAGTCGACGTCGCCGTCGCATCGGCGCACGCCCGCGCCGATGCTCTCGGCGAACGCAACCCACACGTCCCGATCGATTCGGGGCGCGAGGAACTTCGCGAGCAGATCGTATCGGCGCTGGCCGGTGCCCTTCACGCACGCGCAGGAGAGCTCGAAGGCGAGCGGGTCCATGACGATCCATCGCTGCGGCGTCGACGGCGAATCGGCGTCCTCGTCCGCTCGCAGGATCGCATGCGAGGCCACAGCGAGAACGGCGGTGAGGAGAACGACGCGCTGGATTCTCATGGGCTTCCGGGTCAAGAGGTCAGATACGCCGGCGATGACGCTCACGCTTCTCGAGCACGCGGATGAAGTGCGTGCGACAGTCCATCACATAGATCCGGCTCGCGTCCTCGTTGACCTCGACCGGGATGTAGCACGATTGCGATGCCAATCGGCTGCCGCGATCGAACTCGGTGGTATCGACCCAACCGACGAATCCGAGGTACTCGCCCGTACTCGAGAACCTCTTCACGCGGCCGACTCCGGACTCCGCCGTGTAGACGGTGCCATCGGCGCCGATGTCCGTGTTGCACGGATTGCAGCACGCCGCGAAGCCTTCGATGCGGTTGCGGTCCCGCTTCCCCCACCGGCCGAGGAGCTCGCCGTCGAAGCTGTAGCGGTTGACGCGGTGGCGCGAGTTCTCGGCGACGAGCAGCTCGCCGCCCATCACCTCCATGTCGATGTGCGCGCAACAGCCGTATTGCTTCTCGACGATCCGCCGCGGGCTCGCGAGGTCGCGATCGAAGCGCCAGATGTCCTCGGTCGCGCGCAGGCTGTTGCCCGTGCCGAGAGCCAGGAAGACGTAGCGGCTTTCCTCCGTCTCGCAGACGCAGAGGCCGCTGGCCAGGGAGCGCGATTTCGAGATCTCGTCGACGTCGACAATCTTGGCACGCTGGCCCGTACGGTCGAACAGGGCCAGCTTGCCGCCGCCGGCGACGTAGACCGAGCCGTCGGCGCAGCCATAGATCGCTTTCGGAAGAAGCCCGTCCGCCATCGGCCAGGTCGTGACCACGTCTCCGGACATCGGAGCGACGACCTGGATGGCGTACGCGCGAGGCCCCTTGTCGTCGGAGCTCCTCTTGCGGCGGTTGCCGCGGGGAGCGTCGGACGATCCGCGCTTGTCGTCGTCGCCCTTTGGCACCGCGTCCGCTTCGGACTTCCACGAGACGGCGACGAGCAAGTTGCCCGCGGCGTCCATCGCCATCGTCTCGATGCGGCCGTCGGGACCTATATCGAGTCGTAGCGGTTCCACCTCGCGGTGAGTCGCGTTCGGTTCGTCGACAACCGCGGCCGCGGCGAGCAGCACGACGATCGGTCCCAATTGCAGCAGTCGTGTCATGAGCATGTCGCGTTCGCTCCGTCCGGCCTTTCCCGCTGATCCGCTTCGGCGTCAGCTTTCCACGGTCTCTCATGGGGGCCGCGAATCCAAGGAAAAGGCCTGCGCTTCCTGGTACAACGAAGCCCATGTCGCTTCCGTCTTGGACCTCGGAACAGGTAGGCGCGATGGCGCCGGACTCGAAGAGCATCGCCGCGGCGCGCAAGCTCTCGGCGCCCGGCGGGTGGCTGTTGCTCGCGACGCGTGGGGACGCGATCTGGGGCGAGGTCCGCGGCAGCGGCAAGAAGCCGTATCGCGTCGGCATCGATCTGACCGGCCCGGCGTTCAAGTGCTCGTGCCCGAGCCGCAAGTTCCCGTGCAAGCACGGCCTCGCGCTCGCGTACGTCGTCAGCGAGGACGCGGGCGGGTTCGTCGACGCCGATCCGCCGGAGTGGATCGACGAGTGGCTCGCGAAGCGCGCGGGCACCGCGGCGCGCAAGTCGGCACGCGAAGCGCAGGCGAAGGAGCCCGTCAGCGAGGAGACCCTGGCGCGTCGCCGTACCGCTCAGGAGAAGCGCAGCGTCCGACGCGACGAACGCATGCGCGACGGGGTCGAAAGCCTGCGCGAGTGGACTCGCGACCTCGTTCGTCAGGGCCTCGCGGCGGTGGCCGAGTGGCCGTGGCAGCGCTGGGAGGAGACGGCCGCGCGCATGGTCGACGCGCAGGCGCCGGGCCTCGCTACGCGGCTGCGCGAGCTCGGCGGGCTCGTGCACTCCGGCGACGG